>JAAUUW010000046.1 GCA_012030735.1 Acaryochloridaceae cyanobacterium SU_2_1
CAACACAAAATTTTTCCCTCAGGGGTAAGGGGTACCGCCATGGCGCCACCAGGATGGCGGACACTAGCCCAATCCCCTTCACTGCCATTGGGTAAACGAAGCCGGTTGGCTGCATAGGAAAATTTGCGGCTCTGATAGAACAATAGGGGTTGGAGAATCTCTGGGGGTTCTTGGAATAAAGCCATGGAACGGAAGCTGCTCTGGAAGGGCAATTTAAATAATGCCTTAGGAAGGGAGTTGATGAACTCCTGTATAGTCTACAGTTTTGGCTAAAGTTGCGATCGCAGATCCAGCGACTGGATGAATCCAATCAGGACAAATCTCGGCCAAGGGCCTGAGCACAAAGGCCCGTTCATGTAGCCGAGGATGGGGAACCGTCAGACTAGGAGTATCGATCACAGCCTGCCATAGAGCAGCAAGTCTAAATCTAAGATGCGAGGTCCCCAACGCTCTTGGCGTTTACGGCCCCACTGTTTTTCAATCCTTAAGAGTCTCATTAATAAGGGTTCAGGCTGATAGTAGGTTAAGAATTGCACACATCCATTTAAATAATCGGGCTGAGGTGGCCCCACCGCTACAGTCTGATACCAATGGGATTGTCTTTGAATCTGAATGCCAGGATCTTCTGCTAGGGTTGCGATCGCCGCTCTCAGAATTCCCAATGAATCCCCTAAATTACTACCCAAAGCCACCGCAACAGGCGTCCAAAGCAGGGGAAATGTGGAAGGATTAAATCCGCGCAACATAGCGGTTCATGCAGAATATTTCGATCGCCAAAAAAACTAGATCTTCAGAATATACACAGATCCGGCAAGCTGCTATGCTAGACAGTCTAAGGGACTTCGATGATACCTTTGTAAAAGACTTGCCTTATGCAATGGAGAGTCACTAGCGGTTTCAACAAAGTCTTCCATCCCTCCCAGCTGAGTTTGACTCAAGGATCCGTGGAGCTACAACATATTTTTAAATCTTCTCACCCTATCATTGGCGTGGTGCATCTTCTTCCCCTACCCACCTCTCCTCGTTGGGGCGGGAGTCTTAAGGCAGTCATTGCTCGGGCCGAACAAGAATCTGCTGCCCTAGCGGCTGGCGGAGTGGATGGCCTGATCATTGAGAACTTCTTTGATGCCCCCTTCACCAAAGGCTCTGTCGATCCCGCCGTGGTCAGTGCCATGAGCCTAGTCATCCAGCGAGTCAAAAACTTAGTTCCCTTGCCCATTGGCATCAATGTCTTGCGCAACGACCCTTGCAGCGCTATGGCAATTGCCACCTGTGTAGAAGCTCAATTTATTCGAGTCAATATCCTCACAGGCGTGATGGCCACTGACCAAGGCCTGATCGAAGGCCAAGCCCACCAATTACTTCGTTATCGCCGCGAACTAGGCAGCAACGTCAAGATATTTGCAGATGTCCTTGTCAAACATGCGCGTCCCCTGGGCTCAACCCACCTAACAACAGAAGTACGCGAAACTATTGAGCGCAGCTTAGCCGATGCTATTATCATCTCTGGCTGGGAAACTGGGAGTCCCCCTAGCTTGACTGATCTAGAACTTGCGACAGATGCCGCTCAAGGCATTCCTGTCTTCATTGGTAGTGGGGCGACCTGGGAAAATATTCCCCACTTGATGCAGGCTGCCAATGGCGCGATTGTCTCAAGTTCGCTCAAACGTCATGGTCAAATTGATCAACCCATCGATCCGATTCGCGTCAGTCGATTTGTAGAAGCCATGCGGCGGAGTTTGGCCAATCAAGATTCAGCAAAAGCAAAATCGTCGGTTATGCTTAGTTCTGAATAAGCATAACCGACCTCAAACATATCGATGCGGCAACCCTGGTTTCCCTATGTGGTCCCAATGGCCACATTTATGTTGTTCACTACCCTCGAAAGTTTTTGGCCCCATGCCGGGATCTATCCTTGGCTATATGGGGCTAAGGTGGGCACTGTTTCCCTGATGCTGGCTTATTTTGCCCAACCCTGGCAAGAGATTCGGCCGCAACGCAACATTACCCTGTTAGCCCTAGTGGTAGGTCTGATTGTCTTTGCCGAATGGATCCTTCTAGACCAATGGATTCCTTATCCCCATTTAGGGACACGGCTGAGTTTTAACCCCTTTGCAGAATTGCGGGGGTTTATGTTGCCCTTATTTTTGGCCTTGCGCTGCTATGGTTTAGTGGTGATGGTACCTATCATGGAAGAGATTTTTTGGCGTTCCTTTTTGCTGAGATATCTGAGTGTGCCAGATTTTCGCAAAATACCCTTGGGATCCTTTACTGGAGTTGCCTTTGCCATAACCGCAGTGCTATTTGGTTTATTGCATAGTGAATGGTTAGTGGCAATTCTTGCGGGGTTAATCTACGCGCTCTTACTCAAGACAACCCGCAGTCTCTATGCCTGTATTGTGGCCCATAGCACCACAAACCTGGCCCTAGGTATTTATGTGATTGCCACTCAATCTTGGCAATATTGGTGATCACAATAATCCGGCCCAGTGCAAGGGACCATAACCACTAATCAATTCAATCATCAGGGCCAGAAAGCCCACCATCGCTAATCGACCATTCCATCGCTCAGCATTACTTGTCATTCCCCATTCCCAACGTTCTTGGGGGTAAAGCTTAATATTTTCTTGAGGACCCAAGATCTCAGAAAAATTGAGGGGGGGTTGTTCTAAGGATTCAATCACCATCTCGCCAAGGGTATCAATAAAATCAGGATCAGTATTGACCGCTGGCATGCGTCGGAAATGTGTAATGCCCGACTCCAAAGCCAAATGCCGATATTCCATATCAATCTCTTGGAGAGTCTCAATATGCTCTGAAATAAAGCTAATGGGGACAACCACGAGATCTTTTACGCCTTGCTGGCCTAGATGGGCAATGACATGGGTCGTATAAGGGCGCAACCATTCCATTGGTCCCACCCGACTTTGATATGCCAGAATATGTGGGTTGGGTCGTTGCAAGGCTTCCATGATCAATTGGGTACTGGTTTCGATCTCCTGCTGGTAAGGATCCCCAGATTCGGTGACATAGCTGAGAGGGACGCCATGGGCACTGAAAAATATGGTGGCTTGATCGGGCTGCTCAAACTGCTCTAGCTCGCGGCGCAGAAAATCCGCCATCACAGTGATGTAGCCGGGCCGATTACACCAAGAGGCGATGATCGTATATTTGATCCGATGCAAATCGGGATCTGCGGCCCAAATTCTTTCCAGCAAGCGAAAGCTAGATCCACTGGTACTAATAGAAAATTGTGGGTACAAGGGCAAAATAACGAGCTGGTCTATGCCATCCTGCTTAATGCGTGCGATAGCTTCCTCTGTGAAGGGGTGCCAGTAGCGCATGCCAATATACACTTGTGCATCAAAGCCCTTGCTTTGCAGATTGTCTTGTAACGCATCGGCTTGGGCTTCGGTAATTCGGCGGAGGGGTGAGCCGCCGCCAATCTGACGATAATTTTCCCGCGAGGTGCGCGCCCGCAGGATCGAGATAAATCCAGCAAAAGGTTTTTGCAACCATGAAAAGGGCAATCGCAAGATTTCTGGATCAGCAAACAGGTTATAGAGAAAAGGACGAACATCTCTGAGCTGTTCTGGTCCCCCTAAATTCAGTAATAGAACACCGACACGGCCCATAACCTAATAATGCTTGTCCCAGAAAAACTCTGTTACTGATTTTAACAATATTAACTGTCTAAAACATTGACATTAAGGAGTGATTATTGCTAGAGCTTTCAAAGCAAGGCGCACAGGGTTTTATAGGGAAAAACACCTCTCACTGTCTTGTGAGTTTTAATGAGTCCAAAGGGTGAGAACAAATTTAGGTTTAACCACCACCGACAATGGTTACTATTTCGAGGCGATCGCCTGGTTGCAAATAAGTCGTCTGCCAAAATTGCCGATGGAGAATTTCGCCGTTATATTCAACGGCAACTAGTTGAGGCTTAAGGTTTAACTGAAGCAAGAACTCAGGCAGGGATAGACTGCTGGGGCAAGTTTGTTGCTCCCCGTTCACTTGTAGTTGAATCATGGCAGCTGAATGATAGAAAAGGGCTAGCAGAGCTTAGGAGAGTCGGCTGAGGATCTATGAAATTTTTTCTAGGGTGGGTGGTTTAATTGCTAACTGCTGGAGTAAGGTTTGGGTGACCTGGGTGGGAGTGGGAGAGTCGATAATGGCGCGTACGACAGCGATTCGGCTGGCTCCAGATGCGATCACATTGGCTAGATTATGTTCATCAATACCACCAATGGCATACCAAGGCATGGGGGCATGGTCGGCTGCATAGCGAATATAGTCATGACCAACGGCTGTTTTATCTGCTTTGGTTGGGGTTTTGTAGATGGGACCAACGCCGATATAGTCTGCTTGCTCATCTATGGCACGTTTTAGTTCTTGAGGGTTAGTGGTGGATCGTCCTACAATTTTATGGGGTCCTAAGAGTTGACGGGCAACGGCTATGGGTAGATCCTGTTGACCCAAATGAACACCATCGGCGGCAGCGGCGATCGCAATATCTAACCGATCATTGACAATAAACAAAGCGTTGTACCGATGACATAGTTGCCCGATCTGGCGAGCCAAGGTGAGGCGATCGTGATCATGGGCTTGTTTCTCTCGATATTGCACCAAAGATAGCCCTCCCTCTAAGGCAGCTTCTACCACCGCCAATAGATTTGGGCAAGGGGATGTCACTAGGTAAAGGGCAGCCTTCGCTAGTTTTTGATGGCAGTCCTGAGCAAGAACTTGGCTCTCTAAAGTGTAGATTTGGTAGCGCAATTGCTTTGCGGCGGCGGCCATGGCGATATTTTCAATTTTTCCATATTCTTCAAGAACTCGTAAAGCCTCTTGCACACGACTGAAATTGACCTGAAGCACAGTAGAGATATCTGCTCGCCTTTGCTCTTGGGGATGGGTCAGTGCTGTGCCTGGATCTTCTGGGGTATTGCGGGCCATGCGTAATTGAGGGGAATGCCAACCCCCAAGTTCTTGGCGCAGTTGCTTACAAGCACTCGTCAGGGATTGGTTATCTAAGCCAAAGCGACACCATTCTTCAATTACGCGTAATCCTTCACGAGCACGATCTAAGTTGGCATCAAGGATACGATCAAGGGTTGAGTTCTGACTATTCACTACTGAGTTTTTAAGATCTAAAATTGATAGCATCTTAACTGTAGCAAAGGATTCAAATAGAAAATTCTTTAATCTATAAATACTTAAATTTTTTAGAATTAGTATTTTTCAATTATAGAAATAATTTCTAGTATTAGCTGCTTCTAACTCAGAAATGGAAATATCACTCTGTATAATAAGCACTCATTGTGAGGCTAATTTTCTTGATTGAAGTAAGCACTAGCTAAGCTTCAATGACTTGATGTTCGCAAAGACAAGAGCTACGTATTTTAATTATCTGTATTTTCACATAAATTTATTTCAAGGAAGTATCATAGTTTTTTATGATCACAAATAAATAGCATAAATTATAAGTATCGTTTAAATCATGAATGCCATCGACAAGATATAATAATTATTACAATGAGACGTGTATAAATTATAAAAAACTGAAATAAATATGATTCCAACTCTAACTTGTACGACATTATCAAATGCCTTTCTTTATAGGCTTACAGAGTTCTCGTCTTTACAAAAATCTATGTCGCTATATGCAGTTATAGACACAAATATAAATTACTATAATTGACAAATATCTTAATTATAAGATAGATTATAAATCTAAAAATAAAATTCTTGATAATTTTAATTAGAAAACTATCAAGAATTACTCACTTAAATATATTTAAATTGTAAATGTCAATGATGAAAACTTATTTAATAATAATCATTACTCTAATCTAATTAAAGTTCATGATGAACTTATTTTACTAATTTCTTATATCTAAATACAGTGATTTTATTAGCAAGAAATTTATATTTTTGAGAAATATTTTCGTGATGAATAGAAAATAAATTCATCCGTTTATTAGAAATATTACGTTATATTAAGTCTATATCTTTTAGAAAAAGATCAGAGTAAAATTTTATTCCACGAGGCCCTTCTTTAATTCTGCTTTAGGTTATCTAAACCTTTTTTGACAGTGTGGCTTTGTAGTCTAGAGATCTGATTGGGTACTCTGAAAGTCAAGCTCTGCTTTCTGGATTTCTGGCTCTATAGATATAGATTTGTGGGGAAGTTAAAGGGGTGCAATGAAAACTATCTCGTTATGCTCAACCGTTGCGATCGCTAGTCTGACCTTAGGATTGCTTGTCCCTGATGGGGTCGCAAGGGCGGCTGAATTTGGCCAACAGGAAGTTGATCAGAGCAAGTTTGTTGCGATCGCAGTTCCCTTTGCTGAGGGCAAGCAATATAACCTGATCATCCTGGAGCAACTCTCCACCACAAAGCCCTGCTGGCAAGAGAATGCCCTGGGTAATGTTGATCCACTCTTATTGCAATTTGACTTCACAGGTATTTGTAGCCGCAGCACCGATAGTAACGGCTACTCCATCCGTCAAGCTGGCCAAGACTTTGCCCTAGACTATCGCTTAAGCATCCAGAAACAAGCCGACAAGCTTATATTGGTGGGGCATCCCCTTCGCAATGCTAAAGCACCCCCACTCAAAATTGGTGAAACTCAATCTGCGGCTGCAGGATTCCTCAAAATCAAGCTAGATCCCCAGTGGCGACTAACCAAAAGAACCTATAACAGTAACACCTTAGGTCATGTTTACTTTACCCGCGATACAATTGCCCCAACAGCAGTAGCAGTGGCCGAGCCAGCGGAAAGAGTCTCTGAGCAACAGCTCCCTCAGCCCAAATCGAAAATTTCCGCTGCTGTTCCACCCGCGACAGCCTCCGTAAAGCGTCCCCTCTCCAGGCCCGCCGCCTTTCAAGAACCCATTGAAATCTCTGTGCCAGAGCCGCAACTTTCGCCCCCATCTTCTCCGGCCCTGATTACTGCTAGATCCCATTCCCCCTCCGCCTTGCCCAATCTGTCGAGTGATGATTCTGGTGTCGGAGCACCGGATCCTCTAGGAGTTCCCTTGGCTGCTCCAAACATTAATCAAAGTCGGCAAAACTTACCAAATAGACGCATTCAGACTCCGGGCATCAAGCTAGCAGCCCAACCTCCTCTGTCAAAGGCCGTGATATCTCGACCCATTCAGATTCCTGTGCCTGAACCCCTTCGTCATCAACGGCAGGCGATTTTAACGCCCCCAGCCCCTAGCCTCAGCCCTAGCCTAGGGGAGGAGGAGGGACCCGTTATTCCTGGTTTGAATGCTGACCTCTTGCCTGTCCCTAAGGGACTGCCTCCCTTAGGCAGCTACGATCCTGATTCAGATATATATATTGCCAGCCGCGATGGGGGCTTCGACAACAGCTTAGACTCAAGCGCACCGCCGCCGCCCCCCCTAGATCAACGCTCTAGGTTACGCTATCGAGTTGTGGTCAAGACCGCTGATGCCAGCCAAATTTCTCAGGTTAAGGCCTTAGTGCCCGATGCCTTTCGGTCTAGCTATCAGGGCCTATCTGTTTGGCAAGTGGGTGCCTATGAAAATCAACAAGAGGCGGATGAGCGGATAGAGTTACTGGAACGAGAAGGCATCCAAAGTATTATGGAAGCTCGCTAGCTGTTTCCTGTGGCTGAGGGATTGGATCCTGCGTGGCTAGTCCGGCGAAATCAAACAGTTTCAAGTCTGCCAGTTGTGACAGTTCTATATTTTGTAAGCTGCGAAAGATTGATTCTAAACGCCCTGGTGTTGCGGCTTCCCAGCTTTGCAGCATTCTTTTGATTTGTAGCCGCTGCGAGGTCTGTTGAGAACCGCATAAGGTGCAGGGAATCAGGGGAAACTGGCGCAGATTGGCATAGGCCTGAATATCACTCTCTGGGCAATAGGCGAGGGGCCGAATCACAAGATGCTGCTGGTCGTCACTGAGCAGTTTGGGGGGCATTGCTTCTAGCTTGCCGGCATGGAAGAGGTTCAGGAATAAAGTTTCGATAATATCGTCCCGATGATGTCCAAGGGCAATTTTAGTGGCCCCTTCCTCGGTGGCGACTCGATAGAGAATACCGCGCCGTAATCGTGAACAGAGACCACACATGGTTTTGCCCTCAGGGATAACCCGTTTGACAATCCCATAGGTATCTTCTTCTACAATCCGATAGGGAATGGCGCGTTGATCGAGGTAATTGGGTAATACTTGGGCAGGAAAGTTTGGTTGTTTTTGATCAAGGTTGACAGCTAGGATCTCGAACTGGATGGGGGCGCTTTTTTGCAGCAACAATAGAATATCCAGCAGAGTATAGGAGTCTTTACCCCCTGACAGGCAGACCATGACGCGATCGCCCGCTTCGATCATGGCGTAATCGCGGATGGCTTTGCCACTAAGCTGCGCAGCCGACCTTGTTGTTTTTTCAGGATTTGGGAGGGGTAAACCTGAGTGGTTGTCATAGCTGGGGTGCAGTTGCAATTAATCTAAACCCTGGTAACGGCTTTTGGCTTGGGGTTTGCTGAACCAACGTGCGGCTAAGCCGCCGCCGATAAAGCCAAACAGGTGTCCTTGCCAAGAAATATGAGGCTGAGCGGGTAAGATGCCCCACAGCATGCCCCCGTAGACTATACCTACCCCTAGGGAGACTGCGATCGCAATGAAACTCTGCTCAAAGATTCCCCTAAAAATCAAATATCCCAGATATCCAAAAACCAAGCCACTGGCACCTATCGTGACTGTATTAGGCCCTGCAAACAACCAAGTTCCTAGGCCACCCACCCCCATCACCACCAGACTAACTTTGAGAAAATCTGAGATCCGACGGACCATCACCAACCAGCCCAAGATCACAAAGGGTAGGGTATTGGCGAGCAAATGATTAAAGCCACCATGCAAAAAAGGCGAAAATATGATGCCGCGCAAACCAACCAGCTGACGCGGAACAATCCCAAACCCAATCAAAGCATTGCCTGAGAAGCCATTCACCACCTGCAAAGTCCACATACCGAGGACAAGAATGGCCAGAATCTGGGCTTGAGTCTTCAGCTTTTCGGTCATGTTAATCTAGACAGTCGGATTGAGGAGAACAATGGGCCATTCTTTGAAGGTAAGCAACCCAACTTTAAATCCTTCACTATTCTAGATCATCACCATTTGAGTAAATTGAATTTCTCCATATCAACAGTATCGCGGTTGCGGTAAATTGACAGGATAATGGCTAAGCCAACCGCTGCTTCTGCTGCTGCGATCGTAATCACAAACACTGTAAAGACTTGGCCGCGAATGTTTTGTCCATCTAAAAAATTAGAAAAAGCCACTAAGTTAATATTGACGGCATTGAGAAGCAACTCAATCGACATCAAGACCCGCACGGCATTGCGACTGGTCACTAAACCATAAATACCAATACAAAATAGGGCAGCAGCGAGGAGCAAAAAATACTCAAGGTTCATAGGAATCCTCTAAATATTAGTCAATAGTAACAAAACTGCTGGGCTAGCTTTGATCAAGAGATGGGTTCCCGGGGGCGTTCTGGCAGCTCAAAAATGTGAGGTGGTTCTTCGCTTACGATCGCAGTCTCTTCACCGACAATATTTTCACGCCGAGCGATCACCACAGCACCCACAAGAGCCATCAACAGCAAAATAGAGGCCAGCTCAAAGGGCAGCAAATAATCCGTAAAGAAATGAATGCCAATTGCCAACACCGATGAGGCTGGGGGTTGTTTGCTCGGATTAACGGGCCAGTTCGTTTGCAACACCATCGTCGCCAATAATGCAAACAAAGCCAGAGAAACAAAAGCCGTAGAGACTTTACGAATCCATCGTCGCGGTAAAACCTCAAAGTCCTCTTGTTTGTTGACTAACATGATCGCAAACAGAATCAAAACATTGACCGCCCCCACATAGATCAAGATTTGGGCTGCCGAGACAAAATCGGCATTCAAGAGAATATACAGCCCGGAAATACTGATAAACACCCCACCCAAGGTGAAGGCAGAATAGACAATATTTTCAAACAAGACAACGCCTAAGGCAGTTCCCAGCATCATCACGGACAAGATGATTAAGGAAACTAACCGAACCCCTTCTGCTAGATTCACTATGCTTTGTCCTCCTCAGATGCTGCTTGGGTAGATGCGGATGCTGTTTTTGGTTGGGAACGAGCCACAATTTCAGCGGGAGTTTCTCCGGCACGGGGAGCTGTATGGCTAACGGTATGGCCCTCTAACTCACCAGCAGGCAAATAGGCAAACTCACGGATAGGTGTCACCATCGGATCCTGGGTGACTTTATAGGGCAAGCGACCCATGGCCACACTATCAAAATTTAGCTCATGGCGATCAAAGGTAGAAAGTTCATACTCCTCCGTGACGGAGAGACAGTTGGTTGGGCAATATTCAACGCAGTTGGCACAGAAGATGCAAACCCCAAAGTCAATGCTGTAATGCTTGAGCTGTTTTTTCTTGATTTCCTTATTAAATTCCCAATCCACCACGGGCAGATTGATTGGACAGACCCGCACACAGACCTCGCAGGAAATACATTTGTCAAACTCAAAGTGAATACGACCCCGGAATCGCTCGGAGGGAATCAGTTTTTCGTAGGGATATTGAACTGTAATGGGGCGGCGTTTCATATGGTCAAAGGTTACCGCTAAGCCTTGGCCAATATACCGAGCAGACTGCAATGACTCTTTCCCGTATTCGGTCACTTTATTGAGAAACTTGAGCATGGTATGAAAACTCTCAGATTTAGGCAGATTTGACAGGCTGGAGGCATTTAAAATTCAAATCAGAAACAGAGGCAATGCGCCAAATTAACCCTTAGCCCCCAAAGGCAAAGGGAAAGCTTAACTTTAATCCCGCCGTCAATAACAGGTTAACCAGACCTACGGGTAAAAGGAATTTCCAGCCAAAGTTTAAAAGTTGATCAATGCGGACCCTGGGGACAGTCCAGCGCACTAAAATAGCCAAAAACAAGAAGAAATAAGCTTTCAGCAAGGTCATTACTAAGCCTAGTCCAGCTGTGGTTAGCTCAAAAATGGCGTTATTAGGATCCACATGCATCCAACTAGCAATTAACCCTGTGGGCACCGGTAAATCCCAGCCCCCAAAGTAAAGCACCGCCACCATCAGGGAAGAAAGCACTAAGTTGACATAGGAACCTAGGTAAAACAGCGCAAATTTCATCCCAGCATATTCGGTTTGATAGCCTGCTACTAATTCTTCTTCAGCTTCGGGCAAATCAAAGGGGAGCCGCTCGCATTCAGCCAAGGCTGCAATCCAGAACAGCAGAAACCCGATGGGTTGCCGCCAGACATTCCAACCCAGCAGACCATACCCAGTTTGCTGATGGACGATATCTAGGGTGCTGAGGCTATTCGACATCATCACCACGGCCAAGACGGCTAAGGCGAGGGGCAATTCGTAACTAATGGATTGAGCAGCTGCCCGCAACCCCCCAATGAGGGAGTATTTATTGTTAGAGGAATAGCCTGCCATTAGTAGACCGATGGGCGCAATGCTGGATAGGGCTATCCAGAAGAAGATACCAATGCCTAAATCTGTAATCAGTAAATTTTGGCCAAAGGGAACAATCAGGTACGAGAAGAAAACAGGAATGACCACCAAAATGGGCCCAAGGGTAAAGAGCCAGGGATCGGTTTTGGCGGGCACCACATCTTCCTTAAACACGAGTTTGATGCCATCAGCCACCGGAGCCAAAATACCCAAGGGACCGATAAATTCAGGCCCAATTCGTTGTTGAGCGGCAGCGGAGATCTTCCGCTCTAGCCACACAGAGACAAGTACCCCGACGGTGGCCCCGATAATCATCAATAGCATTGGTATCGGCAACCAGATGGTCTTGGCGACCCCTGGGGTTAACCCTAGGTCCATGAGGGTTTCGATAAAACGTTGTTGAAGATCAATGCCTGGGTTCATGCTTGCCCGTTTTTGACGAAATTGATGATTTGTAAAGTTTCTTTATACCTAGACCAGTATATACGGCCAGGCGGTCTTCGAGCAGCCTAAATTGAGACCCTCGCATTAAAATTTATCGGGGTTAGGAATAGGGTTCAACAGAGTTCAGGGGGGTGACATCTCTAGTCCATTACCGATTCTCTGCGGGAATGTAGGGACGGTCATGTTCACCGATATAGACTTGGGTGGGTCGATAGATGCGATTGGTCTCTAACTGCTCTTTCCAATGGGCGAGCCAGCCTGCCACCCGTGCGATCGCAAATATCGGTGTAAACAAGTCCGTGGATTCCATGCGCTTGTAAACGAGACCTGAATAAAAATCGACATTCGGATAAATCCCCCGATCCCCAAGCTTTTCTGACACTGCTTGCTCTAGCTCTACCGCAATGTCGTAGGAGAGATCGCCCCCCAACTTGTCGAATAATTGTTCTGCCAACCGTTGCAAGATGGCAGCGCGAGGATCCTTGACCTTATAAACCCGATGGCCAAAACCCATAATTTTAGATTTACTGGCTAACTTTGCATCTAGAAAGGGCCGAACATTCTCCACAGAACCAATCTCATCCAACATCTCAATCACCTCTTCATTGGCACCTCCATGTAAAGGGCCAGCTAAGGTCCCTACAGCGGAAGCCACAATAGCATAGGGATCTGTGAGGGTCGACGCCGTTACCCGAGCTGAGAAGGTAGAGGCATTCATCGTATGCTCAGCATGCAAGGTCAAACAGGTGTCGAACACATGGGCCAGAAAATCATCGGGTTCTTTTTCGTTGAGCATGAATAGAAAATTAGCCGCATAGTTGAGATCATCGCGGGCTGAACGGGATCATTCCCTTTGCGAATATGCTCAAAGGCTGCCACCATGGTTGGAATCTTGGCTAACAAGCGCACAACTGCCCGTCGAATATAAATGGGATCATCCAAGGCCCGTCGTGAATAAAACAAGCCAAGCGCCGCTGCAGAAGCCTGGAGAGCATCCATTGGGTGACCGGATTCTGGAAAGCATTTCATCATGTCCCGAATTCGATATTTGATGCGGCGGTGATGGACAATCTCGTCCTTAAAAAGCGATAGATCTTCAGCCTTGGGAAACTCACCCCAAATCAATAGATAGGCCGTTTCTAGGAAGTTGCTCTGTTCAGCCAAGGCTTGAATGGGAACACCTCGATACTCTAGGAGGCCAGCTTGGCCATCCACATGACTCACTTTTGACTGTGCTGCAGGAATGCCTTCTAAGCCTGCTTGGTACTCGCATAGGGTCATTGATTAACACTCCTAGGGCAGGAAGGACAGAAGGTTTGCTAACTTTAGTATTGCTGTTGCGGCTGGATAGATGGCACCCACTCCAAGTAAAGCCGCCTTTATTCTCTGTTCTTGTTATCAATTTCAGATTGTATTAGGTTTCACGCCGAATCTGCGATCCGTTACCGGGGCAGATTAGCCAACATCAATAGTTGAGAATAATGATTCACTCAATCCGGACAACGGATTAGAGCAAAAATTTAGGTGAAGTTAACCAGAATAAGGTACTGCGTCCCCTAGGGTCTGCATCTTCAGGTAGGGTGATGCCGATTATACCAGCCTTTTTGAGGGTCAGTGCTTGCTGGACTGTTCCCCAGATCAGTTGTTCAGCCCATTCGCTCAAATTGGGTTGATGGCCAACAAGGGCCAAATGTTGCTGACCTAAGGCTCGCCAAGTTTCTAGCCAGGTCAGCCAATCTGAAAATGATCCTGCGGGACTGAGTAGCTCTGAAACAGCGATGCTTGTACTTAGTCCAGCTTGATGCAGGATCTCGGCAGTTTGCTGGGCGCGAGTGAGGGGACTGGTTTGCAAGACATCAAAGGTGATCTTGAGATCCTGTAACCGTTGGGCGATTTGCTGGGTTTTATGAATACCCTTGGCCGTTAAGGGTCTGTAAAAATCAGGCTGCTGGGTGTTTTGATCAACGGCAATCCCATGCCGAATCAGATAAAGGTGCAGAGGTTGCCTAGGGGATCGCTCCCGAGATTCAGCGGGGATCAAGTCCAGTCTTCTCGTTTATTGCTGCGTACGGTATAGATCTGTTTTGTAGCATGAATGTTGCGAGTTTGCTCAAACAGTTGCTCTTCGGTGAGTTGCCATTTCTTGAGCAACTGGTCTAAGTCTTTTTGTAAATCCCAACTGCCTGGAAAGCCCTTGTATCGGATGCGGAGGCGGGCTAATTCTGCCAGATTAAGTTCATTGTTGTCTTCTCTGAGTAGGCGATCTAGGGTTTGGCGATCGCGATCTCGTTGGGGGTGAAGTTGATCCTTTTGACCGGGCTGTAGGGGCGAAGAAGAAGTCATATCAAAAAAATGTGCCGTTAGTTGGCATGGGCTACGAGTAGTTTGCAGTCTATATATTGAACATCTGCTCCTAGAGGGAAGCGAGCAGATTCTATTGAGTAGAGTTAGTAGATCTTAAAAGAAATGATCCAGAACGCTCCATTCCCTAATAAGCAGCTTAGACTCTAAAATTCACCGAATCAAGCTTAAGGGAAAGGGTTGCTGTAGAGGCAGCCCAGCTTAAGTTTTGGAGCGGATCACCATTGCTTCGATGATTGTCTGTTTGCGGAATTGACTATGACTATGCCCCAACCCACTCAACGCCCTCAACGCCCTTATTTTTCTTCGGGACCCTGCGCTAAACGCCCTGGTTGGCAGTTGGATGTCCTCAATAATGCCTTTCTGGGACGCTCCCATCGGTCTGGCCCAGGTAAAGCCCGACTCAAGGAGGTAATTACCCGCACTAAGGCAGTGCTAGGGATTCCGGCTGACTATCTCTGCGGGATTGTACCTGGATCAGATACAGGAGCAGTGGAAATCGCGCTCTGGTCACTCTTGGGTGCTCGAGGGGTGGATATGCTGGCTTGGGAGAGTTTGGCGCGGGCTGGATTACGGATGTGCAGAAGCAGTTGAAGTTGACGGATTGTCGCTCTATTAAGGCAGACTATGGCCATTTGCCTAATCTGTCGGAGGTGGATTGCGATCGCGATATTGTCTTTACCTGGAATGGCACCACCTCTGGAGTCAAGGTTCCCAACGGTGACTGGATTGCCGACCAACGGCAGGGACTCACCATTGCAGATGCCACCTCCGCTGTCTTTGCCATGGATCTACCCTGGTCTAAGTTGGATGCCGTGACTTGGTCTTGGCAAAAGGTGATGGGGGGGGAAGCAGCCCATGGGATGTTAGTCCTTAGCCCCCGAGCTCTTGAACGCTTAGAATCCTATACCCCGAGCTGGCCCCTGCCCAAACTCTTCCAGCTAACCAAAGGGGGCAAGGTGAATACTGGAATTTTTGCAGGCGAGACGATCAATACGCCATCAATGTTATGTGTTGAGGATGCCTTAGACGGATTGCAATGGGCTGAGCAAATAGGCGGTTTACCTGGGTTGATGGCTCGATCCCAAGCCAATTTAGATGCCCTCACGCTTTGGGTAGAGGCAAGACCTTGGATTGATTTCTTAGCCGTGGAGCCAGCGACCCGCTCCAACACCTCCATTTGCCTTCAGATCATCGACCCCTGGTATCGGGCCTTGAGCGCTGAGGAGCAAGCTAAACAAGCGAAGCAACTGGCAACTCTCCTCGACCAAGAGGGAGTTGCCTTTGATATTGGGGCTTATCGTGATGCACCTCCAGGATTACGAATCTGGGGAGGAGCCACGGTGGAAACAGCAGATCTAGTGGCGCTCTTGCCTTGGCTAGACTGGGCCTATGACCAGATTAAGAACAGTTCCTCCTGATTCCCCTCCTTGGCTAAGGGCAGCAGCTAGGGTCAACCAAACATTTCAAAACACAGAGGGGTATTTAGCAAGCAAGTCATTATTTTCTAAGGGAGCTGGGTATCATACTGGAGAATGGGTAAAGTCAGGCCCTTGGCCTTTCTGTACCTATTCCTGAAGCGTTATGTATCTAGCCATGAATCCTCAGAGAATTTCAGTCATTGCTGCCAACGTGTTCCGAGATATTTTTCGAGATCGGGTTCTCTATCTGGCGGGTCTCTATGCCCTTGGTCTACTGATTGTGATTTTGTTCCTGGGGGAAGTCTCATCGGGAACTGAAGCGAAAATTAGTGTGGATGTTGGCCTAGCCAGTATTAGTCTGTTGGGTTTGGCCGTTGCTGCCTTTGAAGGCGGCGGGTTGATCAATAAAGAGATTCAAAAACGCACGGCCTTGATCTTGATTGCTAAACCCTTGAGTCGGTCTGAATTTGTGCTGGGCAAGCATCTCGGCTTATCAGCGGTGCTAGCCATTCTGGTGGCCATTATGACCGCAATTTTGATGGCGATCCTGAGCTGGCAACAATTTAACTATCTTCCTGGCAATATTCTGTTAGCCAGCGGATTTATGATTTTAGAAATGTCCTTAATCGGGGCGGTTTCAATTTTATTTGGTTCCTTTGCCAGTTCGCTGATGGGAACGGTACTCACCTTTGCCGTATATTTTATGGGGCACTTTACTCAGAACTTACTGACCTTAAGTGAATCCCTAGAAACGGATGGCCTGCGCCGGATCGCCAAGGGAATTTATCTGATTTTTCCTGATCTGTCCCGCTTAGACCTCAAGAATCAAGCTGTCCACACCATTACAGCGACACCCTCGGAACTGTACCTGAGCCTAGGCTATGGCCTAGTTTACATTGCCCTGCTCTTGATGATTTCCACCTTGATTTTTCGTTATCGTGAGTTCTAGAGCGTTCGATAAACCCGGTAGTTAATCTTGGGGAAAATATTGTCAATGAGCTCAATTTTTTCTAGCCAGCCGCTGTCGATTTGGTGATCCTTAAGGCCCTGGTATAGATGCTGGAAGCGAGCTAGATGAGATCGGGTACGGCGGATAGCATAGGGCACCATGGTGCCTGTACGCATAATGAATGCCCAGTCAGAGGATTGGGCTAACAGTAGTTCGCGGGCGGCTTGGTTAAGCGCGCGCCATTCTAGTTCGTCCACCGGCTCAAAGCTGGCTAACTCAATCATGCGTTCAGTGGCTTTGTGCAAATGAGGGTAAATCCAAGCATTGGTGTCATTAAGCCAATATTCGTGAAACCCTTTAAATCCCCAGCTTGACTGGGAAGGACGACAAACTTGTTGATGGGGATACGATCGCAAATAATCAGCCAAATGGGTCATAGCATAGGTTTGCTGATCATACCAAGACTTACGGCAGAGAAAGTCGATAAATAATGGCCCCTCATACCACCAATGTCCATACAGCTCTGCATCATAGGGAGAGACCACTAGGGGAGGACGCTGCATCATTGCTTGCAGATGCTGAATTTGCTGCTCTCGGTTGAACATGAAATTTTGGGCATGTTCTGCCGCTTTTTCCTTAGCCCAGTAAGGATCATAGAGTGCTTTCTCCGACAAGCCACCCCCCCGACCTGTAATTTTATGGTATTTAATCCCCACATTCTTGCGTTGACCATTGGGCATGATGTAGGGCTTGATATACTCGTAATCCGCTTCCCATCCCAGGTCTTTATAGAACTCTCGGTACTCTGGGGCACCTGGATATCCCACCTCCGACGACCAAACCTGTTGGGAAGATTCATGGTCTCGGCCAAAGGCCGCTACCCCTGACTCTGTAAAGATGGGGGCATAGGTGCCAAATCGAGGTCGGGGTTGGGCATAGAGCAACCCATGGCCATCCATCATGAAGTAGCGGTAGCCTGCATCCGCCAACATCCGTTCCAGCCCCTCAAAATAGGCACATTCCGGTAGCCAAATGCCCTTAGGAGGCCGGCCAAAGGTGTCATGATAATGCTCCGCGGCCACCTGCAATTGTGCCCAGACCGCTTCGGGATACATCTTCATTAGCGGTAGATATCCGTGGGTGGCACCACAGGTAATAATTTCTAGATTATTGCTCTCTAAAAAAGGCTTAAAGGCAGAAATCAGATCGCAATTATGATTTTCCCAAACCTCGCGAACACCATGAAATTCATTCACGTAATGTTCTGCTAAATACCGTAGATGACTATTATGCGTATGCCGCTCGACTTCTAAGGTGGCGAGTTCCTCGAGCTTGGCCAGATGTTCGTCATATCGCTCCTGCAACAGAGGATCTCTGAGCATTGACACCAGGGGAGGCGTCATACTCATGGTCATCTTAAAATCAATCCCATCCCGCTGGAGGCCGGTAAAAACTTGTAATAGGGGAATATAAGTTTCTGTAATGGCTTCAAATAGCCATTCTTCTTCTAGAACAAAATCACTCTCAGGATGACGAACAAAGGGTAAATGGGCATGGAGGACTAACGCAAGATAACCAATAGTCATACAATTTGAAACCAAAAAGGCGGAAGGGACGAAGCAAGGATGGCGAGAATCCTAAAATAATAGTAAAGAATCACGGTCCTTCTGGATAGGCAACTCGTCGGATTCGCCTCAGGTGTGCGTGGGATAGTCCATGCGATTCACTCGACCATACCATCGCAGTAGAACTCTGGCCAAGCGGTCAGGGCTGTGCCGGACATACTGAGTTGTGGGGTCTTCATCCATGACATTGGCGAGGATGACTCGACATCCCATTCTCATCAATCGCTCTCGATCGATGACGATGGGATGGGCGTTTTCTTCCATATATCGAGCCACAGCCAGAGAAGAGGGTAATTTCTTCTGCACAAGCACCGCATCAAAAATGCGCTTGCCAGCGGTTCTGTCTAGGGCTTTAACATGGTCAGATACAGCATATCCTTCTGTTTCTCCAGGTTGGCTCATAATGTTGCAGACATAGATCCGGGGGACGGTTCGGCGAGCAATGGCCTCTACAATCTCGGGCACTAAAAGATTGGGAACGATGCTGGTATATAGGCTCCCCGGACCCAGAATAATCAGGTCGGCGTCAATGATCGCTCGAATGGCCTTGGGAAGGGCGGGTGGACGGGTGGGTGTACATCCGACTCGGATGATTTTGCCCCCAGTCTTGGTAATCTGTGATTCACCCTCGATGTGGCGACCATCTTCTAGGTCAGCCCATAGCTTGACATCGCTGAGGGTTGCTGGCAGAACCTGGCCCCGGATGGCTAATACCTCGGAACTAGCTGCGATCGCTTCCTCCCAACCGTTGGTAATCTCACTCATTGCGGTCAGGAACAAGTTGCCAAAGCTATGGCCGACGAGGCCATCTCCAGCCTTAAACCGATACTGGAACAAAGCGGTAATTAATTTTTCCTGATTCGCTAAGGCGGCAATGCAACTGCGAATATCCCCCGGAGGCAGCCCGCCAATTTCTCGTCGCAACCGTCCCGAGGAACCACCATCATCCGCAACGGTGACAATGGCAGTGATATTGGCGCTATAGGTTTTCAGTCCTCTCAATAATGTAGACAGACCTGTGCCACCCCCAACGACCACAATTTTGGGCCCCCGATTCAAGCGTCGATGGGTCCATAACCGATCAACGAATTCATCTTGGCCTTCGGGGAGCAAGACCTCTGTGATCGATCCCAAGGTGCGGGTTTGCCCCCAAAAGATTAAGAGCAGCCCTAAGGCAATCGCCAGGGGACCACTGATATAGTTGGGAAAGTAGCGGGACAGTGTCTTGAGGGTCGTTTCCAGAACCCGAGTCACATAGAAAATAGGGGTTAATTGAACAAGGATCGCTAGCCCTAGGCTAGTTAATATTACCCCAATGGCACTCAGAAATAGCCAGCGTTTAATGGCAAGTCCTGGAGAGAGCCAGCGCACCGATTTGCTCATTCGCGCAGGCAGAGATCGTTGTGCCTTAGAATCGGTTACTTCGAGTGTTTGTTTGGGCAGGCCCATAGGCTTTTATGATGCAAAAGGGTAACTTCGCCAAGGGTTCAAAGGCAACTGAGGCTAGAGAGAGATCTCTTTTACTTGAGCATGTCCGCATTTACTTGAGCATGTCCGCAGGGAAATTCTTGGGAATCCCTGGTGAGATAGATATTAAATCGATGAATCCTTAGCCAAAACCTTTGCTGTGGTTGGCAGAGGTTTGGGTTAGGCAGTTGTTCAACTGCGATCGCAATCCCTCATGATCTAAGTTTTGACCAATTAGCACCAATTGATTTTTGGGTTTGCCTCGCCATTCCTCATCATCGAGGGAAAATCGCTTACCACTCAGGTGAAACACATGCCGCTTTTCACTCTCGTCGAACCAAAGAATCCCCTTAGCCCGAAAAACATTGAGGGGCAACTGCTCATCCAAAAAATACTGAAACTTGCGAATTGAAAAGGGGCGATCGCTTTGAAAGGATAAGGAGGTAAACCCATCATTTTCTAAGTGATGGGAATGGTGGGCATGATCATGATCGCAATGGCCATGATCATGATCGCAGTTACTGTG
>JAAUUW010000047.1 GCA_012030735.1 Acaryochloridaceae cyanobacterium SU_2_1
AATCGCCACTCGTTTAGCTTGATATTTGCTAATCTGCCTACTGAATGCGTTCAATCAAAGCTGATAAAATCAAATTCACCGGCAATATCTTGCCCTCAGGATCAGGAGAAGCATCCAGAATAAACAACTTGCCAGCATCCATTAGATGTTGCAGATCCCAACCACAACTGAGGGCATTTTTGATAATATCGGTCGGTGATTCTTCAAAGGTTACAAAAACAGCCGATTCATCAAAATGAATAATGCCATGATAGATAAATTGAAGGGCAAAAAGAGTTTTTCCTGTGCCAGCAGTACCGCTTACCAGCGTTGTTCGTCCCTGAGGTAAGCCGCCATGAGTAATATCATCAAATCCCTCAATTCGAGTCAAAATCTTTTGAACTTCAACCTTTAAAAGACGGCCATTTTCTACTTTTGATGGATTATTTTTTGTCATGGTTTACAAATAGTTTTGACTTAAATCTAAATTTTGATTCAGAAAATTAAAAAAAATACTAAAGTTCTAACCTTAGTCTACTCCTCTCTCAGATAATTCTTCATACAACAGATCAAGGCCAATCAAAACCCGTTCCCGATCAGAGAGATCGCCAATAATTTTGCGTACAGGCGGAGGGAGCACCTTGGCTAATGTCGGTGTTGCTAAGATTTTATCTTCCTCCGCTAATTGCGGATTTTTGAGTACATCAATCACCTTCAAAGCATATACGCCTTGAAACTCCGTTTCTAAAATGTGATTCAATGTTTTTAAAGCTCTAGCAGAATTGGGAGTGTTCCCAGCCACATAGAGCTTTAAAACATAGGTTTTTCGCATAGCACTCATAATTTAGGATGAAGATAATATTTTGTATAAAACTTTAAGGAACCATTAAGAAGAATTGCTCAACCATAGAGCATAGAGATAAAGCTATTGCGATCGGTTTTTTTCGGCTTTCGGAATCGAACGACGATACATTTCACACAGATGAGCCATAATATCAATCAAGGTCAAGCGGTAATCTAATAGGATAGCTTCATCTCGCCCCTCCAGCTTAAGCTGTTTGGTCAAGGAACTCATCAATTCCATATGAATTTCTAATATTTTTAAAATAGAAATATCCGAGAAAAACAATGTTGCCACAAACTCATCAATTTGTTGATTAACCGAAGTATGACCCGCTCGAAAGTAATTCAAGATGATTTTTTGATAAGTCTGCTTAAGACTTAATAAATACTCTTGCTTTTCATCCTCTGACAATTGATGGAAGAATTGACGGGGATTGCGTTTGTAATAGACGCCCAGATAGCCTAATCGCTCCTTCAGCTTTTGCGATAGACGCTGTTGTTGGCTGGCAAGGGTTACCGCAAAATCTTCTGATGCAAATACCTTCGCAACCTTTGGATCAGGAATCGGACAGGTTTTCGAGAGTTGCAAAAATTGACTGATAGATTGCTCAATCGCCTCCAGTATTTGAGGCCCAGTGGGATCTG
This sequence comes from Acaryochloridaceae cyanobacterium SU_2_1, assembly GCA_012030735.1. Taxonomy (GTDB): domain Bacteria; phylum Cyanobacteriota; class Cyanobacteriia; order Thermosynechococcales; family Thermosynechococcaceae; genus Acaryochloris. The sequence goes on from JAAUUW010000047.1 coordinate 1,468, forward strand.
CCCAACGCACTTCAGCGACATGGTAGCAACTGTCTAGCTTTTGTCCAGCAGGGGTAATATCCTCAGCCTGGTAATTTTGCTCTGGTAGGGTCGTCACAATCACAGCGGGCAGCAAGATAGCATCTCGATGCAATTGCCCAATCCTCTGGGGTAAAGAGGCGGTTTCTTCTAAAATCAGGCAATCTATATGATGTTTGCCTTGCTTGACGATGGTCAAAAAATCATCGGGGTTGGTATGAAGTAATCGATAGCGATCGCCCTCCAAGATCTGGGATAAATGGTCAACTAAAGATTCTGAACTCAATAGTGTACAAATAAAGAGCTGAGGGCGTGCGACCTGAGCTAAGGAAGGGGCCATAACGCCAAGTTATCTAATTTTTAAGATTTATTTTAACATTGAATGTATTTGTTACGGATTACTAAGTATGATGCTGATGGCAGATGGGTCAGGCCAGCTATGTGACCATAGATTTGATCTCTCCGAGGCGAGGAAGTACCAAGACTAATCCTAACCCTACAAGAATTTGGCCTACCAGTATAATCCAATCCGGCATTGGAGAGGGTCTTCTTGTGAGTAGGGTGAGGTCTACTGACTACCCTGATTACCTCTGTCCTTGCTGTCTCTGCTCCTGTTTAGACCTCTACCATGACAAAAGTCCGCTCTCAACTGCAGATTCTATACCTACAAATTCGAGATGATCCGACAACTCGTCAAGAAGAGCTCGGTGAATTTATCCGCTACAGTCAGTTAGAGGAAGGACAACTCACCATTCTTAATGTTTTTGACAGACCTCACTTTTTACCCAACTGCGTGGATAATTATGATGCCTTGTTCATTGGCGGATCCAGCGATGCTTCTGTCTTGCAACCTGATCAGTATCCCTTTGTTGAGGATGCGAAGTCCCTACTCAATTACTGTGTTGACCAAAATTTACCTGTATTTGCATCCTGCTTTGGTTTCCAGCTTGCCGTTGAAGCCTTAGGGGGGCAAGTCATTCATGATCCTGAGGGGATGGAAATGGGCATTTATCCCATTGGCTTGACCCCTGCGGCGGATCAAGATCTATTGTTTTATGACCTTCCTAATCCATTTTAGCTGTTTCTGGTCACCAACAGCGAGCTATGCGCTTGCCTGATAATACCGTGCCCCTAGCCTATACAGACCGTTGCCCTTACCATGCTTTTAAGGTCGTTGATAAGCCATTTTATGGGTTTCAATTCCATCCTGAAGTTGATCAACATGACCTAGCAGCTCGCATTATTCGGTATCAGACTCGGTATCTGAAGACCGAGGCAGCCTTGCAAGAGATCTTAGATCAACTGCAAGCTACTCCCGATTCTAATCAGCTGATTCACAAGTTTGTTGATCGGATCCTGCTGTCCATCCCTTAGGACTGGCCCTCACCCTATCCTTTGCCTCTAAGTTTGTGCATCCACTATTGACCTCCCATTAGGTATCTCCATGTCCACCTCTGTTACGCCGGAACAAGTCAACCAAATTGTGTGGAACCAGCATCACAACCCCTTTGAAATATTGGGACCCCATCCAATCCAAGTTGGTGGTAAACCGGGCTGGGTGGTTCGGGCCTACTGGCCTAACGCGGATGCAGCAGTCGTTGTTTGCCCTGATCAGCGCCAGGAATATGCTATGCAGAGTTTGCATAATCCTCATTTCTTTGAATGCATGATTCCTGAAGTGGAAACCCTGAATTATCAACTGCGAATCCAAGAGGGCGATCGCGAATGTGTGGTCTACGATCCCTATGCCTTTGCTTCACCCCAGGTAACGGAATATGACCAACATTTATTTGCTAAAGGCGATCACCACCGGATCTATGAAAAACTAGGAGCCCATCTGACTACCCTAGAGGGTATCAATGGCGTCAACTTTGCAGTCTGGGCTCCTAACGCTCGCAATGTTTCGATTTTGGCAGACTTCAATGCCTGGGATGGCCGTCGTCACCAAATGCGTAAAGGCCCCTCAGGCATTTGGGAATTGTTTATCCCTGATATTGGCATTGGTGAACACTATAAATATGAAATCAAAAATCTAGAGGGGCATATTTATGAAAAGTCTGATCCCTACGGGTTCCAGCAGGAAATTCGACCTAAAACTGCCTCCATCGTTACAGATTTATCAGCCTATACTTGGAGCGATCAGGCTTGGTTAGAGCAACGTCGCCATGCTGATCCCCTCTCTCAACCCGTCTCCATTTATGAAGTCCATCTGGGCTCTTGGATGCATGCAGCCACTGATGATCCTGCCACCCTAGAGGATGGCACCCCTATTTCCCCAGTCCTTGTGTCAGAACTGAAACCCGGTGCCCGATTTCTGACCTATCGAGAACTGGCAGATCGTCTGATTCCCTATGTGGCCAATATGGGTTTTACCCATATTGAATTACTCCCTGTGGCCGAGCATCCCTTTGATGGATCTTGGGGGTATCAAGTCACGGGTTATTATGCGGCCACCTCTCGCTATGGCACGCCAGAGGACTTGATGTACTTTATCGATCAGTGCCACCAGCAGGGGCTAGGTGTGATTGTCGATTGGGTCCCAGGTCATTTTCCGAAGGATGGCCATGGCTTGGCCTTCTTTGATGGCACCCATCTTTACGAGCATGCCGATCCCCGCAAGGGGGAGCATAAGGAATGGGGCACCTTAGTGTTTAATTACAGCCGCAATGAAGTTAAAAACTTTTTAATTGCCAATGCTTTATTTTGGTTTGATAAATATCACATTGATGGCATTCGGGTAGATGCAGTCGCCTCGATGCTTTATCTCAACTATTGCCGTGAAGACGGAGAATGGCTAGCCAATGATTATGGCGGCGCTGAGAATGTCGAGGCAGCAGATTTTTTACGCCATCTTAATGACTTGATCTTCAGCTACTTTCCAGGGATTCTCTCCATTGCCGAGGAATCAACCTCTTGGCCGATGGTTTCTTGGCCCACCTATTTGGGGGGGTTAGGATTTAACCTCAAATGGAATATGGGTTGGATGCATGACATGTTGGATTATTTCCACATGGATCCTTGGTTCCGACAGTTTCAGCAGAATCATGTCACCTTCAGCATCATGTATGCCTTTAGCGAAAACTTCATGTTAGCGCTCTCCCATGATGAGATTGTCCACGGCAAAAGTAACATGATCGGCAAAATACCGGGGGACGAATGGCAAAAATTTGCCAACCTTCGTTGCCTCTATGCCTTTATGTTTACTCATCCTGGCAAAAAAACTTTGTTCATGAGCATGGAATTTGGCCAATGGAACGAATGGAATGTTTGGGGTGACTTAGACTGGCATCTGCTTCAATACGATCCCCATCGGCAACTGCAGCAGTTTATCACTGACTTAAATCGGCTCTACCGTCGTTTACCCAGTCTTTACACCAACGATTTTAACTATGACGGTTTTGAATGGGTTGATTGTAATGACAATCGTCATAGCGTTATTTCCTTCCTTCGTAAAGCGAAGGATACCAACAAATTTGTATTGACCGTCTGCAATTTTACGCCCCAGCCTCATAGTCATTACCGGGTGGGAGTACCAGAACCTGGGTTTTATCAGGAACTGTTCAATAGCGATGCCCGTCAGTACGGGGGCAGCAATATGGGTAATTTAGGCGGAAAATGGGCAGAGGAATGGTCCTTTCATAATCGTCCCTATTCTTTAGATTTATGCTTGCCGCCCTTGGCAACCTTGATCTTTGAGTTAGACTGTCCTCCCAACCATCAGCTTGAGCAATCTGCCCAGCCACTGGATGAAGACTAAGGTTTACCAAAGTTGAGAAAACCTGGCACACTGGATCTCAGGGTCGATTCTCTGAGTCCCAGTGTGAAATGACAAAGCTGTTATCACGATGAGGATGCCCGAATGGGGGCAACGTTAGAACAAATTGCGAGCTATTTAGATGCACAGGGCTTTATCTATGAAATACAGCCCGAAAAAAGTCGAATCATCACCCAAATTGAAGCGGAGCATGTGGATGACTTTTTAATTGTGGTGCAGTTGGATGAAGAGGGAGAATTTTTTAAACTCTTTGTGCCAGAAGTGCTGATTGGCGTCCAAAATCACCCCCATAAGGCTGTTATTTTGCAAACGATGCTGGTCATTTCTTGGGAAACCAAGATGTTGCAATGGGAATATGATGCTTCCGATGGCGAGATCCGAGCCATTATTGAATTTCCCTTAGAGGATTCAACCTTGACGGAACGTCAGTTTGATCGCTGTTTTAGTGGATTAATTGAGATGGTCGATAGTTGGGCAATGCCACGGTTACGGGAGGTGATGGCAACGGGGCTTGATCCAGGAGATGTTGCCCTAGGTGAGCGCCTATTGTTGACGATTGAGCAAGAAGCACCCGGATTATTGATGTTGCTAGAACAAGCGATGCAGGCGCGTAAACAACGAGGCCAATTCCCACCTTTACGGGATTCTTGGCTGGATTAATCATCTGCCATGAGCAATTTAGCGCTGCTAGATCTATGCGGGGAGATGGGGATTGATGAACAATCTAGCTTGGCCTTTCCTGTCCTTGAGTCTGGTCTTGCTTGCCAGCTTAACTGCCTGCCAAAACAGCCAGGTATCTTCTTGGCAACCGGTTGCTTCCCCTAGAGCTAATCTGTCTGCTCAGGCTAGCCTGCCACTTAAACGGACTTGGATTCGGTTAGACCAGCTAGCCAAGCCCTATGGGTCTAACTCAGCCAGTCAGCCCCCTCAAGTGATCTCACGACCGGCCGAGGCAAAGCTGCTGGTGCCGCAGGGATTTAAGGTCGAAAAGTATGCTGAGCGTCTCTCACGGCCCCGGTGGTTAGCTATTGCCCCTAATGGGGATGTATTGGTGGCGGAGTCCTATGACCATCGGATTCAACTGTTGCGTGATACCAATCAAGATGGTCAAGCGGATCTTAAGAGTCTATTGGTTGAATTTCTCAATCAACCCTTGGGGATGGCTTTTTCCCCCGATCAGCGTTTTTTGTATGTGGCCAATACTGATGCAGTTGTTCGCTTTCCCTATCAGGTTGGTCAAACCTACATTCAGGATCGGCCTGATGTTATTACTACTTTGCCGGGTCAGGGATACCGGCAGCATTGGACGCGGAATGTGATCTTTAGCCCCGATGGTCAAAGGTTATTTGTGTCTGTGGGGTCTCGCAGTAATGCTGAGGTGGAGGATTTGCCCCGGGCCTCGATTCAAGTGATGAAGCCGGATGGTCGCGATCGCAAAACCTATGCCTCGGGTTTACGCAACCCCGTGGGTTTAGCCTTTCACCCACAGACCCAGCAATTGTTTACAACTGTGAATGAGCGCGATGGCCTTGGCGATGACTTAGTCCCTGACTATCTCACCTCTGTGCAGGCGGGCGGATTTTATGGTTGGCCCTATACCTATCTGGGCGACAATCCGGATCCGCGACTGCCCCGCCGTCCTCAAAATGCCCCGCCTCCGCTCATGCCTGAGGTTTTATTTCAAGCCCATTCCGCTGCCTTGGGTTTAGTCTTTTACACCGGCCAGCAATTTCCTGCTGCCTATCACCAGGATGCCTTTGTGGCCTTTCGCGGGTCTTGGAATCGGGCCGAGGGGACCGGGTATAAGATTGTCCGAGTTCCCTTTGATGGGGCAGGTAAGCCGCAGGGATATTACGAAGATTTTTAACGGGTTGGTTAGTGGATCCATCGGTACCGACCGTATGGGGGCGTCCTGTGGGCTTGGCCGTGGCGAAGGACGGGTCACTGCTGGTGGCGGATGAACCGGGAGGGATTATTTGGCGCGTGAGCTATGTGGGCAAATAACGGGCAGCAGCCCTATCACTGCAGGATGGGCTACAGAAGCAAGCGATGGATCTATCGGGTCCACCACCAATAGCCACCAAATACCAGTATAAACAGGGCGATCGCAACCCAGATAAAGCCATTCTCTTGGGTCTCCACTTGGCTTAAATCAATGGGTTCTTCCGCCTCTAGCGTAGTGGGGCGAGTCGGTCTATACTCAGCGCTACGGCCAGACCGTTCCTGCCAATCTGGCTCGTCAACCTTACTCAGGTCAGGTATTTGGGTCAGCCATTCTGGCTTCAGCTCTAATTTAGGAGCTTCCAGGATATACAGCAGCCGCTTACTCTGCTGGCGCGTATCGAAATGGGGATGCCTCTGCAGTTGGCGACAGAGTGCGATCGCTCTTGGGACTGTCCAGCTGCTGATAGGCTGTCACTAGCCAAATTTGCATCTCGCCCCCCCAGGATGAATTTTGGTTGGCTAGGGCGATGGCTACCAGCAAATGATCAACGGCTTGGCGATATTGACCCCGCTTAAAGGCTTCCTGTCCCTGGGTATAGGCTCTGGTTGTTTGCTGGAGAGAGTCTAATTCAGAAGCCACAGTGCAAGAAGAAAGAAGTAACAAAGGATCAAGAATCAGGCAGAGACAAAAATTTTACAAGCGATTGCGGGCCTTGAGCAAGAGGTAGCGATCTACCAACTGATCGCTAATCTGAGGTGCAGGAGCATCCAAAACTAAGACTCCCCGCTGTTGAAGTTGGGAAAAGGCAAGGGCTCGCTGACGCAAGAGATCAAGGGCTACCGCTTGTTCATAGAGGCGTTGAATCTCTAGATCTGATGCCGCCGAGCCTAGCGCTAGCGGTTGATGCGTCTTGGGCATCAACTTGGGGATCTCGCAGGGCCACACAAAAGGGAGAAAAACGAGGCGATAATCGGGTCATTGCCGCTAGTAACTCACTAGAGGCGATCGGATCCACAATATCCGTCAGCAGCACCACCAAGGCCCGGCGAGTATATTGGCTGAGTACCCGACTAGCAACTGCCACATAATCTGATTCCGTGATGACGGGCTCTAGGTTATAGACTCGCTCTAAAATTCGCGCTAAATGAGAGTTCCCTGATTGCGGCGGAATCCAGGTATGGATATCGTTGTCAAAGACACAAATTCCGACACGATCTCCTCGACGTAGCCCTGCCATGGCCAGAGATAGGGTTGCGTTCAAAGCCCAATCAAACCGCTTCAGACCTGCCACCTGAGCGGTCATCAAGCGGCCTCGATCTAATAAAATCAACAGCGGTTGATCTCGTTCTGGCTCACAGAGGCGCACTAGGGGATGGCCACGTCTTGCCGTCGCCTTCCAATCAATCAGACGCAGATCATCACCTTGGTTATATTCTTGCAACTCCGTGAATTCAGTCCCCCCCAAGGTGCGTTGCCGGCGTCGCAATCCACCCGTAGACTCCAGGCTCAGTCTTACCGACAATAGCCTTAGGCCAATCAGGTCAGGATAGACCTCTACCTTGGTGGGCTCTAGGATTTGCCATGCCCGCCAGGCCAGACCCTGTGGACTCAGTAACCGTAGGGATATCCCTCCCCATTCAAAAAGACCCCGACGGGGCGGATAGACATGATAAGTGAGTTCGCTGAGCCCTTGGCCAGAGAGCTGGAGCCGCAAGCTATCTTGATCAACCCGAAATGCCTGAGGAAAGTGATCTCGCAGCTGTAATTGAGCTGAGCCTTGAGCCGTTGGTGTCTGAGTGACGGTGACTTGCAGATGCACTGGGTTGTCCCGGCCAATGGATAAACGAGGATCGCAGCTTCGCTGGACTTGGATGTGCCATTGTTGCGATCGCCGATAATCCCGCCAAGCCATCCCTAAAACGACTAGGTCGTAACCCAGCATGATTACCCAACCTAGCCACACTCCTACGCTGGGCACCCAGGCCATCCCTAACGGAATCAAAATCCCCAGCATCAGCCATTGGTATAACCGCCCTGTAGGTAGCAGATGGGGAGCTGTGGCGACGGGAAGCCGTGGTGCCGCGCCAAGGGGTTGAGGAGCGGGAATCGCAGACAGGAGCTTTGCAGCGGCATTTATAGTCATCGCGGTACGGGTACACGGGTCAGTAAGGTTTCGATCACTTGATCGATTGACACTCCATCCAGTTGTGCTTCCGGCTTCAGAAGTAGGCGATGACGCAACAGGGGAGGAGCGATCGCCTTCACATCATCTGGAATCACAAACTCTCGCTCTGATAGCCAAGCATGAGCTTGAGCCGCGCGCAGCCAATTCACTGCTGCCCGAGGAGAGGCCCCCAACATCAACTCGGTTTGCTGGCGGGTGGCCATTACTAATTCCAATAAATAATCGAGAACAGGTGCTTCCCAACGAATCCGGCGCACCTGCTGCCGAGTTTCGAGAACTTGGTCAACGGTAATAACCGAGTCTAAGGGCATTTGCTGCAAATTCCGTGGCTCAAAACCACTGAGACTGTTATGAAGCATTTGCTGCTCAGCCGCCTTGCCAGGATAGGTGACCACTAGCTTAAATAAGAATCGGTCGAGCTGAGCCTCTGGCAAGGGATAGGTGCCTTCAAACTCTAGAGGATTCTGGGTGGCAATAGTCCCAAAACAAAGGCGAGAGAGGCAAGGTGTTGCCATCAAGGGTCACCTGCCGCTCCTCCATCGCCTCTAATAAGGCCGCCTGGGTTTTAGGGGGGGTACGATTAATCTCGTCAGCGAGCAAGATCTGCGTAAAAATCGGGCCTTTGCTGAGGGTAAAGCTACGACTGTTGAAATCAAAAATATTGGTTCCCAATAGATCCGCTGGCAAGACATCGGGGGTGAGCTGGATGCGGCGGAAATCTGCTTGAATTAAGGCTGCCAGTAATTTGACAATTAAGGTTTTTGCTGTGCCAGGTACCCCCTCTAAGATCACATGGCCTTCAGCTAAGAGGGCAATCAGCAGCCCCTTGATAATTTGATCTTGACCAATCACAATTTGGCTAAGATTCTGCTGTAGTCGTGCAAAGGGATGGTTCAAGGGAGCTCCTGCAAAAGGGTTTCGATTTGGCTGGTCCAGGTGAGCAGATCCTGGCCTGACCGCGGTCGCTGGGCTTGCTGTAATAACTCTAGTAACTCTCGGGCCTCGCGTCTAGTCGCCTTTGCCCAATGGGCAGCCAAGACGGAGTCTGCCGGAATGTTTGCTGTCGCAGACAGGGCTGTCAAACCCAACCGAGTCGCTAAGATATGGCGCAAATGGGTACTTAATTCTGTTAAGACGAAACCCTGCTGTTCAGCATAGTTAAGGGTTCCAGCTAAGGCTTGTATATATTCGGTGCTATTGTCTTTCTTGGCTGCTTTGACCGATAAAGCTGCTCCAAAGCGGTGATTCTCGCTCCAAACCCAGACTAGGCTGAGCAGCAGCAATTGAGCTGCGATCGCAGCCAGGGGGGTTCGAGCAAAGTAAGTGAATAGGTTAGGCTCTTCAACCTCTGGAGAGTCATAATCTTGTTTCTTGGCCTGACTGGGCGATGGGCGATAACCATGTATCCATTCGTCGATCAAAATTTTCTGGGATTTAGGAATTAACCCTGCCAGAAAGGCAAAGTTGCCCGGTCGATCGGCATAGATATTTGCCCCTAGCCAAGGGTAGGTTGCCAAAATCACCTGACCTTTACCGAGGCTTTGCTGCCAAACGACGACACCATTAACATCCTGGAGGCGAGCACTCTCACCAGTCTGAAGGGCATGGCGACGGGAGGTTTCGACCCGCACGGCTCCCTTAGGGCTGAGCAGATCCTGTAAAAAGGGGGCTGCGGTTACCTTGCCTTGCCAGGTCAAAATAATCAACTGGTTCCCTGCTTTCACCCAAGAGGCTAAGGACTGCCATTTGATCACCCCTGTTGAATCTAGACCTTCCTTAAGCTGAGGGGCAATGCGAATCAGGGTTTGATTCTGACCCTGAAGCTTGGCATAGGGCTGCTGCCAGCGTTCAATCGGATATCCCTGCTGGAGCATATAGTCGTACCACTGCCGATAGCCCTTGCGGGAGCGGCTATAGGTGGAACCATCTTGAAGGGTTGGCGCACTGATCAACAGCAGTAGCAGCACCACGGCGATGGCTGCCACCACCCAGCCCCATTGGCCCCTCCATCCTTTGCCAGCACTCTTGATCTGTCTGGCTTGATCCCTAGGTTGCTCTTGGCGACTAGCCCTGATCATGGCATTTTTGCCTCTGGGGAGGTACTTAACTGCGGATCGAGGGTTTGGTATGCCTGCTGGCATTGCTCAAACATATCTCCCGCCACGGGTGCTGATCCGTAATAAGACCATTCATGGACCTGAAAAATTCGTCGCCAAGTCTGTTGCAAACCAATCGGTTTGGCCTGCAAAATCCATGCTGATTCTAGTTGTTGTAAATATTCTTGATCGGTAGAGGTGCGATCGCGACGTAGCCAACCTGTCTGCTCTAGCCGCAATAGCAATGCCATATACAAAGCTCGACATCCCAGCTGATAATTCTCTTGGCTTTGGGCTTGGGCTGCTTGGGCCAACCAATCCTCTACAGTCTGTAAATCTGTCTCAAGGGATTGCTGAAGAGGATCAGCTGCCCTAAGTCGTGAGCGAAGATACGTTTTCCAGATTTGCTGGAGTTGCCGAAGCAGGCCATAGAGTAACAGTATCCCAAGGGCAAGGGCTACGGCCCCTTCGCTAACCACACGACAAAATTGGCCCCAGTCCCAAGCACTGGACAACTCCGGACTCTCTTGACCCTCGAGAAAATCAAGCAAACGATTAAATTGCAACTCAACCCACTCGCCGCTTTTCCTGACCATGTTTTCACCCTGCCATAGGGTCTTGTCAATCGGACTCGCCGCGATCATAATGGGCAACCAGAGTGGATGATGAAGTAAGACAAAACTTCGAGAAAAATATCCAGGATCAATTCTCTCATCTTAGAATAGGTCAGTCGCTCCTGACCTCCTGTTTGCTATTTCAGAGACAGGGGACTCAACGCTAGAATGGCATCCATGTATCGTACGTTGCTCGCCTCTAAAATCCATAACTGTACCCTCACCAAGACCAATATCAACTATGTGGGTAGCATCAGTATTGATCAATCCCTGCTAACCGCCGCAGGGATATTGGCCTATGAGCAAGTGCAGGTCGTCAATGTCAATAATGGCGAACGCTTGATCACCTATGCTATCCCTGCTCCAGCAGATTCCGGTGCTGTGGAGCTCAATGGAGCAGCGGCTCGGCTGGGAGTACCCGGTGATCTGGTGATTATTATGACCTATGCTCAATTGAGCCGCGAAGAACTAGAGGGGTTTAAGCCCCTGGTTATCTTGGTAGACCATGAAAATCATGCCCTCGCCGATTGATCCCATTCTGGTCTGTAATCCTGTCCGATGACTAAGAGTCTCTTGTCGTGGCATGAGCATTTAGGCTGCTTTTAGTTCTGAGACTATTTTTCGTAAATCTAGTACAATCGACCTTCCTTTAGGCAGCACTAGTAGGCCGGTAAAAAAACTAAGGTTTGTGATCACAAAGCCAGCGCAACAACCCAAAATCGGTTCCAAAGTGACAGTCTGACGAAAGCCGACCAAGACTGCAATGGATCCTATAGCTGCAATACCCAAGGGAGTAATGGTTTTGTAAAAATCTCGAGTTCTGACTGGGCCTTTACGACCCACGAACCATAAGAGTAAAGGTATAGTGATCCCCAGCAAAGTTATTGAATAGGCGGTAGCAACGCCCTTGGCTTGCCAAGGTAGACCCACACAAAAGGAGAGTACTGTCAGGGTAGAGCTGATCACTCCCCAACGAAATAATTCATGGGTGCGACCTTGAGAGATAAACAACCAACCCGTCGAGTTGGCAACAGGCCGCAGCAGCCCTGAAATCCCCAGCAATACAAAGATGGGGCTAGCCTCTAGCCATTGAGATCCCAAGAGTACCTGAATCAGCCAATCAGAGGTGGCGATCATAAACAAGACGATGGGTAAGGTCACCAGGATTACTTTTTCTAAAATGCGTAGATAGATTTCACGGTAACGATCAGGAGAGTCAGTCAGTCTACTTAAAAGGGGAACCGCAACATTGGTAATCGGGGCATTAATCTGACTAATGGGTAATAGCAATAGCTGGTATGCCTTGCTGTATAACCCTAGTTCCTGTTGACCCCAAAACTTGCCAATGAGCACATTGTCAAGGTTGAGAGCAAAGTAGTCCACCACACTAAAACCCGTCACATGGCTGCCAAAGGCCAACATTGAGCGAATTCCTGATTTCCACCTTGGCCAACTGGGTTGCCAAGGACAGGCAATCCAAACCCCCAAGGTCGTGAAACAAGCCGTTACCAGCGGTAATAGGACCAAGGCCCAATATTGAAAGCCAAACAGCGCGGCAATAATGGCAGCACTCACCCCTAGCAGTTGAGCAAGAATATCGTTGAGCATCAGGGCTTTGTAATGCATTTGGCGCGTTAGCAATGCCGTATGCTGAACGCCTAAGCCCCCTATGATGATGCCGATTGCCAGGGCAATGGTAATCCAAACTAGTCGAGGTTCGCCATAGAATTGAGCAATTAGCGGTGCGATGGCGATGGTGATCAAGGTGGCGATTAAGCTAAAGACCAGATTCACCCAAAAGAGGGTGCTGACTTGGACATGGTTAATATCTGCTTTTTGCACTGTGGCCATGGATAGGCCCAGGTCCTTGAAGAGGGTGACAAACCCCATGACTGCCGTCACCATACCCACCAATCCGTAGTCTACCGGTGTTAAGAGGCGAGCCAGCACCACATTCGATACCAGAATCAAGATAAACTTTAACCCTTGCGCACCGATGGTGATCGCTCCACCTCGAACAGAGCGACCTTTTAAATCGCGCTTGAGGTGATTTGAACTAAAGAGGGAATCAGGCTCTGGGTTGGGTGAAGCGGTATTTAAAGGCTGTAAGAGATCAGGATTTTCATCCGTTGACATAGAGGAGCGTCCGGCGGTTAAGTATTGCCATAGGCATAGGATGGATGAGTTTGAGTGACACCATTGGCTACCAAACCAATGACATTGAGCTTTTTATGAACTGCGATCGCCTTTGATAAATCCGACCGAGTTACATGCTCTAGTCGGCCTACCATGATGACACCATCACATCCTAAGCCCACGGGAATCGTATCCACTAGACCAAGTACAGGCGGACTATCGATCAAAATCAAATCATAGTATTCCTCAAAGACCTGAATAATATCCTTGATACGAGATAGGCTGAGCAATTTTACTGGATCTGCTGAGGGCGGTCCAGCGGTGAGCACATCAATACTTAAATCAGAGGTCATTAATTCTGGATTTGCGAAGGCTCCTGACTCTTCCCCTCGCAAATAGACCCATTGAGGTGCTGATTGCAATTCTGAGGAGGTCATCTCTCCGGTGAGCAGGGTTGATAATCCCCGATGGTTCTCTAAGCTAAACATCCGATGTAAGCTCGGATGACGTAGATCGGCATCAATCACCAATACCCGTTGGTCTAAGCGAGCCGCACTCATCGCTAGGCCCAAGGCCAAGGTAGATTTGCCCTCACCAGGACAAGCCGAGGTGACCATTAAGGATTTATAGGGGTGGCTGGTTTGCAAGAGTTGAATATTGGTGTAAATCAAATCCAGCGCTTCCCGGAGGGGCTGCCATTGAAACAGTTCAGGGGTAGCCATATCAGGCCCCTTTGATGTATTCATCGGTAAGATCGCCAAGGATTCGCGCATTTCTGATAGAGATAGTTGCGGAATCGAGCCTAAGAAGGGCAGGGGAAATTGACCATTAAGATCATCAGAGCGATGCAATTTATCATCCAATGCGTCGCGAGCAAAGGCTGCAATGCCACCTAGAAAGAGGCCGACCACAGCCCCCAAAAGTAGATTTCGCCTAGCATTGGGGCTGATTTGTACGCCTAGTTTGGGTGACTCCACCACTTGCCAGTCAAAGCCACCCCGAGCAATCTCTAGACTCAGTTCTTGGCGCGCTTCTAATAATTTTTGCAAGGTCTCTTTGCGTGTCGTAACCTCTGGTTGCAAGCGGTTATATTGATCAATTAGCTCAGGATATTGTTTGAGTTCGGCGGTCAGTCTTTCCTCTGTTTGGGCGAGGCTGCGATCGCGCGCCTTCATCCCCCCTAAATTCTTTTGCAGCTCAGACAATTGAGCCACCAAAGATAAATCATTCTTGCCCAACTGCCCTTCGCTCAGTTGGCTAGAACTACTGGCAACCTCAGCACTATTGCCTCCCAAAACCCGATTGACCTCTTGCTCCAACATCGAAGCTTGATCCTGACGTTCCTTCGTCAGATTAACCACTATGGGATGATCCTCTGTCAGCAGTTGTCGTTGTTTCGTGAGTTCTAGCTCTGTTTGCTGAATTTCATTCAACAGAGCCTGATAACGTGGTGACTCACTCAGACGAGCCGAGGCTCGGGCCTGATTGGGAGATAACTGAACTTGCCGTTGCAAAGCCAAATAACTGGCATAGGCTTCTCTGTACTGGGCATCTAGGGCACGGCGCTCGGTTTTCGCCTGATCGAGGGCCGTTGAGGCCGCTTGGGCTTGCACCGCAGGGTCAATTACCTGGGCGCCCGCCCGAAAGGATTTCAGAGCAGCTTCAGCTTCTAAGACACTTCTGCGCACCTCAGGCAGTTGCTGATTAATAAACGCTAAACCCTTAGATAGCCGCAGCTTTTGTTGCTCTAGATTATGGGTTTGGTAGACAGTCAAGATTGTCTCTAAGGCTGTCTTGGCCTTTTCCGGATTTGTGGAAATATAACTAGCAGACAAAACTTCTGTTGCTACTTGCCCCTTTCCCGTCCGATCCTTGCCATAAAGGGGGCTAACCGGTTAGGGCACCCCGTAATTCTTCTGAGGTGATATTCGGGTAGGTTGATTGCAAACGTTCAACAGCCTTTTCTAATACCTCAGAACCCAGCAAAACTTGCAATTGAGTTGTGGTATCTACTTGGACATTTGGGTCAGCAAATTTATCCTCAGGACTGCGTTGGCCCAAGCCATCGGGCTTTGACTGGTAATTCGACTCAATCAAAATTTGCATCACACTTTGGTAAGTCGCTGGCGTTTTTAAGGTCACAAATACAGAGGCTGCTAAGGCCCCCACAAAGGTGCCTAAAAACCAGTATTTCCGACGCACCAGTATCGATAAAAGATGGCCATATCCCCATTCTTGACCCACAGTTTGGGTTGGTAAGATGTCTTTTTTGCTAGGTCCTTGGGAACTGTAGCTAGGGCGCTTTCAGTGACAGCCATAAAAGTAAAGGTTAAATAATTTATAAATGTCAGATAATTTATGAGATAGACGGAACCGTAGAAGCTTCAGTTGTAATGCCCGAACCACAAACCTCTTGAATCACTGCCTGAACATTTTCAAAAAAGAGCCCCTCTGAAAATTGGGACAAGGCATGATCTCGAATCATCTGATAGTTCCAGTGCATTCCCTGGGATGCAATTAACGCAGACTTAAGGGATTCAACCGTTTGCAAGTCAAAAAAGAGACCTGTTTTCCCCGGTATTTGAGTATCCAATACCCCCCCAGCCCCATAAGAAATCACTGGTGTGCCACTCGCATTGGCTTCAATAGGGACTAAACCATAATCTTCAAGGGCAGCAACCACAACAGCCCTAGCCTTAGCCATCAGATGGCAACGTTTGGCATCAGAGATATATCCCAAGAACTCAATATTAGAAGCCGCCTTAGCCTCAAGTTGCTCTCGTTCTGGTCCTTCGCCCATAATTTTTAAAGGCCAACCGAGCTGATTAAAGGCCTCAATAACGATATCAATACGTTTATAGCTCAATAAGCGAGCAGATACTAGATAGTAGGCTTCCTTACGATCGCAAAAAACAAACTTACCATTGTCAATCGGATAATTAATCACCAAAGCATGCTTCTTATAGGTTTGCCGAATCCGACGGGCCACTTCTGAGGAATTAGCAATGTAGAGATCAGGCTCTTGCGCATAGGCGATATCCGCCTTGCGCATGACTCGAAACAGTTTCTCAATAAAGGGATACAACTGCTGGTAATCTGCATATTCGCGCAGATAGGTCTGGGTATCCCATAAAAAGCGCGTGATGTTATGGCAAAAACAAATATGTTTGGCTTCGGGATGCTTCCGCACCGCCTTCGCAAAACTGGTGCTACTGCTAATAATCAAATCGTAGCCTTGCAAGTCCAAGGCACGAAAAGCTGGATAGTAGAAGGGGGCTAACAATCTGAAATATTTAGTGGCCCCTGGAATTTTTTGTAAAACAGTGGTCTGTACTAAGCGATCACCCAGTTCGATGGTTTGCTTAGGATCATATAAGGACGTATAGACATCAGCTGTAGGAAAGTGACGGCATAATAGCTCAAAGACTCGCTCAGCCCCTCCCCGCTGGGTCAAGTAGTCGTGAACTAAAGCAATTTTGATCATAATCAATGGGTAAGCAAGTTACTGGAGTGGGGCCATAATATCGAATTGGCTGGCGTTAACAATATCATTAGAGAATGGCTATGGCCCTTTGTCTCGTCGATCATTCACTCCTAAACTGTGAGAAACATTCAATCACTTACACTTGCACCCGCATAGTCTAAACTCAAAACCTAGATTCTGTATCTAGTGGCTCAATGGATCCCAATCAACTAGAAAAAGACTTTCACTCCAAGATGCCTGGGCATGTAATCCTCAGGTAGTCATCTGAAATTCTGGCACTATTCTTTAGGTGAGAAGCTCACCTATTTTGCCCGAAGACCGTGAAAATCTAGAGAATAAAGCAGCATTAAGGCTATCGCAAAGACATGGTTTAGTATAACCTGACAATTTTTATACGACCAGATATTAAATGATAGTTCTCTTGCCAATCTATTAACGGTAATTTTGGGCTTGGGTCTCAAACATAGACGCATAGAGTCCTTGGAGATGGATCAACTGTTCATGAGTTCCCTCCTCAATTATCTGGCCTTGAGACAGCACATAAATATAATCAGCCATTTTGACAGTGGATAGACGATGGCTGATCAAAATAGCAGACTGATCTTGAATCAGTTCACGGAACTGCTGAAAAACCTCATACTCAGCCTTGGGATCCATGGCGCTGGTTGGTTCATCCAAGACAATAATTTGAGAACTTCTCAAAAAGGCTCGGGCCAGGGCAATCTTTTGCCATTGACCAATGCTGAGTTCCTCGCCTTGATCAAACATTTTGCCCAGCACTGTGTCATATCCTTGGGGCAAGCTATTGATCACCTGATCCGCCCCTGACAACTTCGCTGCCGCCACAATCTGCTGACTGTCCGATTGCTTGATATCCCCTAAGCCAATATTCTCACGGGCTGTGAAATGATACTTCGCATAATCTTGAAAAATGACACTGATCTGATGCCTGAGATCTGCGGTCTTAAAATCCCGTAAATCAATGCCATCAAGGGTAATATTGCCTGCCGTTGGATCGTAGAGCCGGCAGAGGAGTTTAACGATGGTTGTTTTCCCAGAGCCATTTTCACCCACCAAGGCGATGACTTGTCCTGGAGAGAGTTTGAGAGAAATATTTTGGAGGGCTTGGCGTGAGGTTGTGCCATATTGAAAGCTGACCTGGTTGAAGACAATGCCCTCTTGAAACAGTTCAGGAATGGGGTGGGGCCGCTCTGGATCAACAATATTGGATTTTAAATCTAAAAATTCGTAGAGATTGGCTAGAAATAAATTATCTTCGTATAACCCTGACAGGTTATTGAGCAATCCCCGCAGATTATCTTGGCCCCTTTGGAGGGCTTGATAGTACAGAACTAGATCCCCTAACTTCAGAAACCCATAAATGGTTTGATGGACAATAAAGGCAAAGATCGCAAAGACAAAGATACCAGCGCTAGCTTGAGCCAAAAAATAGGCAAGGGAACGCCGAGAGACGATTTTCAGCTTTTCATGATAAATTTGCTCACGAACGGCCCCATATCGATCCCTAAAATAAACACCAAGATTAAAAAGCCGCACTTCCTTGGCAAAGAGGTCACAGGTCTGTAACCATCCGAGGTACATCGCTTGCCGCTCCAACTGAGTGCGCAGCCGCTCCCAGCGATACATCACCCCCGCAAATTTCATCCGTACCAACACTGCGGGGATAGAGGCAACCATGAGCAGGCCGACAATACCCCAATGGAGCGCTAAGAGTAGGCCCACCATTGCCACCAGAGAAATGCTATCTTCCCCCACTTGCGCAACGCGATTCAGAATCTTGGGCGGGCGATAGGGGGCTTCTTGTTGTGCCCGTTGCATGGCGTCATAGTAGCGGGCATTTTCGTAGTATTCCAGGTCGGCTTCAATTGACTTGGTATGAATAATCCCCTGCATATAATCTGTAACCCGCTGGGCATGAGCGATGGTCACAAGTTCTGACAGAGAGGCGGAGAGGGTGATCACGATGGTAACCACAGCCGCAATCACCAATAGCGGGACAATCTTAGGGAAGGCAATATCGGGCTGAGCCAGGGTTAAGCTATCGGTTACCTCATCAATAATCAACTTGGTGATATAAATTGAGCAGAGGGGAAGCACACCGGCAACCACCACCAAGCCTAGGCGGGCAAGAGTCCAAGGGGGGCTACTTTGCCAAACCAGACGCAAGGCTGGGATGAAACGCCAGCTTTTCTGGAATCCTTGACGCCAAATTTGGCCAATGGACATAGATAATCCTGGATTTTACCAATAAAAAAACATAGAGACAGCTCACTAACCGCTAATCTCTATGTTTTAACCTTAAATTCAACCCAAACGATAGAGCTGAATGACCCTCATTAAGAGGTCACATCATTGATATCTTCTCCAGAAATGGGGGTCCCGAAGGGAACATCAATCCTATTGAGAGTGGGCGCGCTTTGGGTCATATTTTCCACGCTGCCATAGACTTTAAGCTGGGGC
>JAAUUW010000048.1 GCA_012030735.1 Acaryochloridaceae cyanobacterium SU_2_1
GATGCAGCTCTTGCCGAGGGGGAGACAGGCCGTGACGGGCTGGAAACGGGTTGGTGAGTGGAAGCCCGAGCCGGAGAATTGGTCCGCGCTGGGTGTAGGGCAGGAGCAGACTGAGTCTGTTGAGCGAGGGCTTGGCTCACTTCCTTCGCAGATCTATAGCGATCGCGCAGCGAGATCTCCAGCATCTTGCTCAGAATCTCCCTCAGATGCGGCCCTACCTTCACATGCTCCTGCCAACTCAGCTCTCCTGTGGAAGGACTATAACTCAAATCCTTAGGGGACTTGCCCGTGAGTAGGTAAATGCAAGTTACCCCCAAACTATAGACATCGCTAGCATAGACGGGGCGCATTGCCATTTGCTCAGGGGGGGCGAACCCAGGTGTGCCAACGGCGAAAGAGGTGAGAGTGCTTTGGTCATCCAGATCACTGATTGCGGTCGGGCTGACTTGATCTTTGACCGCCCCAAAATCAATTAAAACCAGCTTCTGATCAATGTCGCGTCGAATGATATTGGCCGGCTTAATGTCCCGGTGAATGACCTCTAGCTCATGAAGATGGGCAAGAAGCGGTAAGACTTCCTCAAGAGCGCTATACACCATTTTTTCATCAAAGGGACCGGAGCGCCGCACCTCCTGTTGAAGGGTGGAACCTTTGACATATTCCTGCACTAGAAAGAAGTCTTGCCCTATTTCAAAATAATCCAGCAAGCGGGGGAGTTGGGGATGACTGCCAATTTTACCCAGGGTTTCAGCTTCTCTCTGAAATAATTCACGGGACATCTCCAAGACATGGGGAGTCGTGACCACAGGACGGAGTTGTTTAATCACACAAGCCGGTCGACCCGGTAAACCTTCATCCTCGGCAAGAAACGTGGTTGCAAAACCCCCTCGCCCTAAAATGCGAGTAGAACGGTAGCGATCTCGCAACACCAGCGAACTCCCACAAGCTTGGCATAGCCGTTGTTGAGGTGCATTGCTGGGGTTGGTACAAGCTGGATTTAAGCAATAGCTCATTCAGCGTCTCTCAGGAAGAAATGAAATACTTTAGAGGCTGTAAGCTCTCCTAAATTCAGTTTGCCCCTTTCTATGGTGCTCTCAACCATTAGATGCAGATTCTGATTAGGAAAAATCTAGACCATTTCCTCTACACCCCAGTTGATTACTGCAACAAAACGGATACTATTCATACCCGTCCTTGCTCTAGACCATTATGCAATGTTCAGTCACCTTTGAGATGTGATACAGGTGACATGGGTTCTGTTCAGATTCCCTGCTTCCGAAGGCCAAGAGAGTTTTGCCCTCAATCCCTGGGCACTGTTCAGTTAAGGGGTGATGAATAGCTCGAATCGTTTATACAAAAGGCTTTAGAGTATTTTGGCATGAATCGCTGAAAATCTTCCATATCAGGGTTTTGCGCCCTTATCACCCGTTAAGTAAACAGTGCAAATCCCTGGGCATTTGTCTCCTAGTTGCCAAGAGCTATTTTTCTGAACTTCAACATAAATTTCAATTCTCCAGCAATAAAAGCGCGAGAATTGTCCACACTAAGCAGTAGATAGCAGACTCCTCCCTTCTCAAATTTTATATTCTCTATGAAAGTGATTCAGCGTACCTCTGCCTTGCTCGTCGTCCAAGAGCATCTGCTCGCTGTCCGATGCATGGGGGGACTAGCAGCCGCAATTGGCTTTCTAATCTTTATTATCTTTGAATTTCCCTTTGATTTATTTGGATGCTTGTGTATTGGTACTGCGGCATTGATGAGCATGTTAAATCCAGTAGAAATCTGCACCTTGAACAAAGCAACCAATTCTATGACCTTAGAAAAACGGCGCTGGTTGAGTCGTAAAATTCAACATCATCAGATCAGTCAGATCAAAGAAATCTGCATCGATAAACAACAATGGCTGGGAACTGAGTTTTATCGCATTGGTTTCCACTTCACCTCGGGGAAACACTTCCATCTTACCCAATTCCCTACGACGGACAGGGCTGCGCAGCAGCTCATTGCCCAGCATATCCGAGATTTTTTGCAGGACAGATGCTTAGCCCCCTCCCTCTAGCACAGCAAACTTGCTCTTAAATTGCCGAGTAACGGGGCGAGGTAAACTTTGCTACCAATCAACTCCCCAGGTAGGATTCGAACCTACGACCAATCGGTTAACAGCCGACCGCTCTACCACTGAGCTACTGAGGATAGCGAATCTCATCCTAGCGAGAACTAGGCAACTTTGGCAAGATCATTCCTAAATTTGCGCGGGAGGGGTCTCAAAAAGACGAGCTTGCTGTGTCTGTAACCAGTCCTTCCCAACCCGTACTGTTACATCAGAGTCAAGCTCACCTGTCGAATTAACCGATAAAGTACTGTCAACCAATAGATTTTGCAAGTATTTGGCTGATTCCAAATCTCCCCATTGAGGAATAACCTGAGTTTGGGATAACCTTTCTGGCCATTCCTCAACTGCTAAATGTACATTATAAAATCCTTGATTTTGGAGGTAGCGAATCATTTTTTCACTACCACTCGGATCGCCAGAGGCATTTTGAACTACAATTTTAGCCGTTTGCAAAGACTGAGGATCGCGGGTGGCAATTTCGTAGCCTACGGGTGGCGATACTTCAAAATAGGATTGCATGATCCGATCCATTTTGGGTAAATCCGTTACCCAATAGCTAGCTTCAAATTCCTCAGGACCACTAAAGCGACCAGGTAATAACACCATTTGTAGCTGATCAGATTTAACTTGAAGCCCAAACTGCATAAGTGCTAACATCTCGCCCACACTTAAGTTAGAATCAATATGCTTTTGCAGCACAGACAAAATTTGGGGCAAGCGAGTCAGCATTAAGGGGTTGGCCATCTTCTTCTGAAGTGCTTTCAGTAGAGTCTGCTGGCGTTGAGTCCGGCCAATATCTCCTAGGGCATCATTCCGATAGCGCACAAATCCTTCGGCTTGCTCCCCATTAAGGACCAGCAAGCCAGGTTCAAGATCAATTTTGAGTTTTTGAGTTTGATCTTCATATTTCATCTGGGTGGGGACAAAAACTTCAACGCCTCCTACCACATCTACAAGCTCACGAAATGCACCCGTGCTAACCCGAACATAGCGATCAATGGGGACGTTGTTCAGGGTTTGACTGATCACCTCAGTGGCTAAATTTGGCCCTCCAAACCAGTTAGCTGCATTAATTTTAGTCACTCCTACATCGGGGATATTCACCCTTGTATCTCGGGGAATAGACAAAATGCTGACTCGATCTGTACCGGGATTGAGCCGGATCAGCAACATGGTGTCGCTACGACTTTTAAAAGCCTCAGGAGATCCAGGGGGTGCCTCTAAGTTAAGGTCTATTCCCATAACAACAATATTGACCGGTCGAGAAATTCCATATCTAAGGCCACCTCTAAACAAGTCAGAGATAGAGATCGGACCATCTTTAGGAGCACCAGGGAGCAGACGGAAAGGGGCAATCAGCGCTAGGGTGGCCCCCAACCCTGCCGAAAAGATCATGACCAAGGAGAAAGTCATGCCCAAGGCTAATCCCCTAAATGCAGTATTTAGCCGAGTTCTTCTCATAGGTTGGGCTGGGTGGCTAGGTAAGTTGGATAGATAAGGGGCGAAAGGCTTGCTTCTAGAGAAAAATTTGTTTTTAGAAACAGAGGCCTTGCTGGTTTTATCCCTAGTCTATTTGTGCTGGGAGTTTCACGATCATAGACTTCACAGGATGTTTTGGCATGAGAGGGAGCTCACAAAAGCTGAGCTCCCTCGCGCATAACGCTACGATTCTACACAATTCGGTCTTCAGGACAAGTGTTTTGCCTCACATTTGCCTGAAGGAATAGGCAAATGTGACAGCTAATCAAAAGCAGACAATGAGGAGATGAGGGCTGAGTGAGGTGGTTTATGAAGTGTGGGATGGGCGACGAGGAACCTGATATCTTAAGAAATCATAGGCAAGTTCTGTATTTGGGAAAATAGCCCGAGCTTCTAGGAGCAAGTCCTGTAAGGCGATGGAACTCTGAGGTGCATAGCGAGGACTAAAATGGGTCAAAAATAGGGTTTTGGCTGCTGCTGTTTGGGCTACTTGGGCTGCCATGGTGGAGGTGGAATGGAGTCGTTGATAAGCTAGCTCTGCATCGGCATGGGCAAAAGTTGATTCATGAATCACCACATCTGCATCCTCAGAGAGGTCAACGGCTTCTTGGCAATAGATGGTATCCGTGCAATAGGAAATTTTACGGCCGATTTTGGGCAACCCACAAAAGTCCAATCCATTCAGGATCCGACCATCGGCCAGGGTGACTTGCTCGCCGCGTTGCAATTGACCGTAGAGGGGGCCGGGGGGCACCCCTTGCTGCATCGCTTTTTCGACATCAAAGGATCCGGGGCGATCGCCTTCGATAATTCGATAGCCAAAGGCAGGAACGCGGTGGTGGAGAGGCGCGCAGAGTACCGAGTACTCGGAATCGCTAAAAACTAGGCCAGCTTGAACCGTATGAACCTTGATGGGATAGGAAAAATGAGTTTGGGAGTAACGCTGACAGCCTTGAAGATAGTCTTCTAGACCTGGAGGGCCGTAGATGTCCATTGACTCCACATTGCCTGCTAGCCCACAGCTAGCCAATAGTCCCATCAAACCAAAAATATGATCACCATGCATATGGGTGATAAAGATCCGGCGAATCTGGCTGGTTTTAAGATCACTCTTCAGAAATTGATGCTGTGTGCCTTCACCGCAATCGAATAACCAAATCTCAGCCCTTTGAGGTAAGCGAATTGCAACACTGGAGACATTCCGAGATCGTGTTGGCACTCCTGAGCTGGTTCCTAAAAACGTAATTTGCAAAGCCGAACTATCCTCAACCCTAATCATGTGGACTTTTCTATTTTCCCTGATTTCTGCAGGTTGAACAATTGCAATTGAGGGTGAACTACACCAAGACAGGTTCGGTTTGCTGAACCAACGGTTGATCTTGATAGATCAGGGTTCGGTAATCTTAATGTAATGAGTGATGGAAGCCGAATTTACAGTCTCTAATTGACTAGATATCATGGATTCATAAACATCAAAACTATTGAGTTTGTATTCCAAAAAAAACTGGACGGAGGAACGAAATCATGACTATTGTGCGCTGGAACCCTTGGAAAGAATTTGATATCTTGAATCATCAACTTAGTCGTCTATTTGATGATGCTCTGACGACTGGAAATTGGCAAGATTTTAGCCAGATGACTACGGTGCCTGCTGCTGAATTATTGGAGACAGATGAAGCGATTTATCTGAAATTAGAGCTGCCTGGGATAGATGCTGACGCTCTGGATATTCAAGCAACAGAGAAATCCATTGCCATTAGGGGGGAACGCCAGTCTGAAACAAAATCAGAAGCTGATGGTGTGACTCGATCAGAGTTTCGCTATGGCAAGTTTCAACGAGTAGTTCCCTTGCCAGATCGGATTCGAAACACCGAAGTAACCGCTGATTATAAAGATGGCATCTTGCATCTGACTTTACCTAAAGCTGTTGTTGAGCAAAGCAAGGTTGTCAAAGTTCGTTTAGGCTCAGAGGCTGCATAAAGGTATCTGTCATGGTTTGATGCTCTCGTCTGTTGACTGAGCGAGTTGCCCTAGTTTTCCTTGTGGAAACTAGGGTTTTTTTTTGAATAAAAGATTTCTGAATTTCCTGATTAAAAAGCTTCAGTCTACTGACCCTTTAGCCAATGGTTACCGATTGCGCCTAGGTATGGGTCGAGCCAGAAATTCTGTTACCCACCTTAGGAGAGAATTTACAATTGCGCGAAGATCTATACCATCTTAGTAATGTGAAAAATACAACTTTATTCACTTTGATTCGTGGTTTAGAGCCTCCTCTGATCAATCATCAGAGGGTGATTATCTTTTCTGATCTAAAAGATGGATTCAAGATTGATTAAACTGGCTAGCCATCACCTTCTTTGGACTGTCCGATACCTGAGTATAGATTGGTGGAAGTGCTTTGACTATGAGCTTTTGGCCTAAGAGAACCGAGGTGCTTTTCCTATAATGCTTTCTATTCTACCCGGTCAAGGACAGTGATATTGGGATCGATAATTTTCTTGCCGATACTCGAGAACTTAACTGCCAAACAAATCTTGCTGCCACCCCCAAAAATATGAGTCACCTCTCCTAATCCAAAACCCTTATGCACGAGCGATCGCCCACAGACCAATCTAATGCGTGAGTATTAGGCATTTTGGGCTGCTTCATGCCCTTTGGTAGATTGAGTGTCTCTGCCGGCAGAGCAGAGAGGGAATTGGTGTGCAGCAGCTCACGGGGAAGCTCAGAAAGAAACAGAGAGGGCATCGCTGGTTCTCTGGATCCATAGAGGCGGCGCTCGCGGGCATGGGAAATAAATAACCGCTCTTGGGCGCGCGTAATGCCGACATAACAAAGTCGTCGTTCTTCTTCTAAGGCGGCTGGATCTTCCAAGGAGCGGAAGTTAGGAAATAGACCTTGCTCTAATCCCACTAAAAAGACAATGGGAAATTCTAAGCCCTTGGCCGCATGTAAGGTCATTAGGGACACTGTGTTGCTGTCATCTAGATTGTCTAAGTCTGAGGCCAAGGCTGTATTGGCTAAAAATGTGCTGAGGGATTCATCTGTATTTTCTTCAGCAAATTGCAAAGCGGCATTCGTCAGCTCCTGAACGTTACTGATCCGATCATCGGCTTCATCGGTTCCTTGAGTTTTTAAGTTTTGAAGGTATCCAGATTCTTCTAAAACTCGTTGAATCATGGTTGTTGCAGAGTGATGCTCTGCTTGGGCTTGCCATTGTTGGATCAAGGCCACAAAATGCAAAATGGGTTTGGCGCTGCGAGCTGCTAGGGTTTTAACCGCGGCTTCTTCAGTCAGAATTTCCCAGAGCGGTACGCTCAGTTCTTGTGCAGCTGTATTGAGGCGGTCTAGGGTGGTTTTGCCAATGCCTCGGCGGGGGGTATTGATGACGCGCTTGAGGCTCACGGTATCGGCTGGATTGACGATCAGACGCAAATAAGCCAATATATCTTTGATTTCTCGTCGATCGTAGAATTTTAGGCCGCCTACTACAGTATAGGGAATGCTCCAGCGGACTAGCCCTTCTTCGAAGGCCCGAGATTGGGCATTGGTACGGTAGAGAATGGCAAAATCTCGCCAACTGACTTCAGGATGAGATTGCTCTAGGGTGCGAATCTGCTGAATCACAAAGTCAGATTCATGCAGTTCATCATCGGCTCGGTAGCAATGGATGGGTTCTCCGGTGCCGCGTGTGGGTTTAAGAATTTTGTCGATGCGTTCGCTATTATGATCGATTAGTGCATTGGCAACTTGGAGGATATTTTCTGTCGAGCGATAGTTTTCTTCTAGCTTGACCATGGTACGGGTATCGTCATCGGGTAAGCCGTCGCCAAAGGCTTGTTGGAACCCCATCAGAATTTTAAAATCGGCGGCTCGGAAGGAATAAATTGATTGGTCGGCATCTCCTACTACAAAGACAGAACGATGTTGCCAGTTGTTAAAGGTTTGGGTATTGGTGCCGTTGGTTGCCAATAACCGCATGAGATCGTACTGGGTGCGGTTGGTGTCTTGGTATTCATCGATAAGAATATGGTGAAATTGCTGGTGCCAATAGGCCAGCACTTGCTCGTTTTGCTTGAGTAGTTGGACGAGGACTAAAATCAAGTCATCAAAGTCGAGTCCATTATTGGCGGCTAGGGCATCTTGGTAGAGGCTGTAAACTTGGGCAATTACCCGACCGCGAAAGTCTGATTGCTGGGCTTCAAGATCGGAGGGTGACCAGCTTTGATTTTTGGCATTACTGATCGCAAAGCGGACGGAGCGCGGGGGAAATTTGCGATCATCGAGGTTTAGCTGGTTGACGACAATATCTTTGATTAAGCCCTGGACATCGGATTCGTCGAAGATTGAGAAGTTGTGTTGCCATTTACGGCCTTTTTCATCTTGGTATTTTTCGATTTCTAATCGTAATAGACGGGCACAGAAGCTGTGAAAGGTGCCGATCCAGAGGGATTTGGTGGTTGTCTTGTAGACTTGCGATCGCAGTTGAGTTTGCTGCTGGAGAGTCAACATTCCCAAGGACTTGCCATAATCTTGCTGAGCTAACTGTTCAGCAAACAGCTTTTCAATCCGCTCCTTCATCTCTCGGGCAGCTTTATTGGTGAAGGTCACCGCCAAAATATTCTCTGGATTGACCCGATGCTGCATCACCAGATTAGAAATGCGATAGGTCAAAGCCCGAGTCTTGCCAGAACCTGCCCCTGCCACCACCAACAACGGACCACAGAAATGCTCAACTGCTTGACGTTGAGAAGGATTGAGATGATTCAAAAAGTCAGGAGTAGCAGGCATAAAGGGGCACAACAAAAGGGAGCAAAGATTTGGACTTCCCCCCTAGACAGGAGAACCCACCTCAATCTTACAGACCAATCCTTAGATCTATCTGAATGCTAACCCATCAGTGATGCACAACTCAGGTCTACTCCATTCAAGGATGGTCTGGAGAATTTTTGATAAATTCCACTCCATCAGCCCTTTGGCCCTAGGAAAAATAGTTTAGGGACCATCTTTAGCTGGGGTCAATCTACCCAAGCTGAAGCTCAGTTTATCAGGCTCCTTGCGGACCTTGCCCAGACAGCTTAAGAGAGGGACAGGGAGGTGGGAAAAAACTTAGGGATCTTGGTCTAAGCGGGAGGTTAGACCATTGCTGAACAGGCTAGTGTCTAGTTCCATGCGCTGCTCCATTTTGCGCAGAAAATAGCCGGTCATCATCGCTGAAGCTAGCAGACCTGCTAGATTATCTCGATCAGTGACCACCTGAACGCTAAAAGCTTCACTAGGCAAAACGCCAACCAAGCCTTGAACATTTTGAGAGACGATCTGTTTAATCTCGGGACTAACGGATTTAGCCACCCGAGCTAAAACTTCTGGTGGTTGGTTCTGCAAGTATTTGATCAAGAGGTTAGCCTGGGCTTCCTCAGATTCATTGATCATGAAATTGGCATTTTCGGGTTCAAAAGCCATAGATAGCCTCGGACTCTGTTGCATTTATTGTGTCATCTCTACCCTTAGTGTGCCCAGCTTATCACTGGAGAGAAGCCCGAACCTTTGGGTAATTAGATCAACACCTTATTGAGAAATCAGAACATCCAAATTAGACCATTAAGGGCTGAATGAACAGAGGCTCTGTTTCCTTGACGGTAGTATAAACGATTGTAAAGTTGATTGGAATCTTCCCGCGCAATGATTTTTTATTGGATTTTAGTTCTGCTGCTGGGTGAGCAAGTCCCTCGCTAAATCGTTTCCCATAGCCGTGGCCAAGGCTGATCTCGAAGACGCTGATCCGTCTGCCGTAGTAGTTTGGGAATATTGAGTTGCTCAGGACAACGGGGTAAACAATCGCCACAATCTGTGCACCGATTGCCCCGACGACCTGGAAACCAATGCCCTGCATTCTCAAACATGCGATAGCGATAACGACCAAAATCTGTCATCTCGTAGGCAAGATCTAAGTTTCGCAATCGTAGGATTTCTGGGATATGAATATCCTCAGGACAAGGGAGGCAGGCATAACATTGCCGGCAAGGATCAACAATCGTGTCAGCTTGGGTCTGGAGATTTGCTAGAATTTGCTGCTCTAGGGGGGTGAGGGGGCCGGTTTGATCGGCAACCGCCAAGGGCCAATCGAGTTCTTCTGGATGAGCAGGTCCCACACTCAGGGTCGTAATGGCGGCTTGACTGAGTAGAAATCGGGCATTGATCTGTAAGGGGTCTAGAGGTGCACAGAGCTCTTGTAACCGGGGGGGTGGGGTGTAAAGTAAGCCCCCTTTATCAGCGGGGGAAATAATGAAAATCCCCAGATCTTTTTGGGTGGCTAGGCTGATGGCTGGGGCATTGCGCTGGAAGAAAGAGGTGTAATGTAGGTTGGCAAAGGAAAATAAATCTGTCTGCATAGCCGCCAGAATCAACCCTAGGGAGCCGTGGCTTGAAAAGCCGACATGGTGAACCCGACCCCTTGTGATCGCATCCTTAACCCCTTGCAGACACCCCTCTGGATTGCAGACCCACTCTAAATGCTCTGGCGTATTTAGCCCATGAAGAGCCAGACAATCAATATAATCGAGTCCCAACCGTTCTAAGGAGCGATCAATCGCCTCCGCCATCTGCTCAGCATTTGGCTGAGGCGGTATTTTGGTCGTGATGATCAAATCCTCCCGTGTTATGCCTAAATTACGGAGGGTTTGGCCCAGATAGAGTTCGCTGTTGCCATAGGCTGGTGCAGTCTCAATATGGTTAATGCCTAAGGCCAAGGCATGGGAGATCGTGGCCTCAGCATTGCTTGCCGACGCTAAATAGCGCATCGTCCCTAAGGAAAATACCGATAGGAGCAGATTGGTCTTGCCAAAGCGGCGATAGTGCATGGCGATCTCTGCGGCGGCGGGGCGCTAGGTGGATTCGGCGGAAGATTCGTTACCTCCCCCACTTTGAATAAAATCACCTGGGCGAATGTTATCAATAAAGGCGCGAAATTCCCTCTGCTCTTGCAAATCAGCTTCCTGATCTACGGCGATGGAGGCATCAGCCACTACCTCTTCAAGCACCCAAATGGGACTGTCCATACGCAGAGCGAGGGCAATCGCATCACTGGGTCGAGCATCAATTTCTTTTTTTATTTCTCCCTGTTTGAGTGTGAGGACAGCATAGAAGGTATCGTCCTCTAAGGAATGAATGACCACTCGCTCTAAACAAATATCCCAGGGATGAAGGCAGTTGACCAACAAGTCATGGGTCATGGGTCGGGCTGACCGGTGATGCTCTAGGGCACTGAGAATAGCACGCGCTTCGCTTTGACCAATCCAAATGGGTAAGGCTCGCCGCTCTGTTGCATCCTTGAGCAGAACAATCGGCAGGCGCGTTGCGGCATCTAAGGCTATCCCAGCAACATTCATTTCAATCATGCACTTAGACCCCAGGAACTGATCACCATGGAAGACACTGTCAAAGGTTGGGTAAAGACCTCTATCGCTATTGTCACCGATTGTTTGAGCAATTGGTGACAATCAACTAAAATCACAAGCCGTCGAACATCAAAACAGTCAAGAAGCAAGATACCCTGAAATCAGGGAATGGTTGATGGCCAGACTTAAGAACTGCCGGCATCTTTCTCTCTAGATCCTAGCCAGCTCACCTTGGGTTTGGCAATGTCATAAATACTGAACTTCACCCCTGATGCTGTAATTATTGTGTTTACTGGACTGATTCGAGGTTTTGGGTATTTGCGATCGCAGACCGCTCACCAAATCAGAGTTCAATGGGCTGCATCTCCTCCCTGGACTGGCTTAGCCCTCGGGGATAGTGTCGCTGTAGATGGTGTTTGTCTAACAGCGGAAGCCTTGATTCCCCAAGGTTTTCTGGCCTCTGTTTCACCAGAGACCTTAGATCGAACAACTCTAGGACAACGCCTCAACAGCCAGACACCGGTCAATTTAGAACCCGCCCTGCGGGTTGGTGACGCCCTAGGGGGGCATTTTGTCTGCGGCCATATTGATGGGGTGGGTTTAGTGACGGCTATTGATCCGACAGAAACTGCTTGGGAATTGAGCTTTACGGTCCCCGATAGCCTTGCCCCTTATATTGTTCCTAAGGGCAGCGTAGCCGTAAATGGGGTGAGCCTCACCATCGCTGCTTGTAATGGCACGGGTACAGAATTCAAAGTGGCTGTGATTCCCCATAGCTTTACCCAAACTAACTTGCAATTTCTCAGTCCGGGTCATGGGGTCAATATTGAAACCGATCTGCTCGGCAAATATGTGGCAAAGCTACTGCATACTCCCCCAGCGCCAGCCCTAGAGACGATCATGTCTAGACCCGAAATCACCCTAGAGTTCTTGGCCAGTAATGGCTTTGGCTAACCCCTAGCCCATCGGCTCAGCATCTTGACCTGAGGATCAGTTCTAGGCATTAGGGCAAGGCTTACAGCCTTCCTTTCTAGCGTTAGGATGATGAAGGGTTTGCAAACCCAACCTGTACTTCACTGTCATAAAACTATGGCTAATCCTGAACCATCCCCGGCTCCCCTTGAGGTGAACCTTGAGCAAGTCTCTTCCCCTTCCATACCTAGTGCTGCTGATCCCTCAGTCGTAGACTCATCCTCAAATCAAAGCAGTCGTGCCCGTCAACTATTGGGCATGAAGGGTGCTCAGACAGGAGATACCAATATTTGGAAAATTCGCCTGCAATTGATGAAGCCCATTACTTGGGTGCCCTTGGTTTGGGGAGTGATTTGTGGTGCAGCGGCTTCGGGTCACTTTACCTGGACCCTAGAGCATGTCCTGATGTCGGTGACTTGCATGCTGATGTCTGGCCCCTTGCTAACGGGATATACCCAAACCATTAATGATTTCTATGATCGTGACCTTGATGCCATTAATGAACCCTATCGCCCTATCCCCTCAGGGGCGATTTCCATTCCCCAAGTGGTCACGCAAATTTTGGTGTTGCTCGCGGGCGGCATTGGCGTTGCCTATGGTTTAGATCAATGGGCGGGCCATGAATTCCCCACCTTGACGATTTTGGCTATTTTTGGCTCCTTTATTTCATATATCTATTCAGCACCACCCATTAAGCTCAAGCAAAATGGATGGTTGGGTAATTTTGCCCTCGGGGCTAGTTATATTGCCTTGCCCTGGTGGGCAGGACAGGCGTTGTTTGGCAGCCTCAGTCTCAGGGTGATGGTTGTGACCCTAGCCTATAGTCTGGCAGGTTTGGGTATTGCCATTATTAATGATTTCAAAGCTGTAGAAGGCGATCGCGAATTGGGTCTTAAATCTCTACCCGTTGTCTTTGGCATCCAGAAGGCCGCTTGGATCTGCGTGTTGATGATAGATGTCTTTCAAATTGGCATGGCGATCTTCTTAATTGGCATTCATGAAAACTTATACGCCGTCATCCTGATTTTGCTCGTTATCCCTCAGATCACGTTCCAGGATATGTATTTTCTGCGAGATCCGGTCAAAAATGATGTTAAATATCAAGCCAGTGCGCAGCCCTTTTTGGTGCTGGGTACCCTAGTGGCTGGATTAGCTATTGGCCATGCGGGTCTTTAGCCCCTCAAGCACCTTTCCTCTAGCGGATTGATTATTTAGCTGCTCTGTTGCCCTTGGGCTGGCAAAGACATCTGCGGGGCTGGTCTGGTCTGGGGAGGCCCGGACTCAGACTGACTGCCTTGTAACTGAGAGTAGAGGCGGCGATTTTCCAGTTGCAGGGATTTCACTTTAGTTTTGACCAGATCGAGACGACTGGAGAATTTATGGCGATAGACCTCTGGCAATTCTTGAATGATATGCTCTAGCACTTGGTTGCGTTCGCTCAAGCGTTGGCAAGATTGCTGCAAATGGGCAATCTGAGTATCTCGGTTATCGATTTGCTGTTGATAAAATTCAATTTGGGACTCAATAGCTTGTAACTCTTGCCGGAGTGGTTCAGACTCTGCTGGGGCCTGGGCAAGGGGCATGATCAGAGGTGAGGAAGCAGGAGGCAAGGCGGCTGGGCTGGTTTTCATTCGCCGAAACAATTCTGTCGATAACTGATCCACCAATTGATCGCGAAGTTTCAGTTGTTCCCGCACTTGCAACAGCTCGGCCTCGACCTGCCCAAGACGATTATTCTCGAATTGATCCATGCTTTGCATCCTCCTAAGAGCCAATCATAGTGTGCCTGTGCCACTCTAAGCGGTGACGGTGAATGCGTTCCTAGGGGCCTAGGATACAGCTCAGACTCATGTTGCAAGCAACCGTTAATCCTGATGTCAACTCTAGCATTCCCGCTTTTGATTCAAAAATATAGCCCCAGATAGGATTTTTGATAACCCCTCCTTTACGGAAGACTATCCCTGTCGACCCTCGCCGTTGCTAGCCTTTGTCCACCGATGATTGGTTGATCCTGGCATCTGAGCTAGTGACCTCGATTCTCATGATTTTTAGAGATCTTGGGATCAGTTTACCTAAGAGCTTGGGCACCCTGAGGAGGTGAATAATCTCCAAAAAACCCAGTACGGTCGGTACTGGGTCGATTATGGGGAGGTGTTAGTAACCCACTGGCCAAGGAAATCATGGAATCCAGTGGGTTTTTTATGGCATGAATTTTTAGATATCTATACTCTAGCTAACTGATTCAAAGGCTTGCCTGAGAAGAATTACGGAAGTTTGTCCTCTATTGAATAATTTTCTCTCGTGAAAATACTTACCCAGCGATTGATGGTTCGACAGGTGGCGATCGCATCTGTCTTTAGCCTTGCAATGACTGCTTAGACCTCAGAGTATTAAGTATTTTTTCTTAGTCTGTTTCTAGAGCTTGGGAGGATATACTTCTATAAGTCAGATCTGCATTGAAGTGATTGAGGTTGCGTATGGATTCGCCCCCTCCTATGTTGTTTGCGTCGGTAACGGCTTTCTCTATGACGTTAGCCGTTTTCCTTTACATAGGGTTAGGAGTGATTGGTATCATCCTCAGAAGATTGCGGCTTCGTCACGGCGAAGTCCATTGGGGTTGGTTACGATACCTGCACTATGCTTTAGGGATTACTCTGGTACTCACTATCCTAGAGTTGATGACGATTGGTATCTTAGGAGCCTCGACCTATGATGGCACTGTGGGCCATTCTTCTCATTTGCCCTCGGGCCTGTTAGTAGCTGGCTTGACCTTAGGTTCGGCATGGGCAGCTAGCCGCGTTCATCCCAAGCGTCCCTGGGCGCGTCCTCTCCATGTCAGCCTTAACGGGATGTTGTTTTTAGCCTTGGTGGTGGTGTCTTGGACAGGCTGGTCTGTTTTACAGAATTACCTGCCCAAGGTTTAGAGCGTGCAGCTTCCCTCCCTAGGGGCTGTCCTGATGCCCTAGCCAACGTTGCCAGGGGATACAGTCGATTTGTAATTGATCGAAGGCCCGAGCCACCACAAAATCAACGAGATCTTCAATGGTCTGCGGGTTGTGGTACCAAGCAGGGATCGCTGGTACAATCCGAGCGCCTGCCTCTGCTAAGGTGACCAGATTGCGCAAATGGATGAGGCTAAAGGGGGTTTCGCGGGGTACGAGCACCAAGGGTCGGGCTTCCTTGAGATGGACATCGGCGGTGCGAGTCAGTAAATCTAGGCTGAGTCCTGAAGCAATTTTGGCGACGGTGCTCATGCTGCAAGGCATGATGATCATGCCTTGGGTGCGGAATGAACCGCTTGCAATCGCAGCCCCTACATTGGTTGTTGAGTGACAAGTCAACTGTCCGCCGGCTTCGTCGGCTTGGTGTCGCCAAAACTCAGCTTGTTTGCTGGGGTTGGTCGGCATTGTCAAGCCTCCTTCGGCCTGCCAAACCTGATATGTTGCTTTAGAGGCCACCACTTCAATGGTGTAATTCGCCTGCAATAAAAATTTAATCGCTCTGACTGCATAAATCAAACCCGAAGCGCCCGTAATGCCCAGCACAATAGGTAGAGATTGGCGTGGTGTGGGAGAAGACTCAGAATTATGCACAGCAAAAAAACGACCGCTTAGACATGGGCAATCACCATCAGGCTAGGGAAATAGAGACAATTAATTATAGCCTTGCTCTCCAGGCCCATCACCGCTCTCTTGCGTGGTTTTCCCTGATATAGTTTTTCCTTGTTCCCTCTGTCCTTGAGTTTTAATCTTTTTTGCCACCCCATCCTTGAGTGCCCTCACAGCTTGAAGCTGGGGAGTATACTAAATCATATCTCAGACGACTCGATCCCTATGCTGCCAACGACTGAATCTCGGCAACGCCTGCCGGAATGGTTGCGCCGTCCCATCGGCAATGCCAGTGCGCTGTCTACGGTTCAACAGATTATTAAACGCCATAATATTCATACCATCTGTGAAGAAGGGCGCTGCCCCAATCGGGGCGAATGCTATGCCCAAAAAACGGCTACCTTTCTGCTGATGGGGCCAATTTGCACCCGAGCCTGTTCCTTTTGTCAGGTGGATAAAGGACAATCGCCCCAGCCTCTAGATCCCAATGAACCGCAAAAGGTCGCAGAATCAGTAAGTTTACTAGATCTAAGCTATGTGGTACTCACCTCTGTGGCTCGGGATGATCTCGCGGATCAAGGGGCTGGTTGGTTTGCCCAGACGATGGCTGCGATTCGTGCCATTAACCCGCATACTCAAATTGAAGTCCTAACGCCTGATTTTCGTGGTGATCGCAACCTGATTGCCAGAGTTGTGGCGGCCAAACCCGTCTGCTATAACCATAACTTAGAGACAGTAGAGCGCTTACAAGGGCCGGTGAGACGGGGTGCTAAATACCAGCGCTCCCTGCAAGTCTTGGCGATGGTCAAGGCCCTCAATCCTGAGATTGCTACTAAATCTGGCTTAATGCTGGGCTTAGGTGAAACAGAAGCGGAAATATTCCAAACCCTGACCGATTTAAGAGAGGTGGGTTGCGATCGACTCACCCTAGGCCAATACCTGCGACCCTCCTTAGCGCATCTCCCAGTTCACCAATATTGGCATCCTGATGAGTTCCACCGTTGGGGCGAGATTGCTCGATCCATGGGCTTTGCTCAGGTGCGCTCTGGTCCCTTAGTCAGAAGCTCATACCATGCTGGAGAGTAACATGCCCTTTCCGCAACCCATAGCAAGCGGCTCAAAAACCTGGCGACATGAGTGATCTACTTTGCCATTTCTTAATCGGTGTACCCGGTGCAGGTAAATCCACCTTTGCCCAGCAGCTCATCAGTTTCGATGCCCAGTATATGGTGATCTCACCAGACCAAATTCGCGAACAACTTTATGGCGATCCAATCCTGCAAGGAGATTGGTCTGCCATTCAACAACAGATTCGACGAGACTTTGATCAAGCCATCCGCCAAGGATCTCCAGTGATTTATGATGCCACCAATATTCAACGACAGAGGCGGATCGACTTCCTACGAGAGTTCTCACCCCAAGGGGTGAAATGGCTGGGTTGGTTGTTTCAAACCCCCGTCAAGGACTGTATTCAACGTAATCAGAACCAAGACCACTCAGTGCCAATAGATCTGATCATCGATGCTGCTCAGCTACTCAATCAGTTTCCCCCTCAGCCCTGTGAGGGCTTAATTGCGGTTCAAGAAGTGCCCTTGACTGAAGAAGGATGGCTAGACATGGAACGGGTGATCCTACAGATTACAGAATATGGCTATCAGCATTCTGAGATCTGACATCTTTTCCGATTCTGTTTGAGAGAGCAAATCGCATCGATGTTAAAGGTCTCTAGAGATTTTAAAAGTCCTGAGAGACAACCCAACTGGCTCGCCAAGCAGCGGTAGCTTCGGCCACTATCTTTTCTTGCTGCTTTTGAGTAAAATCTCATGCAATGCTTTCAGTTGCTGCCAGAGTTGACGAATCTGATGTCGCTGCTGCATCACTGCTGTATCCATAAACTCTAAATCTGATAGCTGCAAAAAATCGCTACAACAGGGCCATGTCTTGCGTCCGATTGAGCTTCGGTGGCGTCATCCATTAAGGCTGTAATTAAGTGAGGCGTTGTTGTAATAGAGCGGCCATGTTCGGCTGCTTTGGCTGCCACCTCAAACAATAGGTCAATGGCCATTGTGGGGATAATATTGTTTTTTTGCAACAGCTCATTGGTTGCTGCTGACTGGTCGCGAAGCGCCACGAAGATAGCTTGTTCGATGTTCTGTAGAACCATCAAAATAGCCTGAGGTTCTAGGGCCTGAGAATCTACAGTCTGAGAATTTATGGTCTGAGAATCTATTGCCTGAGCCGGTAATAATGGATCCAGTTGATCCAAAATATGCTCTAAGGCTGTTTGGAGTTGCTGGCTATGATTTTGTAACTCTTGTTGGAGAAACTGTTGCTGATGCAGGGGCAATTGTAAAAAAGCCGCAGGGTAGGTTTGCGTACAGAGATGATAGCTGCTCAAAATGAGTTGCCGCGATACGGATGCACCCAGCAAGCTTAAATAGCGCTGATATATATCCTGGGCCTTTAGGACAATATCAGTAGTATCCTGATTGATTTTGTCAATCTCCTGCTGAATTTTTCTAATATCTGCAACCATCATCTCCGATTGGCGAATACACTAAACCAGAGCAGCCCCTCGAAAACAGCGAACGCAGCCGCGAGTGAGCGAGCAGCCAGGATTTCCTGACTCTGGCCTGAAAAAGAGGAGTCTCTATTTTTTCTTCCTTGAGGAACTTTTCTTAGTCGTTGATTTTTTCTTGCTATCTGCTGCCTTTGCCTCAGGGGGAGTCTGAGGCTGAGCAGAGGCTTGAGTTTGGGCAGCTACTTCTGCTGCCAGGTTTGATTCGGCTTTTTCAATACCTTCTCCCAGAACATATCGATTAAAACGTCGGATCTGGATATTCTCGCCCAATTTGGAAATTGCTTGCTGAATGAGTTCCTGGACGGTAATACTTTGATCCTTAATAAAGGGCTGATGCAGTAAACACATCTCCCGCAAGGTCTTATCCACCTTCCCTTGAACAATTTTCTCCTTTACAGATTCAGGCTTGCCTTCCAGGGCATCCGATCCCATGGCAACGGCTTTTTCTTGCTCAATGATGGCGGCTGGAATTTCGCTGAAGTCAACATAAAGAACATTGGGGCAAGCTGCGATTTGTTTAGCAAGATCTTGAACCAAGGCTTTGAATGCCTCATTGCGGGCCACAAAGTCGGTCTCGCAGTTGACCTCTACTAAAACACCAATCTGACCACCAAAGTGAATGTAACTGTCCACTAATCCTTCAGCCGTAAGGCGTCCTGATTTTTTGCCTGCCGAGGCTAAGCCTTTTTGACGTAGATACTCAACGGCCTTTTCTGCGTCGCCTGCAGTTTCCTGCAAAGCTTTTTTGCAATCCATCATGCCTGCGCCTGTTTTATCGCGCAGTTCTTTAACGTCTTTTGCTGAAATTCCTGCCATTGTTTTATCTCGATCTTGCTGTGATGTTTTGGGGTCTTGATTGAAGAAGGTTGGGTGATGGGAACTCTGGGTATCCCTGAGGAGAACGGGAACTTAATCCGTGTATCTCCTCAGGGATTTGTTGTTATTCTGTTGCATCCTCCGTGGCGGGAGGGATCTCCTCTGTGGCTGTGGTTTCGTCCTCAGCGGTGTCGGTGGCTAGGTCGGTCGGTGTATCTTTGAAGTCGCTAAGTTTGACGGGTGTATCGGTATCTTCTTCTTCGAAGTCACTATCACCTGGGTCAAAATCGTCGGCAGCCTCATTTTCAAATTCGCCATGACGGCCTTCATAGATGGCATCGGCTAACCGGCCAATAATCAGTTTAATGGAGCGAATGGCATCATCGTTGGCAGGAATGGGAATGTCTACCCAATCTGGATCACAGTTGGTATCTAGGAGGGAGACAATTGGTAGGCCCAATTTCTGACATTCTTGAACAGCGTTATATTCGCGACGGATGTCGATGATCACCACAACATCTGGGATCTTTTGCATTTGCTTAAGACCGCCTAGATATTTTTGTAATTTTTCTAGCTCACGGCGCAACATTGAGGCTTCTTGCTTGGGTAGCAGGTCAATGATGCCGCTCTCATTACGACGCTCTAGATCTTTAAGGCGTTCAATCCGAGTTTTGATGGTGGCCCAGTTGGTCAACATCCCGCCTAGCCATCGTTGGTTAACATAGTAGCTGCCGCAACGAGCGGCTTCTTGGGCGATGATGCCTGCGGCTTGGCGTTTGGTACCGACAAATAAAAATTTCTTCCCTGTTTCTGAGGCAGAGCGGACATAGTGAAATGCTTCATCCATGAGCTGCGCAGTTTGCACGAGGTCGATGATGTGCACACCATTGCGCTCTGTAAAAATATAGGGAGACATCTTGGGGTTCCAGCGACGGGCTTGGTGACCAAAATGAACTCCTGACTCAAGCATCTGAGCCAAACTAATTACGGGCATGAATAACTCCTTATTCGGGTTTCAACCTCCACCTGAGTGCATTTCTAGCAAGGGATTGGCCTTGCAAAAACACCCGAAAATCTCAGATGTGTGAAGTGATGAACAGCCTTTAAAAAATAGCACAAGAGTTTAGAGGTCTTATAAATTTTGTGAGTGAGTACAGCTCAAGCGGGAGGGACAAGAGCTCAGAGCGGCTAAAACTTTTGCGATGAAAAT
>JAAUUW010000190.1 GCA_012030735.1 Acaryochloridaceae cyanobacterium SU_2_1
CAAGGAATTCCCATTGACTTTGGGTGAGGTCGGTATAGTAGCCTTGGGTCATTGCTCTCAAAATCTGTATGGTTTTCACTCACAGATATAAACTTTTGAGAGCCTTCCTACTTTTCAAACCGCCTCTAACTTTGCGCTGAGTAATTGTACTCGGGCGATATATTGATATGGAGGCATGATATCGAAATAGCCATTGAGATTAAGCGCAGCGATGTCTGAACAACTGAGGGGCAATCTTTTGGTTGGCGGCTAGAAGACCTGGCTTAAGTGAGTAATCTGATAGTATAGGGAGCAGGTTATTCTATTCCTTCCTGGTAGGGCAACTGATGGCTCACCGGTGTGTTTCGATTGGTTGGGTTGAAGACAATTCTTCTTCTTCACCAATGAGTGAATTCAATCGGATTCCTATGCTGACATTGGAAATAAACGAACAGCCTATAACCGAGACATTAGACGCTTTGGGGAACCAGACTATCTCCATTGGCCAAGATGTGATGCGTCATCTGTTACGCCTTCACTGGGATCTTCTCCATCAACAACAAGTCGAAGATTATTGTCTTCAACTTGACCCAAATGTCGTGGAGTGCGATGGTTGTGCGAGTCAGAAAGTAGTCTGTCCTTTGGGCATCTTACCTCTTCAACAGCAAGTATGCTTTAACTCACAGACTGGCAAACATATCCTGCTCGGAAACGACCTATTACCGGAGCATCATGGCACGATTATTACCTGCGCCCTTCAAGGGTGGGCCTGCTTATTTCCGCAAGACCTGCCCTTTCGTACGGTCGAACGATTGCTCAGTTGGCAAACCCAGCAACCTAAGGTGATTTCCAGAGGTGAGGTCAGTCGCTTAGTGCAACGCCATGGCGAGATGATCCGAGCGGCTGAGGCCAAAGAAGCTAAACAATTGGCAGGCCAAGGTGGCCTGAGTGAATTTGAGGTAAATCTCATTGAGGCTAAGGCTCCTCGTCATCGAGCAGCATGGCCCGTCGAATTAACGGCTGCAGAGGGGCAAACCCTAGCCGACCCCAAGTCCAAAGCACCTGAGGGTATCACCCATCAAGATTGGCAACGGGTTCTAGAAACCCGCGCCGGTGAAACGGCTTGCTGGCCGGTTGAAAAACTACGACGCTTGGGGGCTGAAATCCAGCCGGAACAGACAATTGCGGTAACCAATGACATCTTAGTGCAGCCACAGGCGAGTAAATGCTTGACCCTTCGGGTGGCCAGGATTGCAACTGTCACAGAATATTGGTATGTGAGTGGGACCGGCTCACTGGTATTCAGACAGTTGTCACTGTTGCTATCCTTTTGCTCTGGATTTAATGGCTGGGTGCCTCTATTAGGGGATGGGGCCAAGTGGCTTTGTAATTATTTCGAGAGGGAGCTGAGCGAATTTACCCAGAAGGAATTGCTACTCGACTGCTATCACCCGCATCGGAAATGTGCTGATTTTGCCGAGATGATTGCTTCGACTTGTGAAGAGAAGAAGGCACTTAAAAACAATCTCCATTCTTCATTATGGGTAGGACGAATAGGCTCTGCGATAAAGGCTTTGGAAGCTTGTTATCTTCAAGCTAAAAACGAGCAGAAATTCCA
Organism: Acaryochloridaceae cyanobacterium SU_2_1; assembly: GCA_012030735.1. Lineage (GTDB taxonomy): Bacteria > Cyanobacteriota > Cyanobacteriia > Thermosynechococcales > Thermosynechococcaceae > Acaryochloris. The sequence continues at coordinate 1,598 of JAAUUW010000190.1, forward strand.
GAAATTGATTGGCTATCTCAAGACTTGGAGACCTTATGTGGTCAACTACAATGAGCGTCGTCTAAACCGACAATATATAGGCAGTGCTCATGCAAAAGAAGCCTGCGAACTGGTTGTCGTTAAAGGACAGAAGAATAAAGGGGTGAATTGCTCGGAAGCAACGGCTGATGCACTCGCTGCCATGAAGACCGTCATGCTAAATCAGGCCTGGGATCTCTTTTGGGTTGATCAGCAAATTCTACCTCTCGCTACTAATCCTTAACCCAGATCTAGCCGCTAACTGAAGCAATGTTACAGGTATTTCAGCTAGGTAAGAATTGTTCTAAACTGTCCCACTTTACGTTGCGACTCTGTATAAATATATAGTAAAGATAAAAATAATAAATATGCCAAGGATGAATCAAAGCTATTTACCAAGATATGCAAATACAGTTGCATCAATAAATCTTAATACTCTAGTATCGAATGATATTAAGGGTATCATTCTTGACTTGGATAATACAATTATTTCAGAAGATGATAAGTTTATATCTCCGAATGTAAATACTTGGATCCAAAAGGCTAAAGACTTAGGTATAAAGTTCTATATTTTATCTAATTGCAAAAGTCATTATAGAGTTGAATATTGGTCAAGCTATTTAACTATTCCAGCCACTAGCTCAGCTCGAAAACCTATTCCAACGGGATTTCGAAAGGCAATAAGTTATATGCATTTAGAAAAAAGCCAGGTGGCTGTCATAGGAGACAGCCTTCATACGGATATTTTAGGAGCATGGCTAGTCGGATGCCCTAGCATTCAAGTCGCTTCACTACCTCACCCACCACGCTGGTGGGAAAAATTTATTGGAAAATATGTTCAATGTCCCTTTCCTAAAGACCTTGAACTCTGGAACTTTCAACCGATAGAGTACGATAGGAGATAAAGCATACATATGCTCAATGATCTTTTTCCTGTTCTGTGTATTCTTGTTACTGTTGGGTTAAATACTGTGGCGCAAGCCCTCCTAAAATTAGGTTCTGGCCAAAATCCTTTGAATATTTATTTAGTTGGGGGGGTATTAATCTATGGTATTAGCACTGTTTTTTACATTCTTGTTTTAGGCTGGTTTAACCTATCGATGGCGTATCCTGTCGTCATTGGGTTAACGGTTTTAGCTACGACGCTGACGGGCGCAATTATCTTACAGGAAAAAGTTGCTACGATTCACTGGTTTGGAATTGGATTGATGATGAGCGGAATTTTGGTGATTGCATCATCCACAAAATCGTAATTTTAGAGAATCAGTAGATCGAAAACATCATCAATTTGTAGATAAATACACCTTCTTTTTAGACGGAAGCTGTCTTTCAATGATGTGAGAGGCTTCAAAAGAGTTTTGAGTGGAAATAAGTCTTGATAGACTTGTCTTCCTTTATATCCAATGGCACTTTGAATTACACCCGCCGACAAATGGGCCACCAATTATCTATTGCAGCGATCCTCGCGGATCTAAAATGTCCCGGAGCGCATCCCCCAAGAGATTAAAGGACAACACCGTGATAATAATCAGCAGCGCAGGGGGCCAGATCAGCCAAGGCTGCAAAGTGAGAATAGAGGCATTGGTCGACAAGGACAATAGGTTTCCCCAAGAGGGATCAGGTTGTTGAATGCCTAAACCAATCAAACTCAATACCGATTCATAAATGATATAGCTGGGGATCGAAAGCGTCGCTGAAATAATCACATAGGTGGCTGTTTGGGGCAACACATGTCGCAGGATGATGTACAAAGGGCCCGCTCCCATCACCTTAGATGCCTGGATATAGTCCTGCTCTTTAATGGATAGCACTTGGCCTCGAATTACCCGTGCCAAGCTGGACCAGCCTACCAGAGAAGTAATAACGACAATTAACAAAAAGCGCTCGCTGCTCGATAATCCTGCGGGCAAGATCGCAGCTAAGGCCACCAACAAATACAGCCCTGGAATGGTCATTAATACTTCCACAAACCGCATCAAAACTGTATCGACCCAGCCACCAAAGTAACCAGAAATTCCACCCACCAACATTCCTAAGGGTAAAGAAATGGCCACACCGACCAGACCGATACTCAAGCTAATTCGCCCCCCAAACAGTAGACGACTAAATTCATCCTGGGCGCGATCATCCGTGCCTAGCAAATTCAGATAGCCCTTTCCCGGTGTCCCAAACAGGTGACGATCTGCTGGAAAACCTTGAAAAACTGTCACCTGCTCAACCTTAGGATCAAACAAAGAAAACTGGGTCGGCCAAGGCACCTTGATCTGGCAAGAAGTTATAGGGCCAACCCTTAACAAGAAACCGAATCGGCGAGGGTTGACTGCGATCAACTTGTAACTGACGCAGACCTGTTTGCCAGC
>JAAUUW010000049.1 GCA_012030735.1 Acaryochloridaceae cyanobacterium SU_2_1
GGAAGGGGTATCAGTCTCAAAGACCTCCAGGTACAGCAACTCTAACCCACGGCCTGAAACGGTTTGAGGCTATGTTCTTTGCATGGGAAATAGCTCAAAACCGACTTGTGTGTACACCGTAGCCTTAGAGGCTCTCCCGTCATCTCCTGCCCCAGTCGTATCCCAATCCATGAGGCATGCTCATGATTTTGGGCCTTGAGCGTCAATAACTGGCCTTAGATATTGTTTCTCAAGTTCTCAACCTGAAGAGGGGCGGAGGGCTGCCTCTGTTTGGGGATCAAAGAGGTGGATTTGATCCAATTGAATCGCTAGCCAGAGTCTTTCACCCATCCGAATTGGTTGCTGAGGATCAATGCGGGCAATGAAGGGCTGCTCTGGTTGGGTCGTTTCTGATAAATGTGCAGTTTCTGCAAAATGCAAGGATAAATAGGTCTCATGACCGAGGGCTTCGACCAATTCGACTTGCATGGGGATATGATGCGAGTCTTGGACTGCTATATCAAGATGCTCTGGCCTAATTCCTAGGGTCAGGAGTTGGCCCTCATAATCTTGAAGAACCCCATGCCAAACCTCGGGCAGTTCTAGTGTAAATAGAGGATGGTGTAGTGATCCTCCTGGCTTGCTTGTTACCGAGATGAAATTCATGGGGGGTGAGCCAATAAACTGGGCCACAAAGCGGTTGGTGGGTTGGTGGTATAGCTCTAGAGGACTTGCAATTTGTTGGATCTGACCTGTGTTCATGACGGCGATGCGATCGCCCATGGTCATCGCTTCGGTTTGGTCATGGGTAACATAGACCGTCGTAGTGCCCAGCTGACGCTGAAGTTTGACAATCTGCGCTCGAGTTTGGGCCCGTAATTTAGCATCTAAGTTAGAGAGCGGCTCATCCATTAAAAATACTTGCGGATCACGAGCCATGGCCCTTCCCAAGGCCACCCGCTGTTTCTGACCCCCTGACAGCTGTTTGGGTAACCGATCTAGCAAAGATTCAATCTGCAAAACGTCTGCGACTTGGAGGACTTTTTGCTCAATCTGTCGTTCTTGTCGAGAGCGATAGCGGAGCGGCTTAGGTAGCGATCGCGTCAGTCCGCCCCATAACCCTGATAGGTTTTTTTGGAGTAGAGCTAAGGGAATAAAACCCTGATGGCCTGGACCGCGAGGGTGGGCTTGGGCGCGGCGCAAGCCAAAGGCCAGATTGTTATAAACGCTCATATGGGGATAGAGGGCGTAGCTCTGAAAGACCATGGCAATATCGCGGGCCTTGGGGGGAGATGATTAATTTTGCGATCGCCAATCCAAATATTCCCTGCAGTTAACTCTTCTAAGCCCGCAATTAGGCGCAGCAAGGTACTCTTACCACAGCCAGAAGGACCCACCAAAACCATAAATTCACCATCCTTGACCGTGAAATTGATTCGGCGCAATACATTCACCGGAGCTGCTCCTGTCCTTAGCTTTGGCTCTAGATCAGAGGTCAACCCCGAATGCCCTTTTCCTTGAGGTAATCGACCCGAATTTACCGATGGCATCGCTTGAGGCGTCTGATCAGAGCTGGGCTTGCGGCCATCCCCGCGGGCCGGGAAACTCTTATACACCTCTTCAAAAACAACCTGGGCCACAGCGTTCAAACACAATCATTTACATCGCTCTCAGCCTATTGTGCTGCTTGCTTGCCGTCAAGGATCTTCTGCGAACAGACCAGAAGATTTGCTAAGATCCCCTCAGGAAAACAGATCTGTGGGCTTGCATGTTGCTAACCGCCCAATTGTTATTAAGCTACCAGCGTTGTCATCGGCAAGCGTTCCTAGATGTCTATGGAAACAAAACCCAGAAAGTAGAACCCAGCGACTTCCTCAAGAAACTTCGACAAGATCAGATCGAACATCAAACCGCCTTCTTTGCTAACCACACAGGGCAAAGTCCAGAATATCCTGCCGGAGATTGGCAGGCAGCAGCCCAAGCCACCCTTGCTTTAATGCAGCAAGGCGTCGAGCAGATCCGCCAGGGCGTCTTGCTGGTCCAAAACGATCCAGGGCTCAGCTACCGTAGCCATCCTGATCTGCTCACCAAATATCGGGACAGTCAGCTTGGGGAGATTGGCTTTATCTACCCACAGATGTGCGCTTGAGCAAGCGCCCCAAACTGGAGTATCAAATTCTAGCCACCTTCCACGCCCATTTGCTAGGGATGATTCAAGGGACAACGCCACCCCTTGCCTATCTCTATCTGCGCGAGCGAGGTTATTACACCGTTGATCTGCTGCAAACCCAACCGAAACTAGAAGCCTTGATCACTGAACTGGAGGATGTTTTAAGCCAGAAGCAAGAACCCGAAGTTTTTATCGTCGCCAACCGTTGTAACTTATGTGGTTGGTTTCCTCAATGCTATGACATTGCCCAAACCGAAAAACATTTATCCTTGATCCCAGGGGTGACCCCCCACCGATACCCGATTCTGCAAACGCATCAACTCGCCAATATAGAGAATTTAGCCACTATTGACCCCGCCAGCCTAGCCAAGCTAACGGGGTTCAGTTTAGAGGTTGCCCTAAAGCTGGTCTGCCAAGCTCGGGCCACCGCCCACCAAAAACCTGTCCCTCTAACGCATGGGCCAATTGAGCTTTCCTTAGAAAAGCTTTCCCCTGCCCCCATCGAACTCTATTTTGATATTGAAGCCGAACCTGGACTCAACTTGACCTATTTGCATGGGGTCTTGGTTGTGGATCGAACCAACCAGAGCCAAACCTTTCACTCCTTATTAGCGTCATCCCCTCAAGAAGAAGTTCAAGTCTGGCAAGAGTTTCTCACCCTAGTTCTTTCCTATCCCCAAGCCCCGATTTACCATTTTTGTGCCTACGAAGTGCAAACCGTAGAGCGCCTAGCAACCCTCTATGGCTCAGCAAATCAAGATATTCAACCCCTACTAGAGCGGTTTGTCGATCTTCATGCCTTGGTCACCCGTACCGTAGTTTTACCCATCGAAAGCTATACCCTCAAACTAATCGCCCGTTGGTTAGGCTTTAGCTGGCGCAATAGTGAGGCCAATGGCGCCCAGTCGATTTATTGGTATAGCGAGTGGCTAGCCACTGGGGATCGCGATTTTCTTGAGCGGATTGTTGGCTATAACGAAGACGACTGCTTAGCGACCTACCATGTCAAAAACTGGCTCACAGAGTTCTTGCAGGCAGCTCAATTAGAATACATAAAGCCTAACCCAATTTAGCTGAGGGGAAACATCCTAAGGCCATGTTGGCATCGCCTCAACTAAGCAGCTAAATGTATTCCCTAAGGCAGCTGCTGGGCTGATTTGGCATATTTTAAAATCAGTTCTAAGCTGTTCAGCTCTTGATAGAGATAGGACAGATCCCTGGCAAAATCGCCCCCTTGATTTTCATCTGTAGATCCACTACGGCCCGGCTGATAATCCTCTAGAGCGCAGCGATGGTCAAAATACAACTCTTCTACAATGTCTAAACTAGCCACAGCGTCTTCTAGCACAATACTTTGGACTTGACGCAGCCAGGCTTGCTTGACATAACCTGGTAAATAGCGACAGGACTCGATCTGGCGGCTGATTCTTTGCACCGCCAAGGTCAGTAGTTCAGACAAGGTGGGTAAATCTTGCTGTGCTTGTTCAGATAGGGTTCTGTCTAGCTTGCTGACCATTTCTAGAGCCGTTTCAACGGTCCATCCGAGTTTGGGGTAGTCGCGATTGAGGAGTCGAGGTTGCAAAACATTGGGTGATAAGGTCACTGGCTGTTGTTTGCTATCTCTGGCGCTGCTGTTCCAATCGGTCTTTTGCGTCTGGTTGAAAATAGAGTTAAACATAGCGGCCTCTCCGGGTGAACAAATAGGGCTTGGGAATGAGCACGACCTCAGTGAATACTTGTTGAGTGAGGGTCGTTGAGTGATCCAAAAGCTTCTATACCTGTTAACCTTCCCATGATGGCCGGCTATCAGAAATGAGAGTCATCACGGTCTGGGCGTGATAATCATCACCTGCTTTAGGCAATCATGATTCCTTCTCTTGGAGGCTGTCCGAACAGTTTTCAGGCAGTGCCATTGATCGACACTCACTCCCATCTTTTCTGAGTCCTTAGTCATCGCAATTCTCACGGGCAATACCGCCCTCAATTTTTATCCTGTTAAGCCCCTATGAATGGATGATTGGAGAAATAGCAGCCCTCAGTGCAGCTTGTTTATGGGCCTTAGCGTCTTTGATCTATGCCCGGTTAGGCCAAGGCAGATCAGGTTTGGCCCTGAATTTAGGCAAAGGGGTGATCGCCTTGGCCCTTTTGGCCATTACTCTTGTGTCTAAAGGACTGATCATGCCGCCGATAACGGCACAGACAGGGAGTTTACTACTGATCAGTGGTGCCCTTGGCATCGGTTTGGGAGATAGCCTCTATCTAGAGGCGCTCCGCTCTTTGGGCGCACGTAGAACTCTCCTGCTGGGCACCTTAGCCCCAGGGATGTCTTCGGGGTTAGCGCTGTTGTTTTTGCAGGAGACCTTATCGGGCAGGGCAGGGTGGGGAATGGCAATTACCCTGATCGGGATTGTCTGGGTGATCAGTGAGCGAGTCCCTTTACTAGAGCAGGAGGGTGATCAACGGGTGTCTGTTTCAGGCAAGGGCATCAGCTTGGCAATCTGGGCCGCGGTAGCCCAAGCAATTGGGGCTGTTCTCTCGCGGGCGGCCTTGGCAAATACGCCCGTTAGCCCTGAATGGGCCGCATTTCTGCGGTTGATGGCCGGAGTCACGGTGTTGCTGGTTTGGGGAGCGATTCATGCTCAATTGCAAGACTGGTGGCGATCGCTGATGGCTAAGACTTTGCTGATTCAGCTGTCGGTGGCGGCCTTTGCTGGCACTTATTTGGGAATTTGGCTCCAGCAAGTCTCCCTTAAATATACGGTGACCGGCATCTCTCAAACGCTGAATGCCACCAGCCCACTATTTGCGTTGGTACTGACCGTCCTGGGAGGCAAGGCAGTGACGGCCCGAGCCTGGGGAGGGGCGTTGATTGCTGTTGCAGGTGTAGCCCTGCTTGTAGGCGGGTTGCAGTCCTAAGGATTTTCATGGCATGGGTTGGGGACTAACCCAGTGTGACTGATGGCCGTGATGCTCGTGATCCGTGGCCCTTTACAATGACTGTATCCGGTATATCCTGGTAAGTTGTCGATATTGCCTAGCGGTAAAGATTTAGGACGAGATTGGTGATTGATTTAAAGCAGTTACGGGACGATCCTGAGGCTTTTGCAGAGCGCCTCAGTCGTCGAGGTGAGTACGATTTGCAAGCCATTGTTGACTTGGATCAACGGCATCGAGATCTAGAGATAAGGCGATCGCAACTGCAAACCCGCAGCAATCAAATTGGCAAATTGATTGGCGATCGCATTCAATCCGGTACTTCTCCCCAAGATCCAGCGCTCAAGGAACTCCGCCAAGAGGGGACAGAAGTTAAAGCCACCCTCAGCCAATTAGACCCCCAAGAGCGAGACCTCAAAACCAGCCTTGAGCAATTGTTGCTCACCATCCCCAACCTACCGGCTGAGGACACGCCCCTAGGGAGCAATGAAACCGCCAATGTAGAGGTGAGGCGTTGGGGAGACCAGTATATCCTCGAGGGCAAGGCTTGCTTACCCCACTGGGAAGTCGGAGAAAAATTAGGGATTTTAGACATAGAGCGTTCTGTCAAAATTGCCCAAAGTCGATTCATCACCCTCATCGGGGCGGGGGCGGCCTTAGAGCGCGCCTTGATTCAATTCATGTTAGATCAGCATATTGCTCGCGGTTATCTAGAGGTTCTACCACCTTTGCTGGTAAACAGCCAGGCTCTCACGGCCACTGGACAGCTACCTAAATTTGCCGAAGAAAGCTTTAAATGCGACCAAGATGACCTCTGGCTAGCACCCACAGCAGAAGTTCCGGTCACCAACCTCTATCGAGATCAGATTCTGACTGCCTCAGAATTACCCATTCATCACTGCGCCTATACCCCTTGTTTTCGGCGAGAAGCAGGCAGCTATGGGCGCGACACCCGGGGCCTCATCCGCCTTCATCAATTCAACAAAGTCGAACTGGTCAAATTAGTCCATCCTGACAGCTCAGCCCAGGAACATCAAACCCTGGTCAATGATGCAGCTGCTATTCTAGAGGCTCTGTGCCTTCCCTACCGCGTCTTGGAGCTCTGTACAGGAGATTTAGGGTTCTCTGCCGCCAAATGTTATGACCTAGAAGTTTGGCTACCCTCTGCCGCCAACTATCGTGAAATATCCAGTTGTTCTAATTTTTCTGATTTTCAAGCCCGTCGGGGCAATATTCGGTTTAAAGAACCCGGTCAAAAAGGCACCCAATGGGTGCATACCCTCAATGGCTCTGGTCTGGCCGTGGGCCGCACCATGGCCGCCATCTTAGAGCAGTACCAACGGGAGGATGGCAGTATCGAGATCCCCGAGGCACTACAGCCCTATCTGCGGCGCTCAAGCTTGTGAAGATCTCTGATCCCGATCCTGATCTATGCTGGGGAGCAATCCAGAACTCTCTGATGTCGATTTTTGTAACATGGACGGAACAGAAGCAGGCACGGAACCTGCGATCAAAAACCAAGGCCGCATTTAATCTCTGAGCCTGATGATCTAACTGAATCTCATTTGAAGGAGAGCCTGACTATATGCGTCTTGATCGCATTCTTGCCTTAACCTTGATCACCCTATGCCTAGTGGCTGCCTTAGGCAACCTGCTCGGCGGTCCTCCCTCTTCATGGGAGGATGCTGATGGAGCCAATGCCACGATGGGTGACGCCAATGTTGCCTTATTAAATATTTATGGCACTATCAGTGACGCAGAAGCGACGGGCTTATTCTCTTCTGCGGAAGGGGCCAATGCCAATCAACTGATTAAATCGATCCAAGATGCCCGCGAGGATCAACAGATTAAAGCCATCTTGCTGCGGATTAATAGTCCAGGGGGCACAGCTGCTGCCTCTGAAGCTGTTTACGAAGAGCTGATGCGGACTCGTAAGGAAACAGATATCAAAATTATTGCCAGTCTAGGCGATGTTGCCGCGTCTGGCGGCTACTATATTGCCAGCGCAGCCCATCATATTGTGGCCAATCCTGCTACAGTGACTGGATCAATTGGGGTAATCCTACGGAGCCAAAATGTTTCTGGCTTGCTCAATAAGGTCGGGGTGCAAACGAGCACTTTCCAAAGTGGGCCTTATAAAGATATTTTGTCGCCCTTTCGAGAGTCTAAGCCCAAGGAGCGGGAAATTTTACAAGGGATTGTGGATGACTCCTATGATCAGTTTCTCAAGGCCATTGTTGCTGGCCGCAGTATTACCCTGAGTCAACTTAAACCCCTAGCAGAGGGCCAAATCTTTACAGGTGCTCAGGCTAAGGCTGTCAATTTAGTCGATTCTCTTGGTAATTATACCGATGCCCTCCAAAAAACGGCGGAAATAGCCAAGATCAAAGGCAAGCCTCAGGTGAGGGATTTTGGTAAAGCCAATCCCTTTGGCGATTGGGATCTCTTCTCGACGGCCAGGGTGCAGCAATGGTTGCCGGACTTTGCCAAGGCTCAGTCCATGGGCTGGCAAAATATTCCTTTGACATTGATGGAGTAGGTTAATGCTAAATGCATTGTATGGGACTTTCTTTGGTCGCCATAATCCTGATAGTCAAGAGCCAGTCTCGGTGCTCATTGGGCTAGTGGTGCTCACTGTACTGACCTTTAATGCTGCCGCTACCACGGGTTCGGGCATCGGCGGGGTACTGGGGTTTGGTTTTTTGTTTCTGTTTGCCGGTTTGCTCGGTTGGTTATGGTTGGGGGCAGTTCTCAACCTGTTTGCCCAATTGCAAGGCGGACAAGGAACAGCCCGTCAAACTTTACAGGGTGTGATGGCGGGCCTTTGGCCTTTGATGCTGTCTGGACCTGCGATCGCAGCCGCTCCATGGGCCAGTTCCCTCAGCTTAGTCCTGAGCTTAGGGGTAATGGGCGGCACTGTGATCTCCCTGACACGTAACCTGCAAGAAATCCATCAATGGGATTGGCCAAGAGCGTTCCTCACGATTCTGGTGGCCTGGGGACTTCCTGCCTTGCCCTACTCAGCGTTATCCCCGCTCTCCTCCTGCTATTTTTGGGATTGTGAATCCCCATAGTTCACATCTCTAAATATCTGTTTATTTTTTTCAACCATTTATAACTTTTTGAACAGCTGTTTTTTACAAAAAGACACTGATCCCCAAGGATTTTCAGTGCATCTACTCAAGTAATTTGATAGCATTTGGGAGAGACTTGAATTGAGCCCTTTTAATTCAGGCATCCAGTCAACCACTCGAGAATTGATTATGTTTCAAGACCTCAGCAACACCCTATTCTGGACGATTATCTTTTGTGAGTTTCTGGCCGCATTTGGTTTACTTGCTTATCTTGTAGACGGTGAGAAGCGGGGCAATAAACCCGAGTAAGTGATTTCCCTATCTGGGCGATTGCTCAATATCGCTACCTTTAAATCCAAAAAAACAGCAGCCTAAGACTTTTCTTAAGCTGCTGTTCCGTCTATTGGAATTTAGAACTATTGGGGCAGTCAGGGACCTGCTAAATTCCCTTAGCCTCGCCCCCGCATGCGCGACGTTCGCGATGTCTAGCCGTAATTTTGCGCTGCCGCTTCTGAGCCGGTGTTTCAAAATGCCGATTTTTTTTCATGTCAGCAAAGATGCCTGCTCTAGAGACCTTGCGCTTAAATCGGCGCAGTGCAGATTCTAGTTGTTCGTCGTCACCTAGGACCACTTGGGTCATTCAAATCCTCCCACTACAATAGATTTTGAAAAGAAAATTACGAAATTTAACGTGATACCGATTCAGAACCGGCTGGTTGGGTCAAGATATAAAGATTTAAGATGAGGACGGGGCCTGTCACTCCCTTGAGGCTGCCTACAGAACCCAAAAACGTTCTTGAGGTGAGCTTCAAAACACTGAGATTAGCATTGCCCAGATCAATATTCTACCGCTACCAGCTCCCGCCGCTATTCCCTTCGCGGGGAGTGCGTGGTTTAGCCTTGTTGACCTTTAAGGTCCGGCCCATCCATTCTGCCCCATCCAGTTCTTCAATCGCCTTGTTTTCTTCCGGTTCGCTGTCCATTTCTACGAAACCAAAGCCACGCTTGCGACCAGACTCACGATCGATAGGCAGTTTAACCTGCTTGACGGTTCCGTATTCTGCAAACACCGCACTCAAATCGTCCTCTGTAACCTCATAGGAGAGATTACCGATGTAAACTGTCATGTCTTACCTTTGGAATCAAATGAACAACGTATCGAGATCGGGATTCGGAGGTAAGTCAACTAACCAGATAAAACAGGATATGTTCTTGAATTCTAGCCAAAGCTTGGCCTGCCGACGCTTGTTCTCGCCTACTATCTTAGCGCCCATTATACAAAGAGAAAAGTTTTATTGGTGGTTGGTGAATTCTCTCAGCCAGACCCTTTGGGCTTAAGCCCTTCTGACGCAATATCTCTATACCTGGCTGAGGCTTGTTTGAGAAGGGCTTCGGGATTGGCTTGTCGATGCTCAGCCTCCTGCGTTAGAGCATCGACAAGCCATAATAATGTCCTATGATGAAATTTCACCAGATGAGTGGCATAGCCTTTTAACCCATGCCCATGAATATTCAGGGTTTTTTAAAGTCCAGCTTAGGGAGCTGTTTGTACAGCGGACCTGCCATCCTCTGGGTAGTTTTGCCTCCCAAGCACAGTCTGCAGATCTGCAAGTCGAGCCTGTGAAGTTGACAGACCAGGCCGTGATTCAACTCTGTGAATCGGCTCAGGTCGATCCTACTCAAGTGTTAACGGCTACTCAACTGTCTTGGCAGGGCAAGCTTTTCAGCCTCAGCCTCGTGAGCATGGATCACTGTTGCTGGTATCAATATCACAGCAGCAGTCTGGGCAGCAGGGCCAACTCCTAGGGCAGGAGCCGGCGGGATCGATTCATCAACTCGAGTTTTCTCTTGATCAAGAGGAACGGCTGACTCTGAGGCAGAGCCTGGGATCAATGACCCGCGAAGATTGGTTATGGTTTGCTAGCCCTAATCTGCGATTGCGGTTGAGTTTAATGACCCAGGCCGGACAACTTCAGCAAGCCACCTGGTACTCAGAGATTCGCAGAAGTACCCATCCTGCAGAGGTTTGACCCGTGATTTCGCCAGCAATGGTTGTGAACTTAAACCTGTCTCGGTTGTTCTCAGACTAGACTAAACATGAACGCTTAGGAAAACAAAATTTATGGGGTTACCCATTGTTGCCATTGTTGGTCGCCCCAATGTGGGCAAATCAACTTTAGTTAATCGGCTGACGGGGATGATGGATGCCATTGTGCATGATTCTCCGGGTGTGACGCGCGATCGCACCTATCGCCCTGCCTTCTGGAATGGGCAAAACTTCCTCTTGGTCGATACCGGTGGATTAGTTTTTGATGACGAGAGCGAATTTCTACCCCATATCCGCGAACAGGTGATGATTGCCCTATCTGAGGCAACGGTTGTGGTCATGGTTGCGGATGGTCAAACAGGACCCAGTCCAGCTGATGCAGAAATTGCCCAATGGCTACGCCAACATCCCGTCTCTACCTTGCTCACGATCAATAAATGCGAATCTCCAGGTCAAGGGACCACCCTCGCCGCTCAATTTTGGGAACTTGGACTAGGGGAGCCTCTCCCCGTCTCTGGAATTCATGGCAATGGTACCGGCGATCTGCTGGATCAGGTGGTCGCTAGCTTTCCACCGCAAATCGACGAGCCAGAGGAAAGCCCTGTCAATGTGGCCATTGTCGGTCGGCCCAATGTGGGCAAATCCAGTTTGCTCAACGCCTTTGTCGGCGAAAACCGTTCCATTGTTAGCCCTATTTCAGGGACCACCCGTGACACCATTGATATGGTTGTTCATCGAGGCGATCGCAGCTATCGGTTCATCGATACAGCTGGAATTCGCCGCAAAAAGAATGTTGATTATGGGCCGGAGTTCTTCAGTATTAACCGCGCCTTCAAAGCAATTCGTCGTTCAGAAGTCGTGCTACTCTTGATCGACGCCCTCGATGGGGTCACCGATCAAGATCAAAAACTAGCGGGTCGGATTATTGATGAAGGTCGCGCCTGTGTGCTGGTTGTCAACAAATGGGATGCCATCACCAAGGATACTTATACCATCAATGAGTTTGGTAAGCTGATCCGATCTCGTCTGAGCTTTATGAACTGGGCCGAGCTGATTTTTGTCAGCGCCGAGACAGGACAACGCGTTGAGAAAATTCTTGACTTAGTTAATAGAGCAGCGCAACAGTTTCAGCAGCGCGTCACCACTGCCGTGATCAACGAAGTCTTAGAAGAAGCCGTCAGCTGGCATACACCGCCCGCTACCCGTCAGGGCCGCCAGGGCAAAATCTATTATGGCACCCAAGTCAGCAGCCAACCCCCCACCATTGCCCTGTTTGTTAACAATCCTGTCCATTTCAAAGACAACTACCGACGGTATATTGAACGCCAATTCCGTGAAAATCTAGACTTCACGGGTACCCCCATTCGGCTATTGTGGCGGGGCAAAAAACCACGAGATGTAGAACGGAACTCAGCGAATCGAGCCACACGGGCCTAGCTGCAACCTGAGCTTTATCAATGACTATGCAACCAATCCAAAGATGCTAGGCATGAAAGAGATTTGTCCCATGGGGAGTGTCAAGACCCCCTGTTCTGCGACACAACCCTCTCAGCGATGGAGTGCACGGATGGATGGTCTGTTCCATGGACTAACCATCCGCTGCCAGGGCTTTATAAAGAGAATCTGGGTTGGATGCTCGGAATGGCTGATACAAACAGGTTGTCTAAGTTTTGAGAAACTCGATCAAATTTACGCTCGAACAGTTCTTGCTGTAAATAGACGGCCCGTGGAGAGAGGGGCGGTAAGTTCGCTGCATCATTAAACCGAGTGTCATAGTCCCAGTTCCGTACAGGTGGGCTATAAATGTTGCAGTTGGTTGCGTCTCTGCTACCGCAGAAGGGTGCATTAACCCGACGGGGTTGACCCAAGCTCACAAAGGAACCTCTATAGTTAAGGTTAATTCCATTCCAGTTTTCATGGAAGCGGGGATAGTTATTCACCCCACCAGAGTCAATGTTATTTAACTGAGTGGCGGCTCCGTTTGCTCCCCCAGGGATTTCAGTGCCTGCTAAAAATGCTGCATTGATAGTCACTGCTCCAGTTGGAGTGCGGGTAGGTGCATCCCAGTTAATTTGCTCACTGTTCTGTAGACCGCCGACATAGGCACGACCATTAGAATCATCTAACAGCCATTGATTCGAGAGGACATTGATGGTATCGGCTAAAATTGAGGCTGGCTTCCAAGAGGCATTATTGTTATAGTCACCCCGAATATAAACCGCTTGGTCGGAAACAATGGTAAGCCCTTTAATGGCTGGGGCACCACTAATGCTTGGGTTTAGGGAGCTACCATTGTATAAGCGTATTCCGTAAGGATTACCGATTACAGAGGCGTTATCGCTGTTGTCATCAGGATCGTCACCGAGATCAATATTATCAGTTCGGCTAGAGCCACGGGCAGAGTCGTCTACACTAAAAAACCAAACTAAGCCACCATCGGTCTCATCACTCAGTTGCTTACTCCCCATTAACCCCCGATCGTGAACGCAGTTAATGAGAGCTTGCATGTCTACATTGAGCATGCGAATGTATTTGCCAGAATTGCCACCAGCGACCCCATCTTTTTCTCGATAGTTATAGAACGTGTTAGAAGTGGACACCACTGCTTTGCGCACTGTCGCTCCACTTGCAGAACTAGATCCCAGCTGTCTTCTGATGGTCAAACTTTTGGTGCTACCGTTGTTAATGCTCCTTACAACGTTACTATCAATATCTGTGCCCACAGCAATAAAATCATTCGTTGTAAAGTTAGCCAATGTCGTTGAATTGTTAGTGCCAAGACTCGTCTCAGTAGTAGATTCAGCCGTTCTGAGGGTGGTGCTGGCAACAGGGCAGCTATCGCGTAGCGCATTCGTCAGGCTTGCATTCACGCTATTATCTGCATTTCGGATCTCAATGCCGGTAGGGTTGCTACTGCCGTCGAGTTTCAGCACCACACGCAGGTCGGCGGAATCCCAGTAAAGGTTGCCAGGCACTGGCTTCAATAAATCAGGCTCAGGTACTTGCAACTCGGGTACGGAGATGCCAATTCTGTTACCCCAAGTACTAATATTAGAGGGGGTAGTGGTTGCCTCTAGGTACGGCGTGATTGTGGTGCCAGTGCAATTCAAGGATTGGTCAGTACCAGTTTGGGTCGGGATGACGACGTTGCCCGCACATTGTTGTGTTGCGTTGGCTGTCGCTGTTTTATTGCCGCGATAAAGGGTGCCTGCTGTGGTAACTTGACCGTTGATTCTGAGGGTAACTGTGTTGTTGGCGCTATTGAGATAGAGATCGCTGTTGCTATGCACCCGGCCATTTAAAGTCATATTAGGTGGGATGGAGAAATCTGCGTCGTTTTCATAAAAAACTGCAAACTGAAATAAAGGTACCACCCGGCTCTTGAAATTCATACTTAAAATAGCTGTGGGTAGGTTCTGGGCATCGCGAGCCACTGACTCCACAGTATATTTATATTCTTGTGCACTCAGTCCTCCAAAGTCTTCATCAGCTGGTACCTGTATATTGCTAGGGTTGCTGGGGTCTTCTCTCATATAAGAAACGACGTTTTGGCCCTGAAAGGAATAATTAGTGCAAGCAAAATCTAGCGTGCCGATGCCGCTACCACTGACACAGCTATCCCAAAATTCGCCGTCACTATCAGTATCGGTGGGGCTGGTTCCAGTCGGACGGTTGTAACCCTCAAACTTGTTGCGGATTAGTTTTGCGCGAATGTTTAGCCCTGCTTCCGCTGCAAAGAAGCCCGTGTTGCTGCGGGCAGAGGCACTGGTGCTAGAGCTATCTATTTTGCTGACAACAGCTGCCGTAATTAACAGCGTGCTCAAAATTAAGAGCATGGCGATGGAAACGACTAAACTGTAACCACCTTCTTGATGGCGATATCGTTGCACGCGAACCAATAATAGAAACAATGACTGTTGAAAAGTCTGCGGCTGGGATTTCATGGCAATGGATTTACTGGGTAGATTGAGTGCTGAAATGGATTAACGTACAGAGTTAAGGTTGTATAGAGAGAATGTTGCGGGGGAAGAATCGGGAAGATAGGAAGCATTGATTATTGGTGCCACACTGTTTTAAGGTAATGGCGTCCGAATCTGCAACATTGGCTGACGTTAAATCAACTTGGATGTGTTGAATCGTTTTCCAATCTGTACTGGCAGCATTGGGTGCCCCAGTCTGGTTGTATTTCACATAAGTCGCGCTGGGTGTTTCAGTAAAAATGGAATTAAACGCAGTATCTGTCACATAGACAGGAGGGGTTGCGGGGTTATTGTCTGGATCCGTTGCCCGACTCAATGACAATTGCAAATTTTGTATTTTGTTGACCAAGGGTACAGTTAAACTTTGTTGGCGATTTGTCACCAACTCTAATACGTTCCCATTTAAGCCATAACGTTGCTCTTCGAGGATATAAATCACTGGATTGGTGCTGCTACCAGCAGTGTAAGTGTAGGAATATTGCCAATTGCCAGGATTCCCTTTATAGATTTTGTTTAGAGTGTTGCTATCGGTGGATGCTTCAAAGCCATATAAAAAAAACTCTCCTCGATTATTCACTGGGTCATGAATGTAAGCCCAAACGCATTCATCTGTGCAGCTGCTAGTGCTTGGTGGAGAAGATCTGGCGGTGCAGGCTGCTGCCCCGTCAATGCCGCATCGATAATCGCGAAATGCATCAAGGCTATCTGTGAGGTTGTTGGCATTACCATCAGAGAAGGAGGGACAACCCGTTTCACCACTAGCAAGGGTTCTCTTGGATACAACCAGCTCTGTGCTACTGCCACTTAAGTTTGCACATAGGGTTAAGGTGTCAGCAATCATCTTCCGCTGTAACACCAATTGATCAGGGGCACCCGATGCACCATTGATCACACTGATCACAGGCAATCCTGGAGCGGACTGTAAATGGTTTCCAGTGGCTTGGATATCGGCGCCCATTAAGTCCATGCCAGCCCGTAAGGTTTGGTTGGCCTCTGACCTTGCTTGATTGTTAACAAACTGTTGGCGCTGGTCAGTGATTAAGGATAGCGAAAACCCCAAAACTAAAGATGCCATCACCGTGGTCACTAACAGCTCTACCAGGGTAAATCCTTTATTCGAATTTGTTAAAGACGGTTTCAGTTTCATAAACTGACTGATTATTATGTGCAATCTGGACTTTGACATGTCTGGAATTAGCATCACAGTAGGTGGTGGTTTGACAGTAGGTAATGGTGGGGGTGTAAGTTTTGCCCATATAGGTAATGGGGGTCATTGTGACAGTGCCACTGGAGGGGAGTGTGTCGGTGTCAGTTTGACGTAGCCCATCTAAAACTTGTCCAGTGAGGGCGATGGCAGCCGTGCGTTTTTCGTTGTTAATGGTGGCTAAGGAATAATTTAGAAAGATGGGTATAATTCCTGCCATGGCGATGAAAAAGATCAGCAAGGAGACGACGGATTCGACGAGGGTGAGTCCTTGTTCGTTGCTAGGTAGTCTGTTTGGTTTAGGGATCGGGGCGGGGAGATGAAAATTTGTTTTTGCTGTCATAACCATTACCTCCTGCAAGTTTCTGCGCTCTGATGCGGTTAGCTGATGTTGCCTAGATCAACTGAGCCGCCCTGAAAGACTGTGATTGTTCTCTGTTTATTGGCATCTGAATCTCTGATGGTTATCTGCACAGTTTTGTCAGCCATGCCTCGACTGTTGAAGCAAAGATTCCAGTTAGTGACAGGGGTGACGACGGCTCCATTCACTTGGGTGGGTGAGATGAGCTGAGCAGGGCTGTCGAAGCTGAGGTCTTCGTTAACCGTTACACCGTTCTTTTGGCCGCGATCACTAATATTGGTCCAAGTGGTATCTGAGCATCGAGTTGCCCGCTCCATGACAAACTCTGTGCTAGACAGTGGCCGAATCCTGACCGCAGAGGTCTCTGCCATGGCTCTAGCCCGAGCTAGCTTAAAACTGGCTGCCAATCGGCTGGATGTATCTCTGAGAGGATTCCTCCCGAAGGTAATGGCAGGTGCTGTAAAGGCAGCCAACATGGCTGTCAAGGAGAGAACCACCAACATTTCAATCAAAGTGACACCAGCTGTTGAATTTTTGGGGTGCCGAAATCGCACCAGTCGCTGATTCACCAACAAGGACAAGGGATTATTGCGCATGGGCTAAACTCTATGGTTAATACTTAAGGTGAACGCGACATACACAAGAATGATCACGGAGGAATTACTGAAATTTCAGTCAATTCCAGCAAAAGCATAGACAAGGCAAAACCACCCCAGTTGCCTGTCTAACCAGTGCATCTTTATCGGTTGGCTCTGTTCAACCTCAGGCCGCTCCCCAGCGCTAAGACCAAACATCGGCGAGTAATAAAAGGGTTTATCTTGGTTCCTTTATCTCTCTACACCACCATAGATAAAAGAATGGGGGGTCGCCTCAGTATTATCTCGGAAATGACAAAATAATCCCTGCCGGGTGGTGACTCAGATCCGCTCAAACTGCAAGCCTTGCCCTCGGGCGGTTACTGCTGCCAAAAATCCATCACTTCGTAGCCCAGCTCACCTAGCATCTGGCGCAAGAGCGGCAAGCTGAGACCAATCACATTGCTATGGCAGCCCCTAATTTGATCAATAAATAAGCCGCCCCGCCCGTCCAGGGCAAAGCAACCCGCACATTGCAAGGCTTCTGCTGTGTTGGTATAGGCTTGAATCTCTTGATCGCTAAGGGGGGCAAAGTCCACAGCGGTGCTTTGAGCGCGAATCAGCTGAGTCTGCTGGTGTAGGTCAATCAGGGCATGGCCCGTCAGTAGTTGACCTGTTTTGCCGCGCATGGTTTGCCAACGGGCGATCGCATCTTCTACTGTTTTAGGTTTGCCATAGATTTCTCCTCCCAGGGCCAAGACAGAATCACAGCCCAGCACTAAGGCTGGCGATTGCTGCTGTTTGGCCACCATTTCGGCTTTTCCTAGGGCCAAGGCCCTCACCAAGGTTTCGGGATCAGTGGTAGTAATTTGCGACTCATCAAATTGACTGGGCTGGACAATCGGATCAAACCCTGCTTGCTTGAGCAGTTGATAGCGCGCCGGAGAAGCTGAGGCCAAAATGAAGGGATAGCCCATGGAAATCACAGGGTAGGGTGGGCAGGATCATCGAGATCAGCGGCGGATACTCCAGCCAATGGGCAGAGCCAGTCCGATGGGATGCTCGGGTTGTGCCAGGTGGGGATTTGTTTCTTGGTTGAGGATGGCAATCACTCGATCAAAGATGCACTGTGCCTGATCAGGAGAATTGGCAATGCTGGTGACCCCGACCTTGCCAAATTCTGATAGACAGCCGATCAAATGAAAAACGGTGCCCATTTCACTCCCAGCTTCAAAATGGAGGTGATGGCGGGCAATGATATCCATTAAGTCATTGGGCAGTAATCCCCGATAGGCCTTCTCGCAGAGATTATCAGAGGCAACATAGTATTTTGGCAAGCCCTGTTGTCCAAAAAATAATCCAGTCTGCATATCGTAAGCGCCATTGGTTAGTAACTTGAGGGTCATAAAGGGATGGGTGGTGCCTCCCTTGCGTAGGTTAATTTCAATAGCTTGCACATCCCAGCCAGACGGGTTTGCGTCTGCTTGGCCTGATCCAGATTGGCCCGATCCGGATTTAGACGGGGTGACCACAAAGTCGACACCGAACCGTTCTAGAACGCCTTTTTTGCCAAGTTCTGACCCACTTTTAGACCCAGCTCTTGCAGTTGTAAGCGATAGGCTTCATCCGCTGGAAATCGGCACCCTAAATAAATTTGGTGATTCGGCCCGCCTAAAATTTGGTCATGGGTGGAGAGGATTTCTACTTGGCCATTGGGGGTAATTTGTCCCTGCACACTGGGCGAACATTTTACCTCCCCTTCGATGAAGGCTTCAACGATCGCCCCCAGTTGAGGGATGCGCTCTCTGAAATGAGACCAAGATTCGGTGGCCGATTCAAAGGTGAGTTGCGGCAAGCGATCTCGAATGATCTGCTGTCGCTGCTCCACCGACTCCACCCTCCCTACCTCGCGTAGATTGAGTAGCGCATTGCCCTCTCCTGAAAAACCCTCATTTAATTTAATGACGATTCGCTCTAGCCCTGGTTGACGCTGCCAGAGTGCCACCGCAGCATCGATCAAGGCTTCGGTATCCCAAACCAGCTCACTGCCATCGGGGTGGGGAATGCCACATTCAGCAAAGACTTGACGACTGCCACTTTTTGTCCCTAAGTGCAGCAGGGCTGGATCGGCAGCCAATAACGGAATATCTAGTTTGACAGAGATCTCTCGTTCTAGAGGGGTGGAATTAAAGCAGATCATATAGGAATGGCCAGGGCGCAGGGATTGGCGAATGCGCTCTAATAATCGGGGCCGCTCTAATATTTTTTGGCTAAGGGGCTTGAGAGATTGGTCATAGATAGGAAGCAGCAATAAGCGATCGCGCGCATGGGAAAAGGGAATTCCCGGCAGCAGTTGTAAGTAATAGTCAATGACAATGGGTGGTAGCGGTTGAGAGGTCACATAAATCAGCCGCGTTTGCGGATCGCGCAGCCGAATCAGCGAGAACAATAACCGCTCTTCGTAGTGCAAAAACCCATCGATCTTTTGCAGCTCCTCTTGATCCACACTAAAGGATGGAATCACTAGAATATCTGAATGGGCGGTGTCGATGGTTTCAATGGCTTGCCAGCGATCGCATAACTGAGCCTGTAACTGCTTAAACCTCAGCTCAACCGCCTCAAGTTCCTCCATCTTTTTTCTCCTTTCTCGCCTTTCCTAATCAGCTATCTTAAGGGTTGTTCTCCCCCGCCTCTCGCCGGGCAGCCCGAAATACTGTAATCCGTATAATCGCGCAAATTGCTAATCGCTCCTGATCCCCTTAATTTGCAAGAGTTCAGTAGTTTCTCAGGGGTAAAATTTTTTGTAATCAGAGAAATTAGAGATAGCTTGTTGTGTAGGTCTGAGTTAAGGCCTGCCTGCATACACCCGAACATCCTGATTGCCGTGATCTGCTATTCGCTGCAATCTATAGCTGTTCTTCTTGTCCCCAGCCAGATCTTCGGTCCGCTTAAGTCAGATGTCTCACCTCTCGCACCTAGAACAAATCCGCCTGATCATGACCCATCCTTTTTTCACGGGTCAATGCCCAGAATGCAAAGCCAAAATTCCAATCATTGCCCGATCAATGGGCAGTTGCGAATGTCCTACCTGTGGTTGGTCCGATCAGCCCGAAGCTGTGATGACTGCCTCTTGCTCTTCTCAGGAGATAGATCATTCTGCGACTATCGTCTCCAATCGCCCCATTCTTGAGTAGCGGTATTTTAGCTCTTGCCCCTTAACCCTCTACAGCACTCGAAAAATAAAGGGATAGCGGTAGGCTTGGTCAAATTTGTTGAGGCAATGCAAAATGGCCAAAATCGGCAACAGCCAATGGGCAAAAACACAATCCCAAACAAGGGCCATAGAAAGGGTACCCAAAACAATAGCGCGAACAGGACTTCATAGATCCAAACGTTCAGGTGGAAGTTGATCGCATCCCGAGCATTCTCCTTAACCACTGGATCATCAGAGACCAGTAAAACCACAATCGGAATCCCCACCGACAGCACTAGGGTACTCAGAAAAATTGAGCCATGACTGAGGCAAGATAACAATTTGCGCTTATCTGTATCGTAAAAGTCAGCCGTCATGAGATCACCTATACTCCAGCAACAGCAATCAGCATTGACCCCCTCAATGGAGGTTGGGGACTGAACCCTACCCCATCATACTGAAGATTAATCCAACCCCCAATGCTAGCTACGGTGTACACACAAGTCTGAATTAGACTGTAAGGAAGCCGTATAGAGCATCATAAAGATATGGAAAATCCCATTTTGATTCATGAAGACCTTATCGATGGCACGACCTTTGGTGACCTTCG
>JAAUUW010000050.1 GCA_012030735.1 Acaryochloridaceae cyanobacterium SU_2_1
ATTGCTCGGCGCCGTCTTCGGGGTGCTCGCGTCGCTGGTCCAGTTCCTCGGCCTGATCCGCTGGCCGTTCCTGGTGCCCTACCTGGCTCGGGTCGCGCGTGACTCAGGGCCGGACTCACCCAGGGGGCAGGCGGTCGACGTCGTTGGCGCACGCGTGCTGGACGTCGCTGGGACGGTTCGTGACGCGATGCGGTTCAAAGCGACGATGTGATCGCTGGTTGTGCTGAATTAGGATGTCCAGGAGTTCATGTTGTGGGCCGTCAGATCCCTAAGCTAAAAGCCTTGCAGCAGAGTTTAGCGGCCACCCTGTCCCTAGACCTACAAATTCATGGCTGGGAGGCATTGTCGCCCTTATTGCCCAGAACAGAGCTATTGGTGAATACCACGCCCCTGGGCATGTCCCCCCCAGGTTCATCAATCGCCCCTATCTCCCTCGGCTATTGACCAATTGCCGATAACAGCCATTGTTTATGATTTAATTTATACACCCAACCCCACCCAGCTGTTGCGAGATACTCTGAACAGCGATCGCACCGCCCTCAATGGTTTAGAAATGCTTGTCCAACAGGGAGCAGCAGCCCTATCTCTCTGGCTAAATCGACCGGTACCAATTGAAATCATGCGCGACGCGTTGATAGCGCATTTTGCCCAAACCACGGATTAAAGCTTGATTAACCTTCAATAAGATCCAAGGCTAATTCCTGAGCGTCTGATGCTCAGAGCAGCGGTACTAACCTTGAGACTGTTACCGCTGCTCTGATGCCAAGGAAAGTCAACGGTAATAGTCTTAGGCAATGGAGAGATCTTAAGACCGCTCCCTCCCCCTTCTTTTCTACCAGTATCGGTAGATTTTGCTTGGTGTTATTTACAACATATGTCAATATTATTGAATATTAATCTCAACTAGATCGGAGATTGATAAAGTTGCTGTTGAAGAGTAAAACAGTGCTTGGGGCCGTAGCATCCGCAGAATTAACTTCTATTCAAATAAGGGGTATCAACTGAGTGTCTTCAAACACAAGGGTTAATAATCGCAACCATAGGCAAATTAAACATCACAACCCAGCCCTCTCTAGCGGGTCAAGCTGGAAACGGATTCCTGCCTTTACCACCTTGTTAGCCCTTGTCATCCTGGGCGCAGGTTGCCAAGATACCTCTAATCCACAGGCAAACGAAACAGCATCCTCGACTCCCGCTGCAACCCAGTCCTCAGGGAAGCTTAAGCTGGTTGCTGATTTTCCGAGTAATGTGGTGCTTCCTACCTATGACCGTTTAGTCACCGAGTCGAGCAAGCTTGTGACAGCGGTGGAGGCCTTTGTTGCTACCCCCTGATGAGGGGACCCTAAAGGCTGCCCGCAAAGCCTGGATCGAGACCAGAGTTGTATGGGAGCAAAGCGAGGCCTTTGCCTTTGGGCCTGCTGGATCCCTAGGCTATGATGGCGACTTAGATGATTGGCCTGTAAATGAAGTGGATGTAGCAGCCGTACTCAAGGACAGTAAGCCCATCACTCCAGAATTGATTAACTCTTTGCAAACGACTCAAAAAGGGTTCCACACCATCGAATTATTGCTATTTGGTACCAATAGCAATAAAGTACTGCCCTTCTCCCCTCGAGAGCTGGAGTATCTAAAATATCTCACCCTTGCCTTTGACCAAACCGCTCAGAATCTCAAGCAAAGTTGGGTCGCGGGGGTACAGGGCAAGCCCGCTTATCAAACTGTCTTTGCCACTGCCGGAGAGAGCCAGAATTCAGCCTACCCCACTCAAAAAGCGGCTGTAGAAGAAATCGTGCAGGGCATTATGGGCTGCTTGGATGAGGTGGGTAAGGAAAAGATTGGCGTACCCCTCACAGCCAAAACCACTGACAAATTAGAGAGTCGCTTTAGTTATACCTCCCTAGAGGATTTTAAAAACAATATCCAAGGGGCAGAGAATGCCTATCGAGGGCAGATAACTGACTCTAGTTCCAAAGGAGGCGAGAGTTTAAGCGCCTGGGTTGCCCAACAGGATCCACAGTTAGATCAAAAAATCCAACAGGAATTTCAAGCAATCCAGACCGCCTTGGCGGCTTTGCCGAAACCCATTGAGACCCAAATGACTGATCCAGCTACCCTCACTCAGTTAAAGGTGTCTCAGGATGCCATTCTCAAGGTCTTTGAGACCTTTGAAGATCAGGTTTTACCCTTGGTAAAGGCAAAAGCTTAGGAATGCCACAATGCAGATTTTTGGTGGGCGATGGTCAAAACCTAAGTTTTTGAAATGGGCCTGGCTCTGCGGCCTGGTTGCGATCGCAACTCTCTTGCTCTCCCAGATCCTTCATCCTACTGCCTCAGGCAGCCCCCTGGCTGGCGGCCAAACCACAGTTCTCAATCGCAGCTCGACTGCCTACGAGCAACCCGCTGCCAATTTGACCGCAACCGACCTCGAAGAGCATTTTGCCGGTGATCTCGCCTTCGATGCAGTCTTTGTGACACCCCCCGCCCGAGTGAATGCCGGACTGGGGCCGCATTTTAATAATTCATCCTGTGTGGGCTGTCATATTCGCAATGGTCGGGGGTTGCCAGAGAAGGGACAATTACTGGTTCGCGTCAGCCGTCCTGAGAATCAAAAAACGGATCAAAATCTATCTCCAGAACCAGCCAGCCTTAACTCGTACCATGCAGAGGATTACATTGCTATAGAAAACACGCCGCCAGTGGCGGGCCTAGGCACTCAAATTCAGGATCAGGCCGTCTATGGGCAACCGCCAGAGGCCCAAGTAGAGATTAACTGGCAAGAGCATCAAGGAAAGTACCCCGATGGCACACCATATCAGTTGCGATCGCCCCAAGCTCTGATCACCCTCAGCAAAGGCCAACCTCTACCTCCTCAGATCAAAACCTCCCTCCGCATTCCTCCACCCGTCTTTGGACTAGGCTTACTAGAAGCGATTCCTGATGCTACCTTGCAATCCCTAGCTGACCCAGAGGATCAAAACCATGATGGGGTTTCTGGACGACCAAATCGAGTCTGGGATGGTCAAAAACAAGCAGAAGTTATCGGTCGTTTTGGTCTGAAGGCAAATCAGCCCAACCTTTTCCAGCAGAGTGCCGCAGCCTATGTGAATGACATGGGAGTCACCAATCCTCTGTTTCCCGAGTCCAATAGCGACATCGATCAACAAACCCTCAAGGCAGCGACCTTTTATGTGCAATCCCTCGGGGTGCCCGCTCGCACCTTGTTAGATAACCCTGAGGTTAAAAAAGGTGAGCACTTATTTACCCAGGCCAACTGTATTGCCTGCCATACTGCCACTCTCCAAACTGGAGCGCATCCCCTTCAGGCCCTTGCCAAACAAAGGATCCACCCTTACAGCGATCTGCTCTTGCATGATATGGGCCCTGGCTTGGCAGATAATCGTCCTGACTTCCTGGCCTCGGGTACTGAATGGCGAACTGCCCCCCTCTGGGGGCTAGGGTTAACCCAAACCGTATTACCCTATTCCTCCTTCCTTCATGATGGACGGGCCCGTTCTATCGAAGAAGCCGTCCTTTGGCATGGCGGAGAAGCCCAGACTGCACAAAAAACCTTTAAGGGAATGAAGGAGCGCGATCGCAAAGCACTGCTGGCCTTTTTAAACTCTCTTTAGATTACCAGCAGCCCCTCAGCCGCCTTAGGGAGTAGACGCCTTGATCACGCGCAACTTAGCCCAGTAATGACGGGTCCCTTCCCGCTCAATACCCACAGGTTTCTCTAGAATTTCCACATCTGTACCCACGGGGATAACCCCTAAATTGGCCCGCCCCCGAAAATATTGCTCATCATCCGCAGGGAGCCCATCCCTAACCACCATATTACCCTGAACAATATAAGTCGCATTCACGCGAATCTCACTAGGCTGAGACCCAAGCTTGGCACCGGTCCCCGGCTGGGCTAAATTCACCTCACTCCAGCCTTTTTGAGGGGTATAGTTGCCAATCCAGATATAACCCACCAAAGCATCTTGTCTGTTTTTCTCAGAGCTAAGCGCGACCTGTGCCGTCGAATTATCCACCATTTGAGAAGCAGTAAAGGATTGAGTCATTACCTTGTTTTTATCAGCATTAGGAATCTGAATTTCCTTAGCTTTGGTTTCCAATTCGCTCACCCGCGAATCAATCTCTGCCAGAGCCGTAGAGGCTGTTTCCTCAAACTTGACCCCTTCTTTACTGATTTCTGTGACAGAACCAAACTGAATCCCCAAGGTGAACCGAGCAATAATTAAAGCCAGCAGCATAGAGAACACCAAGGTGGGATATTTCAAGATTTCTAGCCATTGATTTTGGTTGGTGGGCTCATCCATCCTCAACACTCCTAAACTCTGTTTTTGGCTAAGGGCTATTTATTTCAGGGTCTAGCGGCCTGTTTGATTTCATCAGTGAATTGTTTGTAAATTACTCACCACTTATCGCATCTAGACCCAAAAAAGCTGAACCGAAGGCTGCGAAAATTAAGACCCAGAGCCTTAGCTGAGCAGCTAGCTTTAATTCGACCACAACCTTTTGTTTACCTGTACTTTACAAGCAGCCCTTAGGCTTGTATCACAGATGCTCTTCACACTCCATCGCTGATGCTGCTGCAAACCCAGAGTGCTTCTACCCCCGCCCTCATTGACTGGCGTCGATTTCTAGAAGAGGTCTATCAAGATCGCCAGACTTATCACTTCAGGCATGGTCAGATCATTCCCATGGCATCTCAAGATATCTGGGTCATTTGCCGAGGCATTGTCCAAGTGAATACTCTGTTTGTAAATGGAGATGAAGCTATTTTAGGCTTTATCTATCCGTCAATGCCCTTCGGACTACCCCTCACTCAGCTCCATCCCTATGAGGCAAAAGCTTTATCAGACCTAGTCTTAATGCGCTTAAATCAAGTCGAGATAGAAAGCTCACCCTTGCTGGCTCAGGGAATCGTCCTGCAATTAGGTCGGCGCTTACAACAAACTGAAGCTATCTTGGCCATGATTAGCCAGCGACGCATTGTAGATCGTCTCGAGAAAATGCTGTTGATGCTGAAAGAAGAAATAGGCCAGGTCACAGCGGAGGGAATTCGGTTGGATGTTCGCCTCACCCATCAACAACTGGCGAATCTATTGGGAACCACACGGGTGACTATTACTCGGCTGTTAGGTAATCTGCGACGGGAAGGCTGGTTAACGATTGATCAGAACCATCATTTCGTCCTTTGTGACAGACCTTTTCCTGCTCTATGAGGGTGTAACTCAGCGAGGGCTGGCAATCCTCAAGGTTGAAGTATGCGTATTATTGTGGAGAGAACTGGGGAGCCTTCCTTCGTAAAATCCTTATAAATACCGAAGCTTCAGGGGTTTAGTTAGGCCAAATTGATGTAAACACATCTCTTTAGCCATCCATACGAACCAATGGTAAACCCCTCACTAATTTCCGAGAATCGCAAGCAAGTTACCCCGATCATTGCGCCGCGCAAGAATACCTCTCTCTACGACTGGCTAGAAGCCAACGGCAGATTCATTCACAGAGATGATCCTGAGATTAACTGGTCCTTAGAGGATGACGAATTACTCAGAGGTGATTTCTCTGGGGATAGTGAAGCAGATTATGTTGATCTAGCTGCTTAGATCCGTATTGCGATGCATCTTCTTTACTTTTTTAGGCAAGCAGATGGACATTGACTTCCCAATTGAAGCCATCAAAAGCGATAGAGGGCAAGCATCCTAACTGAGACGATCACTTCCTTGTTTAATGCGCTAAGGTGCAACAATGCCATACTGAGTCCTAAGGGTTTTAGGCAGGGCCGCATGTCCATGGGGCATGAGGGAATAGGCTGCTCAATAGTAGGCCGAGTTGGAAATGACCTTAGTCGTTGCAGGTGAGCGGAGCGGTGTCGGTAAAACAACGATCACCTTAGCGCTGTTGGCTAGTTTGAGGCGGCAGCATCAAACGGTGCAGTCCTTTAAAGTGGGACCTGATTATATTGATCCGATGTTTCACCAGGCGGTTACTGGCCGTCCTTGTCGCAATTTAGATGCAATTCTCACCTCAGAGGAGTATATTCGCCAGTCCTTTGGTCGCTATGCTCCAGCGGCTGACTATGGTTTAGTCGAGGGTGTGATGGGCCTATTTGATGGGGCAGCGGGGCAAGGTGGGCGAGGGAGTACTGCCCATCTAGCTCGGTTGCTCCATTTACCTATTCTCTTGGTGCTTGACTGTGGTCGTCTGTCAGATTCTGTGGCGGCGCTTGTGCATGGCTATCAGTCCTTTGACCCCAGTTTACAGATTGCTGGGGTTGTCCTTAACCGTGTCGGTAGCGATCGCCATTTGGCCATGCTCGAAGCAGCGCTCAAGCCCTTATCGGTGACTATTCTCGGGGTGCTACGCCGGCAAGCTCAGATCGCGATTCCCGATCGCCATTTGGGTTTGGTACCCACGGATGAATTGACAGAGCTAGACAGCCTTTGGGAGCAACTGGCAGATCTAGGTGAGACTTGTTTTGACTGGCCAACTCTCCTTCCCCTCTTGGCAACAACATCAGCGGCTCCTGTACATAGGGGTCAGATCCCCATACAAACAGCGCAGACTGCGCCATCCCTTAAGATTGCGATCGCCCGTGATCCTGCCTTTAACTTTTACTATGCAGATAACTTAGATCTGTTGCAAGAGCTGGGTGCCAGTCTGATTTTCTGGAGTCCTTTAGAGGATGCAACCCTACCCGCCGCTGCTCAAGGACTGTATTTCGGGGGAGGCTTTCCTGAGGTTTTTGCCGCTAGGTTGGCCGCGAATGAAAGCGCAAGGCAATCGGTTAAGCAAGCCATTGAAGGAGGATTACCCACCTATGCTGAATGTGGGGGATTGATGTATTTATGTGAGAGTTTACAAGATCTGGCTGGCCAAACTTGGCCAATGGTGGGTGTCTTGCCCACTGCTGTAAAAATGGGAGGGCCATTAACCCTAGGGTACCGCAGGGCGATCGCAACCCAAACCACGCCACTCATCCCCCAAGGCACCCAAGTTTGGGGCCATGAATTTCATCACTCCCAACTGGATCAACCCTCCAGCTCTCCTATTTATAGGATGGAGTATTTTTCAGGACAAGGGGTTGAGGGCTGGTTGCGCCATAACCTCCATGCCTCCTATCTCCACCTCCACTGGGGAAATTGTCCCGATCTGCCCCGCCGCTTTCTTGAGCAATGTCAATCTGCCTGGGCTAAGCTAAATTGACTCTTGCTGCTGCTCAGTGCTCCATAGATATGGGCCTTCTTGATTCCGATGGACAAGGAAGTGATGACAGAATGCTGAAACTTCCCTGAATCATAGCTTCACATCTAGGCAACGGGGACAGAGAGCGCTGCTTCAATATCGGCTTGGTGCAATTGTTCGCCGATAAAGACCAATTGTGTCTGCCGAAGTTCATCGGGCTGCCAAGGGCGATCATAAAAGGAATCAAACCGTTTGCCTACGCCATGGACCACGAGGCGCATCGGTTTATTGGGGATGGCCGCGAAGCCTTTAATCCGGTAGATATCTCGGGTTTGCACGATCTCTTCTAAGCGCGCTAATAGTTGATCTGGGGTAAAGGCTTGATCGATCTTGACTTGAATCGCATTAATATTTTCATCATGCTCATGGTCTGCTTCATGATCGTGATGACTGGGTCGCAGGTGGAGGTGATCTTCCACCGCCGCATTAAATCCCAACAGCAAATCTGGACGAACATGCCCCTGATCGCAGGGCAATACCTTCACTCCTGCTGGCAATTGATCTCTGAGCCAAGTTTGGACTCGCTCTTGGGTGGCAGGATCTAGGCAATCGCCTTTGGTCAATAAGACGAGATCAGCACAGGCGAGTTGATCTTCAAACAGCTCTTCAATGGGTGTTTCATGGTCAAGGCTGTCATCGGCTTGGCGCTGGGCTTCTAGAGCGTCGAGATCGGCAACAGGAGAACCCTCTGCGATCGCAGCGCCATCCACCACTGTAATCACACCATCCACCGTTGCACCTGTCTGAATTTCGGGCCAACGAAAGGCTTGCACCAAGGGTTTGGGTAGCGCTAATCCAGAGGTTTCGATGACGATACAGTCGATTTGGTCGCGGCGCTGCAAGAGGGCTTGCATGGTCGGCAAAAATTCTTCTTGTACGGTGCAACAGAGACAACCGTTGGTCAACTCGACAATGGTGGTTTCCGTTGCCTCTGGGTCCTCACAAACCTGACAAGCACGCAGCAGATCACCATCAATGCCGACTTCGCCAAATTCATTGACGATCACAGCAATTCGCCGACCTTCATTATTTTGGAGTAAATGACGAAGCAAGGTGGTTTTACCGGCACCTAAAAACCCGGTAACAACCGTGACTGGAATTTTATGCATGGACTATTCCTAATCTTGGCAATGAACTTAGCCCAGCAGCGCCGAGCTTAAAAAGGCGACCCCCATGCCGCCAATCACGCAACCGGCAAAGCGCAAGGGCAAGCTGGGTTGATCGGCTTGGGGCTGACAGACCGCCTTACCCACCCGATAGGCGAGGGTTGCGATCCCTAATTGGATCACCGTAAATCCGGACAGATAGGCCACTAAGGCTGTCAACTGAGCGCCAACAATGGATTCTCCATAGGCGTAACCATGGAACAAACCTGCGATCGCAGCCAAGCCCGTTGTCACCAAAGGATTCGGATGTTGCTTGAGCGCCAACAAGATGCCAAAGATCAGCACTGACCCCGCAATAAACAGCTCCGGGACAGGTAAATTCAAACTTTGCAGATGCACTGCCGTACCCAGTACCGAGCAACCGACAAAGGCTAAGGGTACCCAAATCCCGCAGAGCAGCGCTAATAAACCAGCCGCCACCACAAAGGCAAAATGGTCAATACCAATAATCGGATGGGCCAAACCCGAGATAAAACCACTGAGGAAAGATTGAGGGGTCTTTCCCCCAAGGGCATGATGGGCGACAGCAACCTCAGGATAGGCCAAAATGACTAGGCCCATGGTCCCAGCTATTCCCCAGGTTATCTTGGTAGCTATCGGGTGAAATTTTAGAGAAAATTGATGCAGTTTGTATGCCACTATCTGTACCTCGCAGATCAAGCTTTGTGGATGCAGTGAGTCGGTGGGCCTTCTGACTTGCAGGATGATTACCTGCTTACAGTTGCGGGACAGTGCTGGACTTGCACCAGCTTTCCCCATTACTTCCGAAGACTCTTTACCTTCAGAACCGAAACAATCTTGCCTCTCAGCCTAGCATGTCCCTCTTGACTTATTTGGAATGGATGGGCAAATGACCAATTTCTCAACCCAAGATCCCGCACTCCCATCAGTCCCAGCCTTAACCCCCTTGATCGATAGCCTAAGTCGACATTCCTAGTAGGGGTATGACAATATGATGATCCGCAGCAATCAACTCAAATAATTAAAGACTCGACTGGTTAACTATGAAATCTATTACTGGCTTATCAGCGCTCACCCTCATTCTCTGCTTGGCTCCAGCAGCCTATGCCGATCAATGCTCCTATGTCAGCAAATCTCAAGCAATCGCAGCCTTTAATGCGATTAATCTTGGCCAGAATATCTATCACTTCTGCGAAAATTGTGGTGATCGATCTCCCAAAACAGAAAAAGTGCAATCGCTATCGGTAGCCAACACCACAACCTCAGATTGGCAGGTCTTAGTCAATGGCAAGGGCATTGATCTAGCCTATACCTATATCGAATACCGCAACGATGCTCAGCAGCGGCTTAATCTTGCCCTCCTAGCAGCTTGTCCAGCCAGTGGTTTCACCCCTCTGCTGCCGCCTTCATAGCCCGTCCTTCATGAAGATATCCTCAACACTCAATCGCAACATACTCTGTACCATCAGGCAGTGTAGCGCCCGTCAGTACTGTGCCAGTCAAAATCGTACTGCTCCAATCCGCGCGCGTCAGGTTAGCCCCCGTTAGGTTAGCCCCCGTTAAATTGGTCCTAGCAAGAAAAGTCTGAATCAGAAAAGCTTCTTGCAGATTTACTGCAGTTAGATTGGCCCGACTCAGATTAGCGCGATTGAGCGTGCAGCGATATAAGTTCGCCCCTTGAAAATTGGCTTGACTCAGCTCACTCTCCACCAAGGAGCAATCCTGTAACTTAGCTTCGACTAACTGGGCCAGCTGTAGATTGGCCCGCTCCAATTTTGCCCTTGCAACTTCGCCTGACTAAGATTTGCCTCCTGCAGAGTCGCCTCACTCAACAGAGCATTCTCTAGATTGGCCCCCTGTAGATTCGCCGCAGTCAAATTGGCCCCCCGCAGATTCGTATTGCGCAGGTTGGCCCCTTGCAAATTCACCTTGCTCAAATCAGCGCCTCGCAAATTTGCCCCTTGAAGATCGACACCCCTCAGAATCGCCCCCCTCAAATCGGCACAGTTGCGATTTTCCTCGCGCAGGTTAGCACCCCGTAAACAAGCCCCTGTTAAGTTAGTACTGCGGAGCTTGATCTCTCGCAAATCCGCCTCCATCAGATTGGCATCCGTGAGATCTGCCAGGGTAAGATTCGCCTTAAACAAAATAGCCCGGTGTAGATTAGCGCCATGCAATGAGGCATCTGTTAAGTTCGCTCGGCTGAAATTGGCCTGAGCTAGGGTCGCCCCACTTAAATTACTCAGGCTCAAATTGCTATCTTGCAGATCAACTCGATTCAAGTAAGCCAAACTCAGATTCGTATGCCGCAGATCCGTCGAGGATAGGTTAACACCGATCAAATCAGCCCCTTCCAGATCCAAGTTAAACAGGGCTTGGCCACTGAAATCAAACTTGTTCTCTATATACTGCTGCAGCAGAGTTTGGGCATCCATAGCTTGAGAAAGATTGTAATCAAAGAAATATTGAACGGGTCAGCAGTGGGGCTGCAATAGCTATGTTGATTCCATCTGAAAAGACCTTGGAGAAGTTTGCATAGCTAGTCTGTCTGACGGAATTGAACCAACATACATCGGTTGCACAGCCCGTAAAATACCCTGGGCAATTTGCAGCCCCTGATCGAGCGTCTCTATTTGAGCAGCCGTGTGTACAAGTTGCTGTTCCAATGCTTTTTGGGTTGGATAGGCTACTAAGAGCTGTTGCAATAAATCTCCCAAGGACTGCTGCTTCAAACTCAACCAATCTTGACCGACCGCAGAAACTAAAGGGATGGAATAAAGCAGAAAATAGCAAGATTTTTGCCTTTAAGGGATTAGTAGACTGCATCAAGGCTACTTTGAGATCAAAAATAGTATAGGTTTTTCCCGTTGAGGCAGAAGAGGGACAGGCCGCAGAAGCATGATCCTCTTTTTGAGTGGGCAGAGAAGGAGCATCCTTTGCTTCTGCTGTTATTGCTATTTCTGTTGCTGCTGTCGGCCCTGTACAGAATGGCCCTAAAATCTGACTAATGGTCTGGGCAATGGGCAAGTAAGCTTCCGATTTATTGAGCCTGGCAGCCTTTCTCGATAACAATATTGTCAAATCCTCAGCAGTCTTCACCTGATTGAGCAATCGAGGGACCAAACGACTGAGCGCCATCTGGTCCATAGGGATAGTCACACTAGGCCAGCTTCGATAGCAGACATAATAGATTAATTTCTTGATCCGCAGTTCTTCGAAGTCTTGCTCTAAAGCATCAAGTGCTTGGGGGAATCTTTCAGAAACCATGGGCAGTCAAGGGGGGCAAGGAGGGTTTGATGTTGAGTTGGGTTACTTTTTGATGGATCCTTCTTTCAAAAAATGGCAGCAAATTATAGCCAAGATTAATCTCCCCTTATGGCTGCTTCGAGAACAGTCCAAGGATTTATTCTGGGCCAAAGGGTATCCTTAAAGTGCCCCTACCTACTCAAAAATAGACATAATCCCTGAAGGCCTGGATTAGTGATCTGTTAGCATCAATATCGCTCTTTTATCACTCTAGATAGCGGTAATCTAGGAGATCGATATCCCCTCGGTTCTGTGTCTGCTGACTGAGGCCAAGGACGAGGCAAAAAATCAAGCTCAAAGGAAATATTCTGCTGCCAGAATAACAGCAGAAGGCTAAGCTTTAATCGGTTTCCGTGAACTCAGCTTCAATGACATCCTGGCTTTCTTCGGTGGGTTGCCGTTGGGGCTGGAACTGAAAGAGAGAATAAACCACATTGCGGCGAATTGCCGTCATCATATCCAAGAACACTTCATAGCCTTCGCTTTTATATTCAATCAGAGGATCCTGTTGACCATAGCCCCGCAGGCCAACGGACTCTCGTAAAGCATCCATTTGTTGCAGATGTTCACGCCAGAGCATATCAATCTGCTGCAGGATAAAGAATCGCTCTGCTTGACGCATTAAGGTTGGTTCTAGCTGATTGACCTCTGCCTCTTTCTGGTCATAGGCAATTCGCACCTGCTCACGCAAAAACATTTTCATCTCGGGCATGGCTAGATCTGCAATTTGACTTGCTTCCAAATCGGCCAGCAAGTAGACAAATTCCTTGGACTTGTCCACCAATTGCTCTAGGTTCCATTCTTCCGGGGGCAATTCAGGATTGACATAGGCGTCTACAATGTCATCCATTGTTTGCTCTGCATATTCAATCACCCGCTCCTTCAGGTCTTCGCCTTCCAACACCCGCCGCCGTTCTGCATAATGGCACGTCGCTGGTTATTCATCACCTCATCATATTCAAAGACCTGTTTACGAATATCGTAATAGTATGTTTCCACCTTCTTTTGTGCGTTTTCTAGGCTGCTGGTGAGAATGCGAGACTCAATGGGCATATCTTCTTCTACCCGAAAGGCATTCATCAGGCCAGCAACCCGATCACCGCCAAAGATGCGCAGCAGGTTATCTTGCAAACTGAGAAAGAACCGTGTCGAACCTGGGTCTCCCTGACGGGCAGCTCGGCCACGCAACTGATTATCAATACGGCGAGAATCATGGCGCTCGGTGCCAATCACATGCAATCCACCCCGCTCAACCACTTTATTATGTTCTTCTTGGGTGAAGACTTCATAATCTTCGCGAATAGCGTTATAGGCTTTGCGCAAGGCTTGGACTACCAAGTCAGTGGTGGGGGCTCTTTCCGATGCGATCGCAATCAAATCCTCTGCCTGCAATTCAGGCAAGCTTTGCTCACCAAATTGCTTAACGGCGGTTCCAACTGCTTCCTTGAGCAGCTTCTCTGAGGTCTGAGAAATTTCTATGGGAAAAATCTCAGGAGAGGCTTTCCATGTTTTACGCACCATGCCCTGCTGTTGGGCATCACCGCCAAATCCTTGATGGCCCTTCGCCTCTGGCAACTTGACCTGCACCATCGCCATGGGGTTATCCGACTCTGGTCGAACCAAAGGTGGCATCAAATATTCCCGCACCTTTAAGCGCGCCATATATTCGGCATTTCCCCCCAAAATAATATCCGTCCCCCGGCCAGCCATATTAGTGGCAATGGTCACCGCTCCTTGACGACCCGCTTGAGCTACAATTTCCGATTCCCGTTCCACATTCTCTGGCTTAGCATTGAGCAAGTTATGGGGAATTTCTCGCTCTAGCAAGAGTTTTGATAGCACCTCAGACTTCTCTACACTGGTGGTGCCCACCAAAACCGGGCGGCCCATATTATGCATATCGCTACATTCTTCGGCAACAGCGATCCATTTACCTGTTTCACTTTTATAGACCACATCCGAAATATCTTGGCGACGATTGATCCGATTGGTGGGCACAATGGTCACTTCTAGCTTATAAATTTTTTCAAATTCAGCCTCTTCGGTTTTAGCCGTTCCTGTCATTCCAGCCAGCTTGTTATAAAGCAAAAATAAGTTCTGATAGGTAATGGAAGCCAGGGTTTGGGTCTCATTTTGAATTTCAACCTTTTCCTTGGCTTCGATAGCTTGGTGCAAGCCATCGCTCCATCGCCGTCCCGGCATCACCCGTCCTGTGAACTCATCCACAATCACAATTTCATCATTGCGGACAATATAATTGACATCATTAATGAACAACTCCTTCGCTTTAATAGCGTTGAAGACATAATGAGCCCAAGGATCCTCAGGATTAAACAGATCCTGAACACCCAGTATTTGCTCCGCCTCAATATAGCCTTCGTCTGTTAATACGACGTTGCGAGCCTTTTCATCAACTTCATAATGGGCCTCAGGCTTTAGTTGATGAGCAACTTTAGCAGCATCTAAATACTTTTCCGTGGGCCGTTCGACTTGACCTGAAATAATCAGGGGTGTCCGAGCTTCATCAATTAAGACAGAATCCACTTCATCGATGACGCAGTAGTTCAAGGGGCGTTGCACCACCTCGGCCATGGATGTTGCCATGTTATCGCGTAGATAATCAAAGCCAATTTCACTATTAGTGCCATAGGTGATGTCACAGGCATAGTTACGCTGGCGCTCATCCGGTGGCATGGACTGTTGAATTAGACCAACACTCATACCTAAAAAGCGATGCACTTGTCCCATCCACTCGGCATCTCGACGGGCAAGATAATCATTGACGGTAATCACATGCACACCCTTACCCGTCAGCGCGTTTAGATAAGCAGGCAGGGTAGACACCAAGGTTTTTCCTTCCCCAGTCTTCATTTCTGCAATCTGGCCATCGTGGAGAATCATGCCTCCCAGAAGTTGCACATCAAAATGGCGCATCCCTAACACACGCCTTGAGGCTTCGCGGACAACGGCAAAGGTTTCGGGCAAGAGATCATCTAAGGATTCACCCTGGGCAAAGCGCTCTTTAAATTCAGCTGTCTTGGCCTGTAATTCTTGATCTGACAGGGCCTCTATGTCCTCTTCCAGCAGGTTTATTTCAACCACATCCGGTTGATATTTCTTGAGCTTACGCTTGTTTGGATCGCCCAATAATGTTTTCAGCATGGTTCAGTAACGATAGAGTTTTTCGAAATTCAGATCAATATTGTCTGTTCATCAGTGTCAGGTCCACAGCGATCGGCAAAGTAGAGTCCCGATCAAGGGGGGAGATGACCAAGAAAGATGGCTGTTAGATCAATCCTAACATCCTGCTCTAGAAAGGTTTTTAGCGGGTATTGTCCAGCCTGGTACACGCATCTAGATCAATGTCAAAAAGAGTTTTGAGGCTATTGGCCAAATTCTAAACGGGCTTTCTCAACCAGCTCAACGGTGACGACCTCTCGACCCACCTGCCGAGCTAAGGCTTCAATGCGTTGTCGAGCTTGCGATCGCACATAAAAAGGAATATTTTTCAGTTTTGCCTCTGCAGTTGGAGTCCAGCGCAGCATATCAGTCAAGTCAGACTCGCGCATAGCTTAAATACCTCATGGAGCGCATTGCTTGATCTCTATTTTAAAGCCGAACCTTATCCAGGTGTGATAGGCCATCACAATTGAGATAATTAAAATCAGCCCGAACCTCAATTCCATTAAGAAAGCTCCTACTTTGAGAGGTAGGAGCTTTCTAGAAAACAAATCAACTAAGCTGACTCAAACCTTAACCGAGTTGAACTTAATCAACGGCTGTAGCATCAATATCAGGCAAAGATAATGTGAATTCAGTTTTTCGCTCAATTCCTTTCTCGAAGCCAGCAGCAGCAGCCCGAGCACGGCCGGAATGCCAAATATGACCAACAAAGAAGAAAAAGGCCAAGCAGAAATGAGAGGTTGCCAACCAAGACCGCGGAGACACATAGTTCACCGAGTTGATTTCAGTAGCTACACCACCCACAGAGTTAAGTGCACCCAAGGGAGCATGAGTCATATATTCAGCAGCTCGTCGTGCTTGCCAAGGCTGAATATCATTTCTGAGCTTATTCAAATCGAGACCATTCGGTCCTCGGAGAGGCTCTAGCCAAGGTCCTCGGAAGTCCCAAAAACGCATGGTTTCACCACCAAAGATGATTTCACCAGAGGGTGAGCGCATCAAATATTTACCCAAACCAGTCGGACCTTGAGCAGAGGCAATATTAGCCCCCAACCTTTGGTCACGAATCAGGAAGGTCATGGCTTGAGCTTGAGAAGCTTCAGCAGCCGTTGGGCCATAGAATTCGCTGGGATAAACAGTATTGTTAAACCAGATATAACCCACAGCAATCATGCCGCACATATAGAGGGCGCCAACGCTGTAGGAAAGATAAGCTTCACCAGACCAAACATAAGCGCGACGGACCCAACCCCAAGGCTTCACCAAAATGTGAAAAATACCACCGAAGATATAATGAACACCCACTAGCAGGTGACCACCAACCACATCTTCCATATTATTCACACTGACAATCCAACCGCCTTCTCCCCAGGGAGAACGTGTGATGTAACCCAAAAATGTTTTCAAGTTCCAGGTTGGATTAGTAATGACGCGAACTGCGCCACCCCCTGGTGCCCAAGGATCGTAAAGGCCACCCAAAAAGAGTCCCTTAGCCGCAAAAAGGAGAGCACCCAATCCCAAGAAGATCAAATGGATCCCTAGGATTTTCATCATTTTTTCCTTGTCTTCCCAGTCATATCCCCACCAGTCAGAATAGTCCTCAAACTTAGCAGGACCTCTGAAGGTGTGATATAGACCACCAAAACCTAAGACGGCAGAAGCAATTAAGTGAAGTGCGCCGATCACAAAGTAGGGATAGGTACTAATTACTTCACCGCCTGCACCCACACCAAATCCTTCAGCAGCCAAGTGAGGAAGGACAATGCAGCCTTGCTCATACATCGGCTTTTCAGGAATGAAGTGAGAAACTTCAAACAAGGTCATGGCCCCGGCCCAAAACATCATCATGCCAGCATGGGCAATATGGGCACCGGTTAGTTGACCAGATAAATCGGTTAGTCGGGCATTACCAGCCCACCAACCATAACCAGTTGTGGCGCGGTCATAACCAACCGCAGAAGGATTAAAGGGCGTTTCCACGTGGTAGGACCTCCTCAGGGAATATGAAGTTTTCATGGATTTGGTCTTGGGGTGCCATCCAAGCCCTTAGACCTTCATTGAGCAAGATATTCTTGGTATAGAATGTCTCAAACTCAGGGTCTTCTGCAGCCCGAATCTCTTGACTAACAAAGTCATAGGCACGCATGTTGAGGGCAATACCCACCAAGCCAATGGCAGATGCCCATAGACCCGTCACAGGCACAAACAACATGAAAAAGTGCAACCATCGTTTGTTGGAAAAGGCAATCCCGAAAATCTGTGACCAGAATCGGTTTGCTGTGACCATGGAGTAGGTCTCCTCTGCCTGAGTCGGAGAAAACGCAGCAAAGGTATTCGCGTCTTGGCCATCCTCAAACAATGTGTTCTCAACGGTAGCCCCGTGAATGGCACAAAGTAAGGCTCCTCCTAATATCCCCGCTACTCCCATCATATGGAAGGGGTTCAGGGTCAGGTTGTGGAAACCTTGGGCAAACAGTAAAAATCGAAAAATGCTGGTCACTCCCCAACTTGGAGCGAAAAACCAACTCGCTTGACCTAGCGGATACATCAAAAATACGGAGACGTATACCGCAATAGGACCGCTAAAGGCTACGGCGTTATAAGGTCGAACTCCCACTAGGCGAGCGATCTCAAACTGACGAAGCATGAAGCCCATTAAGGCGAATACACCATGTAAGGTGGTGAAGTTCCAGAGTCCTCCCAGTTGGCACCAACGGGTAAAGTCCCCTTGTGCTTCGGGGCCCCATAGTAAAAGTAGGGAGTGACCCAGGCTGTTGGCGGGTGTGGATACCGCGACGGTTAAAAAGTTGCATCCCTCAAGGTAGGAACTGGCTAACCCGTGGGTGTACCACGAGCTGACAAAGGTGGTCCCGGTAAACCATCCCCCGATGGATAAAAATGCACAGGGAAATAGTAGTACGCCTGACCAACCAATAAATACGAACCGATCACGCTTGAGCCAGTCGTCAAGGACGTCAAACCATCCTCGTTCCTGGGCGCGTCCGACTGCTATAGTCATGGACAAATCTCCAAATTAGACTGAATAATGAGTTAAAAAATGATTGCAGGAGGAATTAGAAGGGATAATGATGATCCTGAATCGATGTAAATTAGAACTATCATAAAGTCAAGTAAACAATTATTTACTCTTCTTTATGATTTCTTTTACATATTCTCATTATAAGAAGAAGTTTATAAGCGTGCAGATATTTTGCTAGAAACCTTTCTAAGAGTGGCTTAGGTTGAAATCTATCCATCCAAAGTGATGCATCTGGCTGCGGTTGAATTCTGAGAAAGCTAGGGAGCCGTTTGTAAACTTACCTGGCTCTCTAGCAAAGCTGTTACTGCATTGACAACGATTTGCGCATTTCCCTGCAAGAAATCAAAGTTGAGTGTGGCGAGTTGATCTGTGGCTTGGTGGTAATGAGGGTTGCGAAAATTGGCGGTGTCTGTGAGCATGACTGCCCCGATCTCTTTTTGCCAGAAGGGGGTATGGTCACTGCGCAGCACAATAGGTGTTAATAATCCCTTGAGGGGGATGGGGACTGTCACTAGGGGGGGTAAATGATCTTGATGGATTTGCTGAAAAGTCTCTAGTAGGGGTAAGTGTTCGGTATCGCCAACAATTCCTAAGAAATCGCCGCGATCACTGGGGGTATCGACGAGCAAGCCATTGGGCTGTTGCTGGCATCCTGGTTCGTCACAGCTATATCCCAGCATTTCTAAAACGACCACAGCGGCTAAGTTTTCGAGATTAGTGGGTTGCTGAACATAGGCATAACTTCCCACTAAGCCTGCTTCTTCTTGGTCGAAAAAAACGATCCTCAGACCGCGTGGGGTGGGGCGATCTGCCAGCAATCGAGCGACCTCTAGAGCGACGGCTACGCCACTGGCGTTATCATCGGCGCCAGGAGAACCTTGGACTGAATCATAATGGGCTGCCACCAGAATCATGCCTGCCTCAGGATTGAGTCCAGGCCGTTCGGCAATGACATTAATACCCGTTGCAAATTCTTGTTCTGTAGCCTTCCAACCTGCTGAAGTTAAGGTTTCGCGAAGATAGTCACGAGCCCGTAGACGCTCAGTATCGGTATACCGTTCAAAGTCAAGGGACTGGAGATGTCCGATCAGAGCATCTCGCGTAACAAGGGGAAATGAAAGGGGCATAGCTGTTGAGGTCGAGGTGGGCTGAGGGGCCAAGGAGGGGGTGGGGCTGGGCTGATTGATTGGGGGCGGAGAATTTGAAGGGGTCGGTTGACAGCCACTGAAGAGAATCAAGATGCCTGCGATCGCACCCCATAGCTGCACCCACCTGCTTAAGCCTTGCTTTGTACTCAAGGTTACTCCCTAACTTAGAGGTTGGTGGATAATCTCTGGGAAAATCTAACCCAGTTACAATTAAGAGGATCTATAGACCAGAATCCGGTTTAGTGACGTTCTTGGCAAGAACAAGGTTGCAAATCTAGATGAAATAGAGAAACAGATCCCCTTCTCAGGTTTCTCGGGTAACTGAGGCCAAATTCTCAGGAGATCATCAAACAAGGCCCAGAATACTATCATCTCCATCTCATATTGCCCCCTTAAAGTAAAAGCATAGAGATTTGGAGAACAGATTTATGAAACGCCCCTACAGATTAGCCTACACGGTTTTAGCTAGCCTCACACTCCTCACGGCTGGAGTCTCTCAAGCACAAGCAGGCACCATAACTGTCACCCGTGGCCCCAACGGTGCTGCCCATCTCGTCAATATGGACAATATTCCCGTAGATGCTAAGGTTCAACCCAGCGCTACCCTCAGCCCAGCTCGGCGAGTGGTGACCCGTGGCCCCAACGGTGCCTCTCATATTGCCAGCGATTCATCTCCAGCTAATCTGGCTTCTTCACCTACCGCAACCCTTAATCCCGTCAGGCTGAAGACTCGTGGACCCAATGGAGCTGCCCAGCTTAGCAATTAGCTGATGGTTTCGACCATGATGGATTAACCAAACCGATGATGCTCTCTTAAGAGTCTCTAGCAGATCGCTCTGTGGGGTCTTTGCTAGACAAGGGGTTGCCTGCCGCTAAGCAGGGTCACTCCTTGATTAGGTAAAACACCCTT
>JAAUUW010000191.1 GCA_012030735.1 Acaryochloridaceae cyanobacterium SU_2_1
TAGCCAGTGTGTCTGGGATTGACGTAGAGCGCGTAGTGCTCTGGACTTGGGTGCTGACGGGGGGCTTAACCGCCCTCAGTGGCGGTATGTATGGCCTGATTACTGCAGTCCGACCCAATATGGGTTGGTTTTTAATCTTGCCCATGTTTGCATCCGTTGTGTTAGGGGGAATTGGTAATCCCTATGGTGCGATCGCAGGAGCCTTGATCATTGGCGTAGCCCAAGAAGTCAGCACCTATTGGCTACCCAGTGAATATAAGTTAGGGGTAGCATTATTGGTGATGGTTGTAGTGTTACTGATCCGTCCCCAAGGAATATTCAAAGGGACCCTTTAAGTTCTCAGTTCAGCTAAGCTAGTCAGAGGCAAAAGACCTATTTGAGGGCTTCAGCACCCCCTACCACTTCCAACAGTTCTTGGGTAATAGCCGCTTGTCGAGCCTTGTTATAAGAAAGGGTTAGGGCGCTAATCAAGTCAGAAGCGTTTTCACTAGCATTATTCATGGCTGTCATACGAGCCGCTAGCTCACTAGCCGCAGATTCTTGAAGGGCTCGGAGCAATTGATTGTTGAGATATAAGGGTAATAGAGCATCAAGAATCTGGGCAGGGTTTTGCTCAAAAATCATGTCCGTAGGCATGTCTTGGTGGCTTTCCCGTTGCCGCTGATCGCGCTCTACTTGCAATTGACCACTGCGAGTAGTCAATCGAAACACCTCATCCTCTTCTGTGACCGCTAAACCAGCAGGATCAAGGGGTAACAAAGTTTGAACAACAGGCTGAGAACTGACCAAAGACACAAATCGAGTATAAATCAGCTCCACATGATCCACGGTTTCTGACAAGAACAGAGATAACAGTTCGTCAGCAATCTGGGCTGCCTCGGCAGCAGTGGGAATTTGCTCGAGGCCACCATAGATGGCTTCAATGGGTTGATCGCGTCGCTGAAAATACTGAGTGGCCTTTCGACCCACCAACACAAAGCTATAGGCAATTCCCTTGGCCTTCAGTTCCTTAGAACGCTCTTCGGCGCGCTTGATGACGCTACTGTTATAGGCTCCGCATAGCCCCCGATCGCCTGTGACAACCAAGAGACAAACTTTCCGTAATTCTCGATCTTGTAGCAGAGGCAGATCAACTTCCTCAAAGCGTAGCCGGGCTTGCAAACCATACAAAACCTGGGCTAAGCGATCGGCAAAGGGCCGAGTTGCCAAGACCTGTTCCTGAGCGCGGCGCACCTTAGCAGCAGCCACCAGTCGCATGGCTTCTGTGATCTTTTTGGTGTTTTTGACAGTGGCAATGCGATCGCGAATAAATTTGAGGTTGGGCATAATTTTCTCCTAAACCGCAGCCAAAAAGGATTTCTTATAATCAGCGATCACTGTCT
Source organism: Acaryochloridaceae cyanobacterium SU_2_1 (assembly GCA_012030735.1). Classification (GTDB taxonomy): domain Bacteria; phylum Cyanobacteriota; class Cyanobacteriia; order Thermosynechococcales; family Thermosynechococcaceae; genus Acaryochloris. Next base: position 1,383 of record JAAUUW010000191.1, read on the forward strand.
TCAAAATACCTTCGGCTTCATCTCCCAATTTTTTCTCACCCCGCACTAATTCGGCATACTTACCATGATTGGCACGCAAGTGATCTCGAAACCCTTGTACAAATTCGGTAATTTTTTCAATAGGTACATCATCGAGATACCCATTGGTGCCAGCATAGATGACCGCCACTTGCTCCTCCACCGGTAGGGGAGAATATTGAGGCTGCTTCAGAATTTCTCGCAGTCGAGCCCCCCGAGCCAATTGGTTTTGGGTGGCTTGATCTAAATCAGAAGCAAACTGAGCAAAAGCCTCTAGCTCAGCAAACTGCGCCAGTTCAAGCTTCAGCTTGCCCGCCACCTGCTTCATGGCTTTAATTTGGGCAGCTGATCCAACCCGAGACACAGAAATACCCGCATTAATAGCAGGCCGTAGGCCAGAGTTAAACAAATCAGAAGATAAGAAAATCTGACCATCTGTAATCGAAATCACATTGGTGGGAATATAGGCAGACACGTCACCGGCTTGGGTTTCGACAATGGGCAAGGCGGTCATACTGCCTTCGCCTAGCTCAGGACTGAGCTTTGCCGCCCGCTCTAGTAAACGAGAGTGGAGATAGAAAACATCTCCAGGATAGGCTTCTCGTCCAGGGGGACGTCGCAACAGCAAGGACATTTGCCGATAAGCTTGGGCCTGTTTAGACAAATCATCATAAATCACCAGGGTATGCTTGCCTTTGTACATAAAGTACTCAGCAATTGCAGCCCCTGTATAGGGTGCTAGATATTGCAAGGTGGCTGGGTCATTGGCATTAGCTGCAACCACCACCGTATAGTCAAGGGCACCGCGCTCTCGTAGCAGCTCTACCACTTGCGCTACCGTAGAGGCTTTCTGGCCAATGGCAACATAGACACAAATCACATCCTCAGATTTCTGATTGAGGATTGTATCCATGGCCACAGCCGTCTTGCCGGTTTGGCGATCCCCAATAATGAGCTCTCGCTGACCCCGACCAATGGGCACCATGGAGTCAATGGCCGTAATTCCGGTCTGCATCGGTTCATAAACCGATTTACGTTCGATAATCCCAGGGGCTGGTGATTCAATCAACCGAGTTTCGGAAGCATTGATCTCTCCCTTGCCGTCTAGGGGGCGGGCTAGGGCGTCTACAACCCGACCGAGCATCACCTCCCCGACTGGAATTTGGGCAATCTTACCCGTTGATTTGACCGTACTTCCTTCTTGCAGATCGCGGCCATTGCCCATCAGCACCACCCCAACATTGTCTTCCTCTAGGTTTAGGGCAATACCAATGGTGCCATCTTCAAATTCTAGAAGTTCGCCAGCCATCGCTTTTTCTAAGCCATAAACACGGGCGATGCCGTCACCCACTTGGAGGACGGTGCCAACATTATCAACTTTGACTTGTTGATCGTATTGCTCGATTTGCTGGCGAATAATATTGCTAATTTCGTCGGGTCTGATGCTTACCATGGGATTTTCTCTAATCTGTGAGTTGGGTAAAGGTCAAACAAAAAGATATTTGGAATGGTCGTCAGTCAAAGAGCCTATTGGCCTCCATCAAGACAAGCTAGTCATGGCATTATTCATGCGCCGCAGCTGGCCACGGATACTCGCATCTAAGACCTGAGAACCAATTTTGATAATCACACCACCAATGAGTTCAGGATCAAGGCTTGTCTCTAACTCAACCTGATTGGCCTCAGTCATCTGCTGAACCTTTTGGGTAATGCTACGGTGCTGCTCCGCTGAGAGTTCGACCGTGGAGACCACCTGAGCCAAGACGGTGTTATTTAGTTTGCGGAGTAAGGCTTGATAATGCAGACAGATTCCTTCAAGAAATAAGGTGCGACGTCGATCAATCAGCAGCAACAGAAAGTTAAAGAAACGTCCTTGAACTCGAGGCTGCACCAATTGTTTAAGAACAGCCTTTTGGGCCTCTGGCTTTGCTAAGGGATTGGATAGGAATTCCCTAAGTTCTGATGAAGTCTCAAATAAGCTGAGCAGATAAGCAACATCTTCACCAATTTGATTAGTGAGTTTGTTGTCCTGAGCGACGGCCATTAAGGCCTCAGCATAGGGTTCAATGACAGCGCTGGTAAGAGAATTTTGAGTCATGAGTTGCCTCCTAGCAAGGCAATGCTGCGATCAATAAGTTGACGTTGGGCTTTGTCGTTATTGCTGAGCTGAGCGACCAGATCGGTCTCAACCTTCGCCAAGGCCAGGGTAGTAACGCGCTGCCGCAGGTCTGCGATCGCACGTTCCTGGCTAGCCGTCGTGTCCTGAGAGGCCGCATGCTGAATGCGTTGAATCTCATCCTTCGCCTCTGCCAAAATTTGTTCCTTCGCCTTACTAGCATTAACTTGGGCAGTCGCCAAAATCTTCTCAGCAGTCGCCTTAGCTTGAGCCAGCTTTTCTTGCCCTTCAGCCAAAGACTTAGCTGCTAGCTGTTGGTTCGCCTCAGCTTCAGCAATGGCAACTTCAATCGTCTCTCGGCGCTTAACCAAAGCTTTGCCTAAAAAGCCCCGACCTC
>JAAUUW010000192.1 GCA_012030735.1 Acaryochloridaceae cyanobacterium SU_2_1
AGAATGCGCTTTTTTGCAGATTTGATATTAGCCACGTTAGTTGCTCAGCAAACTTTTGATAATAGTCGTTAATCGCCCAGAGGGATATTGTAGCACCAATTGTCAATGGTGCCTTTACAAAATTCGAGCTAAGCTGAATAAGGGTAAATAAAGGCTTAGCCTTTGCCCAAGTCGGGGACACCACTCATCTTCCCAAGTGCGAGGAAGAAGACATTCCCTTGCATCCTAATCAAATGCAGTTCATTTGTGGGGATGCACTGTATTTAGCGGTTGCACATAGGCATTTCAGGGTTATGCTGCGAACGATTACTCAGAAAGCAGAGGCCATAGTAGAACTCGGAAGGATCTGCGATCGCACCCACGAGGATCACCTGCTGTACAAAGAATCCAGCGTCAGGGAAATTCTCTCCACCGTTCAGCGCCAAGGGGATATGGCTCTCCTACAATACACATCTGAGTTTGATCAGCAAACCTTCACCCCTCATCAGTTAAGGATCACTGGAGCAGAACTAGATGCCGCTTATCAACAGATCTCCCAAGATCTTTTAGATGTCATTCGGGGATGTCACCAGCGCATTACCACCTTCCATCAGCAACAGCGCCGCCCCAACCGAGTTCATTTCGGTGACCACCGAACCATTCTGGGCAGCCGATATACCCCCGTCGATCGCGTAGGCATATATTGTCGCGGGACACAAACCCCTTCCCCCAGCCAAGTCTTGATGAATGCGATCCCTGCTGTAGTGGCTGGAGTACCTCAAATTGTGATGACCACTCCCCCTGGGCCACATGAACAGATTCATCCTGCGGTCTTGGTGGCAGCCCAAGAGGTGGGAATTACCGAGATTTATCGGGTGGGTGGTGCCCAAGCGATCGCAGCCCTCGCCTACGGCACAGAAACCATTCCAGCGGTGGATGTGATTGCTGGGAGTGGGAATATTTACGTTACCCTAGCTAAAAAATTAGTCTATGGCACTGTTGGCATTGATGTTTTATCGGAACCTTCGGAGTTAGTCATTATTGCCGATCAAACGGCTCACCCCTTCTATGTCGCCGCCGATCTGTTAGCACAAGCGGAGTCTGACCCCTTAGCCGCTGCGATTTTGATTACCCCCGATATCACCTTCGCAGCTAAGGTCGTGTTGGCAGTCAATCAACAATTGACTCGATATGGTTTGTTGACGGAGAAAGCCATTGCCCATTATGGTCTGGCCATTGTCACAGAGGATTTGCTTACAGCTACCAACCTAGCTAATGAAGTGGCTCCTGCACGCTTGGCCTTAGCCGTTGAAGATCCCTGGGCGCTAGTTGAACACATCCGCCATGCGGGAGTGATCTTCATGGGATCCCATACCCCATCCGTCGTCGGACAATATATCGCCGGTCCGAATCCCAACCTACCGACAGGTGGTGCAGCCCGGTATGGGTCGAGCCCGGGGATAGAAACATTTATGAAACAGACCCATTTGATTGAATATTCTGCCCCAGCGCTCTCGCGGGATGCCCATCAATTAGATGTTTTGGCTCAATTGGAGGGTGGTCTTGCTCAGTCGATGTCGATCCAGATCAGAACACAAGATCGTCTGTGAGAAGTGAGGACATGGAGGGGGTAGATAAGTGACTCACTTCTACAATCAATCTCTCAGAGGAGGGCTATCTGATACAGATCAAAGGACTCCTTTGAAGCGGGCTTTTGCTTCCTTAAAGGACTGGTTCATGGTTTGTTGAATTTTTTGCGGATCCGGTTTTTTGCCACCCATGAGATCGCCAAAGTAGACACAGGCTCCTTCTCCTAAGGCCCAGGTATAGGCTGCTGCCCAAGTCGCTGCCACAACACTGCCGAAACCGGGCACAAATTTGATCAATTCCCGACCGACGACCTGAGCAATAAACCCACCCGCAATGGCACTGAGTACGCCTCCTGCTTGTGACAGGTTGAGGGGCTGGCCATAGAGTCGTCCTAACAAGCTGACGAGGGTGACTTGCAGGGCGGTTAACGCTGGCATGGTTGCAAAAGGCAGAGGGGCAGCAGCTAAGGTAGCGGCCATCACAGCAAAGGTCATCAAATATCGCCGACTGGTTTCTCGATAGAGATTGCCGATTTCAGTGCCTAGATCGGCGTTTTCTAGGAGTTGGTGTAAGAGTCTCGCTTCTGCTTCTGGTAACAGATCGGCCAATTGGTCTACAAAACTATCTAGGCCGTAAAAGAGGGGGAGAAAGCCATCTTCTTCTAGGGTGAAGTCGATGAGGACGGTGCGATCGCAAACCCATTGGAACTGCTCTTTAATCGCAGTATAGGCTCGCAGAACCTGGGGAGGATCGGGGGGATAGGGAGGATGATTGACGACTACTGCTTCGTAGAGATCATGGATGCAGGTGACCGCTAACAAGCAGGGGATCTCAGGATAGGTAGCCCGAATTTGAGTCATTTTCTGCTGCAAAAATCCGTGGCAAAATCATTCAACTTAATGGTGAGAATGATCACCTTTGCCGATGGCGCAGAGGAGGGTGCTGACTGCGGTGTTCCCAACAGATGCAGTAGCTCACCTATGGAGTCTGCACCGGGATCGCGGGCTTCCCCTAAGCCCATCGTATCTGTGAAGTAAATTAGGGGTAATGCTTCCGTCGGATAAGCATATTGTTGGGTATGGGCAGTATGGGGGCGAAAGCCCTGCCCGATAATATCGATGGTGACCCCTGTCAAACTGCGGATAATAGAGCTTTTCCCAGATTGGGGTTTGCCAATTAAGATCACCTCTGTGGTGGGGAACGTTGCCCGCACTCGCTCCAAGATCGCGGCAATTTCTTGCTCATCTACCTGAAAGAGTTGGCCGAGGGATTGGCTGCCTTTGTGCAAAGGTAAGATCAGGCGCTGAGCTGTTTTGAGGAGCTGCTGAGGGTACAGGCTAGACCACCAAGATTGAGGATTAAGGCGCTGAAAGCGAGATTGAGATAAATGGTCTGAAGGCTTTTGATTCTCCACTTTGAAGGCCTAGAGAATAGCAACTAAAGTTTCTAGGACACTTGAAATGGCAACAGCCAACCCCATGGGTGTCCTTTTAGGCGGCAGCTTGCATGGATTTTACACTTCATCCTTGGAACCTGGAGATTGATGATATAGAGCATCCAGTTGCTCTCTGGCATCTTCTACGCTCATCGATCTCATCACTAATAAAGGTTCATCAATGATCTGGCCAGATTCATCCAGCAATTCAGGATGAGGGGAAAATTGAGCTGCACCTTCAGGATAGGCAGGTGGAATCGGTGAGTTATAGGTGCGAGATTGCAAACCCAGCATATAAACATTGCGAAATAAGTTGCCAATGGCTAGCACCGCTAACGTGATAAAGGCAAGCATATACAGTAACTGAAGGATCATCATCTATAGCGCTCCCAACCTAATTGTGATTTCAAGGATTGCCCGTGATCTAGCCTCCATTTGAAGTCAAGATCATCTCTGCTGTTTTCAGTCTCTTTATAAAAATCTAAATCATTTTTTTCAATTTGACTGGCCAAGGCGCAGTTGAATCATCACCTGCCAGCACTCAGATACTAAATCATGCCAAGCTTCTAGCAGGTTTGCTTCAATGCCAATCTGACCATAGGTGGCCTTAAACACACTTCGAACCGCAATCACTTCTAACAAGGTTTGATGAACTCGTCCTAAGAGATCGGCTTGTTGGTGGGTATCCAGAAATTCAATCTCTTCAAACTCCAACAGCGATCGCGCCCGACTCAGCCAGTAGTGAAAATCCCCTAATAATGGGCCTAATAAGACTGAAACAAGCTCTGGTTCAGGCAAGGAAGGATTTAGCATGATCAAGTATATTTTTAATCGCTAAAAAATAAATATTTGCTTCTTTTTACAACATATTACCAATATTCATAAATTTCCCAATGCTTTTT
>JAAUUW010000051.1 GCA_012030735.1 Acaryochloridaceae cyanobacterium SU_2_1
GAGAACCCGTATTCTGGGGTTTATCGAATACTTCAACCGTACGATGGCAAAGCCTTTTCAATGGACTTATAAGGGCAAGCCCTTAACCGCTTAAATAGTTGATGGACTTAAGCCAAGCTGTACTAGTTCCGTTGTAAGCAGAGGCAACAGCTTGCCAGACAGGCAATAAATCTTCCTTAAGCACATCTTGCCAAGTGGGCCATCGTTGTTGCATAGAAGCAATAGTCGCTTGGCGGAGGGCAGCTAGCTTCTCTGGCGCTTGATAGAGAGCAACAATGGTCTCAGCCCAGGCGGAGGCGGTATCTTCAGAGACAATCACCCCATCCACCCCCGACCGCCCAATGGATTGGTGGGCACCCCCCTGGGCCGAGACTAGAACCGGCAACCCTGAGGCTTTGGCTTCTATGACAACATTGCCAATGGTTTCAGTCTGAGAGGGAAAGACAAAGAGATCAGCGCTCGCATAAATCGGACCCAATTGATCATGGCTCACGATACCGGGCAGAGATACATGCTCACCAAGCAGAGCCTCGATATCTGTTTGATGGTCGCCTTGGCCCACGATCAAACCATGGAAAGGTAGGTCCTGCTCCAGCAGGATTTTGAGGGTCTGGGCATAGGTCATCACATTTTTGCAAGCATCTAACCGACCAACAAATAACAGCAAGAATTTATGGGGAGGAATGCCATAGGTTTGTTCTAACCAGTTGCGATCGCCCCGTCTAGGATGAAACTGATCGGGGTTAATGCCCCGTCGCAAATGCGAAATCTGCTCCACTGGGAGCACCTGCTGCACTTGATCCAGATCAGAAGGTTGGGCTGTAAACACATGATCACAAACCTGCCAATACCGCCGTTGACGGGCCAGCATCAACTGTTGATAGCGATAGGGAATTTGTAATTTGCGAGAGAGCAACTGGTTAAGATATCCCTCCCCAAATAACCTAGATAAGGTTTGCTGAGTATAGATTCTGGAATATTCCGGTGTATCAGTATGAATCGAGGTAACGAGGGGTTTATGGTGGGTTTGGCAGTAGCGTAGAGCTGTTTTACCAAAGGTGAATTGGGGATGGGTGGTATGAACAACATCTACCTTGTCTAGATAGGGCAACAAGGCTGCATTGTAGGCAGCAATATCGGTATGGCCTGGAACATCCTTTAAGAAAGGCAGGCGTTCTGTGCTGAAGCGTGGTGGATGGAACAGGTAGCGAACATTGTTCGACAAGGAGAGCATATCCTGCTGCTCACCCAAGAAATGCAGGCTTAAATCTAACTGTTCTGGCAAGATTGTAGCCGCTTGGGCAAAGGCTTCCCAGCATTTGACATGACCCCCAGCACCCCGATGCCATTTCAAGTCAATCAAAACACCAACAGCAACCATGTCATCCCTGTGGAAGTTGAATTGATCGTGATCACAGAAAATCTAGCAGCTATGCCTATAATAACTAGAACTTAGGGGGAGAGCTTTCTCCAGCTTAAGACTCGCTAAAATGGCTGACTAAGATACCAGCCAGGTTTAATGTAACCTTGAGAAAACAAATTAACTATATTTAGATAAAAATTTAGATTCAACCGATTAAGGTTGCCTCCTGAGGAGGCGAGATTGCCATGATAGCCATCCCATCATCGAAAATCAAGTTTCCTGCCGCTGAGCAAGTTGAAGGACGATCTGCTTATATCCCCCAAAATTATCGCCAGATTCTCTGTGTTTTTCCCCAGTACAGTCAGTCCTTTGGCACCTTTCACCATGCCTACCCTTTGATGGGAAGGGTCAAAGCCTTTATGCCCCCGCAAGGCATTCTGTTAGTGGCAGCTTACTTGCCCGAACAATGGGAGGTACGGCTGATTGACGAAAATGTAAGGCCAGCAACATCACAAGATTATCAATGGGCAGATGTGGTGATCACGAGCGGCATGCATATTCAACGTCCTCAAATTAATCGCATCAATGACATTGCGCATCGCCATGGCAAGCTCACGGTTCTGGGTGGGCCATCGGTGTCTGGTTGTCCAGAATACTATCCTGATTTTGATATTTTGCGTCTGGGGGAGCTGGGTGATGCCGATGACGAGTTGTTTGCCTATCTAGATACCCAGGTTGAGCGCCCATTACAACAGATGCGCTTTGTGACAGAAGAACGCTTGCCCTTATCTAAATTTCCGACGCCGGCCTATGAGCATATCAAGCTCAATCAATATTTTTGGGCAGTATTCAATTCTCGAGTGGCTGTCCGTTTCATTGCGAGTTTTGCGATATACCCGAATTGTATGGTCAAAGCCCTCGCCTGAAGGAGCCGGCTCAAATCATCAAAGAGTTAGATGCGATGTTGGCGGTGGGAAATCCGGGGGCGGTCTATTTTGTGGATGATAATTTCATTGGCAATCGTCGTGCGGTAATGGATCTGTTGCCTGCCTTAATTGAATGGCAAAAAACCCATGGCTATCCGGTGCAGTTTGCCTGTGAAGCGACCCTGAATATTGCCCAAAGCCCTAAATTGTTGCAGATGATGAGGGATGCCTATTTTTGCACAGTGTTTTGTGGCATTGAAACCCCGGAACCAAAAGCCTTGCATTCGATTTCTAAGGATCATAATCTGAGTATGCCAATTTTAGAAGCGGTGCAAGTTCTGAATAGCTATGGCATTGAGGTGGTGTCTGGAATCATTATGGGCTTGGATACAGATATCCCTGAAACTTGCGATCGCATCCTTGACTTCATTCGCGCCTCTCATATTCCCACCTTAACCATTAACCTACTTCACGCCCTACCCCGCACCCAGCTCTGGAGACGCTTAGAAACCGCAGACCGTCTAATCTTGGACGATGAATCCCGAGAATCGAACGTCGACTTTTTGCTGCCCTATGAACAAGTGGTGCAGATGTGGCGTCGATGTATTACCACTGCCTATGACCCCCAGTTTCTCTATGAGCGGTTCGCCTATCAGTATGAGCATACCTTTCTTAACCGAATTAAATTGCCCAATAGTAAAGCCAGACTATCCTTCGCCAACCTAAAGCGCGGTCTTAGAACCCTTCTCAATTTGATGGTGCGGATTGGCCTATGCAGCGATTACCGTCCCATCTTTTGGCAAATGGCTTGGCCTGCTCTCAAGGCGGGTAGAATTCAAAGTTTGATTCACATCAGCATTGTCAGCCATCATTTAATTACCTTCGCCAAGGAATGTAGCGCAGGGGCGGAGTCGGCCTCCTTCTACTCCCAACGGTTGCGAGGGCAAGAGGCGGAAATCTTCTCCGAGTCATCCTAAGCTAGGCTAAGCGCTTGTAACCTTCAGTTTTTGTTCTAAAGAGAGGATGTAACAATGCCAAATCATGACCATGCTGCTCCCCTATCCTGTTAATTCATCGATGTAGACCGTGATTAATCCATTTTGTGAGGTGTAGATTCGTGCAAAAAACGCTATTTTTAAGTCCCCCATCCTTCGATGGTTTTGATGGTGGGGCCGGGGCCAGATACCAAGCCAAACGAGAAATTACTTCCTTTTGGTATCCCACTTGGTTGGCACAACCCGCCGCCTTAGTGCCGGGCAGCAAGCTGATTGATGCCCCTCCCCACGAGCAAACCGTCGAGGATGTGCTCAAAATCGCTAAGGATTACGACTTGGTGATTATGCATACCAGCACGCCTTCCCTCGCCAATGATGTTAAATGTGCTGAAACCATCAAAGCCCAAAAACCCAACACTCGAGTGGGCTTTATCGGTGCCCATGTGGCTGTCTTACCGGAAGAAACCCTGAGGGATAACCCTGTCATCGATTTTGTCTGTCGCAACGAATTTGACTATACCTGCAAAGATGTGGCAGAGGGTCAGCCCTTGTCTGAAATTAAGGGCTTAAGTTATCGCGATCAGGACAATCAAATTCACCATAATCCTGAGCGGGATCTCATTCATGATTGGGACGCGATGCCCAGTGTGCTTCCGGTTTATAACCGCGATCTGGACATCAAAAAATATTTTATTGGCTATTTGCTACATCCCTATATCTCCTTTTATACCGGACGGGGGTGTCCCGCTAAATGCTCTTTTTGTCTATGGCCCCAGACGATTGGTGGACATAATTACCGAGCCAAGAGTCCTGAGGCTGTGGGTCGGGAGATGGAGCAAGCCAAATCTCTGTTTGGGGATACGGTGCGGGAGTATATGTTTGATGACGATACCTTCACGATTGATAAACCACGGGCGATCGCCATTAGTGAACATCTCAAGCGCCTCAAACTGACTTGGAGCTGCAACGCCCGTGCCAACCTAGACTATGACACCCTCAAACAGCTGCGCGACAATGGACTACGCCTGCTGTTAGTGGGTTTTGAATCTGGCAATCAAGGCATCTTAGACGGCATTAATAAAGGCATCAAATTAGAAGTGGCCCGGAAGTTCATGGCCAACTGCCGCCAGTTGGGAATTACCGTCCATGGCACCTTTATCATTGGTTTACCCAATGAAAACCAAGCAACCATTGAAGAAACCATTCGCTTTGCCTGCGAAGTAAGCCCCCATACCATTCAGGTCTCTATTGCAGCGCCCTATCCCGGCACAGAGCTATATGCCCAAGCCCAAGCCAATAACTGGTTTAGTGACAATTCTCTGATCGCTGATTCTGGCATTCAAACCTCTACCTTGGCCTATCCCGATCTGTCGAGTGCTGCCATTGAGGATGCAGTGGAGCGGATGTACCGCCGCTTCTATTTCCGGCCCCAAGCGATTATTCCCATTGTGGGAGAGATGTTAGGGGATCCGCAAATGTTGGTGCGGCGCCTGCGGGAGGGTCGTGAATTCTTTGCCTATCTCAAGGAGCGACAAACCGGAGCAGCAGCGAAGGCTTAGCCTTGGCGACAGCCACCTCTGCTGAGTGAGCGTGGCATGTACAGCTCAACTGTACAGTCCCATTCAATAACCATTAAGCAATCGGGCATGAGGACATGCCCGATCAGGCCTAGTTCTGCCTCTAAGAGATGGAACCGTACCAGAGTTGCTTTGACTTCCTAAATATTCTGGATTGAGGGAATGGCTTACTCTCCATGAGTCAATATCTGATTATTAATGGCGATGACTTTGGCTTCTCCCATGGGGTCAATCAGGCTATTATTCAAGCCCATACCCAAGGCATTCTCACGAGCACCAGCTTGATGGTGACAGGAGATGCGGTTGAAGAGGCCGTTGCCTTAGCCAAGCAACATCCCAACTTGGGAGTGGGACTGCATTTAGTGTTGGGCTGTGGCAAATCTGTCTTGCCCCCCAGCCAAATCCCCCATTTAGTTAATGATCAGGGTGAGTTTCTGGATAACCCCGCCCATGCAGGTTGGCGCTATTATTTCAATGCAGCTGCCCGTCAAGAGTTACCCTTAGAAATTCGGGCGCAGCTCCAGAAATTTCAGCAAACGGGCTTAGAACTCTCCCATCTAGATGGTCATCTCCATCATCATGTCAACCCTGCTGTGCTCAAGATTTTGATGGACCTTGCCCCTGAATACAATATCCCGGTGATTCGGCTGCCCTATGAAGAACTGACCTTTACCCTCAAAATCGACACCCAGGCTTGGCTATCAAAGCTCATAGGTTGGGTGGTATTCAAGCAATTGCGCCGCCATGGTGAATCCTTACTGGCGGCGCAAGGCATTCCCTATGTCGATCGAGTTTATGGCCTACTCCAAACCGGATCGGTGACAGAGGACTATCTGTTGGGCTTGATTCCTCAAATTGAGGCTGAGATCGTCGAGTTTTATGCTCACCCAGGGATTGCCCTAGACCAAGAACCTGAGAATGGTCCGCCGGGGGCAGGGGCGCGGGAGTTGGCGGCTTTGTTGAGTCATCCTGTGCGCGAACAACTCCTAACTAGGGGGTTTGAGCTGACGAATTACCCGCAATTACAGGCATCTGGACGATTGTGATCAATTTTTTACTACTGCTGGCTTTAGTGGTAACCCAGGTATTAGGTGATATTTGGCTGAGTCGCGGCATGAAGTTGTTTGGCGCTGTCTCTTCCTATAGCCCAGCTGCCTTAACGGGGTTGATGGGCTATCTGTTCACTAGCCCTTGGATCGTGCTGGGGGTCATCACCTTGGTGGTGTCCATGCTCATTTACCTCATTGCCCTCACCCGGCTGGATATGAGTTTTATCTTGCCTATCCATGCCTTTAGTTATGTTCTCAATGCCTTAATGGCGGCCTTAATTCTCAAGGAACAGGTCTCTGCTGCGCGTTGGTGGGCAGCGATCTTGATCACCTTGGGCGTCTTGATTGTGGGTTGGAGCAAACATTGGGAAGCGCAAAATACCAAGCAAAAGAGCACCTTAGACAATGCCAATCTCCCGGTAAATTCTCCATGGTTGTTGCTGGTGCCCTTCAGTGTGGCGTTGCCAAAGCTCTGGTTAGGGGTGCTGGTGCTGGTGCTGGCTGATTGTTGTGCAGATCTGTCCGTGGCGCGGGGCATTAAGCAAATTGGCCCCTTTTCGATGCGATCGCCCCGCGCCTTGATTCAATGGCTGCAGACGATCTTTGTCAATCCAGGGGTTTTGTTTGGCGTGGTGAGTTACACGGTTTCTTTCTTAATGTTTATTTCTTTGCTCAGTTGGGCTGATATTAGCTTAGTTCGACCTGCAACTGGGTTGGGCTATATCATCAATTTATGTGGTGCTCACTTTATCCTTAAGGAACATATTTCTATCGGTCGGCTAGTGGGCATCATTATGATTGGGTCAGGTGTCTGTACAATTTCCCTCTTCAGCTAAGTCTGTCCATATCGGTCAGCAGCTTATGAACGCTTATCTCCCTTGGCTAATACTTCCCTTCTGCTGCACAGCTGTGTTGTATTACCTCTATGCCATCTATGCCACGATGGATTTCTTTGGACAGCCTCAATTGTTGAATCGGCAGTTTCATCCCCCGGTGACAATTTTGAAGCCCTTATGTGGCACGGAGGCCAATCTTTACGAGAATCTGGCTTCCTTCTGTCAGCAAAGCTATCCTCACTATCAGATTGTGTTTGGGGTCCGAGAGGCCACTGATCCTAGTATTTTAGTGGTGCAGCAGTTAATCGAGGCTTTTCCGCAGTTGGATATCCATTTGGTGGTTTGCGATCGCACCATTGGCACCAACCTCAAGGTTAGCAACTTGGCCAATGCCCTAGCCGCTGCTGAGCATCAGATTCTGGTTTTGGCTGACTGCGATATTCACGTCCAGCCCCATTATTTGCAGCAGGTGGTTCAACCCTTTGCCGATCCGGATGTGGGTGTAGTGACCTGTCTCTATAAATCCTGGGCTGAGGGGTGGCTGGCAGCCTTTGAAGCCTTGGGTATCTCCACCCGCAACCATCCCAGTATCCTGGCGGCTCAGAAGCTAGAGGGTATCCGCTATGCCTTTGGGGCAACCATTGTGATCCGCCGCTCTGTGCTGACAGGCATTGGTGGCTTTGAGGTACTCGCCAATCATCTGGCAGACGACTTTCATCTAGGCAATCTACCAGCCCAGGCCGGACATCGGGTCGTTCTATCTCAGCATATTGTTGAGCATCAATTGCAGACGACTCATCTGGCAGATTTTTTCCATCGCCAAGCTCGCTGGGCCAGATGTATTCGAGTGGAACGTTTTTGGGGTTATATTGGCCTCTCACTGACCTATGGCACCAGCAGCAGCCTGCTGTTTTTGCTGGCAACGGGTGGATCGACTTGGGGCTGGTCGGTGATGGGGATTTCCCTGTTGACGCGCTGGTTAATGGTCTGGGTGATTGCTATTCACTACCTACAGGATCCTGTGGCTCAACGCTGGTGGTGGCTAGTGCCCCTCCGAGATTTAGTGAATGTTGCCATTTGGATTTATGGCTTAGTGGGTAGCACTGTTGAATGGCGAGGGTATCGGTATAAACTGCGTCAGGATGGCACTCTGGTGCCCATTTTATCCCAGCCTATTTAGAGGAAGCCAAGGGGGGCAAGAGGATCTGGCTCAAAATTCTCGGCAGCTATCCGATTATGATAGAGAGATGATTGCTGTATCGTTCATTTGTGGCCCATGATGGTCCAGTTCTCTATTCAACCTGATAGCGAAATTCCAGCATCGACCCAGCTTTTTAACCAGGTCTGCTTTGCGATCGCCTCTCGCCACTTTCCACCCGGATATCGGCTACCGAGCACTCGCCAGTTAGCCATGCAAACAGGATTACACCGCAACACCATTAGCAAGGTCTATGAACGGCTAGAAACAGCAGGCTTTGTAGAAGCGCAGGTGGGTTCTGGTATTTATGTGCGGACCTTAGGTCAAGAGTCTCGACCAATGCCTGAGGACCAAACAGCAACGCCAGTGGCTGAGCTGATTGAACAGAGTTTAGATGGTTTTTTGCAGCGAGGATATACCCTCAAAGAAGTGGAGGACCTCTTTTTAACCGCGATTACCGAACGCCTCAAAGCCAGCAGCCGAGTAATTGTCACCGTTCCTGAGCATGATGAAGGGGCTGGTAAAATCATGGTGCAACAGCTCCACCAATCTCTGTCTATCCCCATTCAATTGGTCTTTTTAGAAAAATTAGCCGCAGCCCTCAAGACCAGACGGGCCGCCACTGTTGTCACGGTGCGGTATTTTGCCACTCAAGCCGAGGAAGTGCTGGCCACAGCCCAAGAAACCCTCAAGGATCCAAAGGCTTTTCGGATTATCCCCGTCAATATCTACGACTATAGCGAAGAATTAGAGCTAATCAAGTCCTTACCCGAGGGTAGTCGCCTCGGGCTGGTGAGTCTGAGTTCAGGCACCTTGGGAGTGGCTGAAGTGATGATTTATAGCCTCCGGGGCGACAGTATCTATGTCATGAGTGCCGAATGCCAAGATCACTACAAGTTAAACGCGGTGATCCGTCATGCCCAAACCATTATCAGTGATCAAGCTAGTTACGAGACTCTGAAGGCTGCTGTTTTAGCGGCCGAAACAGATCTGTTTCGACTCCCCAAAATTGTCTGTTGTCGCAATTATATTGACCCACAGTCCATTGAACTATTGCAAAGAGAGCTAGGGTTGAGTGGCTCCGCCTCCGCCGAGGATCCGGCTCTGCCCGTATTTCCAGGAGATTGAAACCATGCATGTTGATCTCAGAATGGAGTTTAATGATCAGGGCCTGGAGGCCACTGCCGCGATACAGCAGCGGCAATTAGCGATTGCAGCCTCTGTGGCCTCCACCGATCGTTCCATGGCCGGTGCCCCCTTAAATTTATGCCTGATTCTCGACCAAAGTGGCTCCATGTCAGGCCGGCCCCTAGCAACAGTGAAGGAAGCTGCTCAAAGCATAGTAGACCGTTTGCAGCCTCACGACCGCCTCTCAGTGGTTGCCTTCGATCACCGCGCCCAGATTTTAGTACCGAGCCAAGCCGTCACCGACCCCGAAGCCATTAAAGCCACGATTCAGCGCCTAGAACCCAAAGGAGGCACAGCCATTGATGAAGGCCTGAAGCTAGGCATTCAGGAGTTAGCCCTGGGTCGGCAAGGTGCTATTTCTCAAGCTTTTTTGCTCACGGATGGCGAAAATGAGCATGGTGATAACCAGCGCTGTCAGAAATTTGCCCAGCTAGCCGCAAGATATAACATCACCCTAAACGCCTTAGGATTTGGCAGTCATTGGAACGAAGATGTTCTAGAGGGCATTGCCGATGCTGGGGGTGGCAGTCTCACTTTAATTGAAACCCCAGACCATGCCCTAACCGTTTTTAATCACCTATTTACGCGCATTGCCTCAGTTTCTTTGACCAATGCCCATTTATTGCTCTCCCTATCGCCAGGGGTAAGACTCGCCGCACTGAAGCCGATTGCTCAAGTTCAACCCGAGACAGTGGAGTTATCCCTCACCCAGGAGGGGACCTTGACCGTGGTACGCTTGGGAGACCTAATGCCCCAACCCCGCACTATCTTAGTTAATCTTTATATTGATCCATTGCCCCTGGGGCAGCATACAATCGCCAAGGTTCAACTGCGTTACGATTATCCTGCCTTGGCTCAAAAAGCCTTACTCTCAGAGACTCTGCCTGCTGCTCTCCAGGTTACCAACACCTATCAGCCCCAGAGCAGCCCTGAGGTCCAGCACCATATTTTGGCCCTTGCCAAATATCGCCAAACCCAACTGGCAGAGCTGAAACTCCAAGATGGCGACCGAGGAGCAGCAGCATCGATGTTCACCCTGGCCGCCAAGACCGCCTTGCAAATGGGGGACCAAAGCGCAGCCACAGTGCTTCAGAGCAGTGCCACTTGTTTGCAATCTGGGCAGGTTCTGTCTGAGGGCGATCGCAAAAAAACACGCATAGCCTCCAAAACCACCCTGCAGTCACCGACCAATCTTACCTAAACAGGCTTTGAGTTGCCGTGATCAGCCTGATCTAAGCTGCCCTGCTGATTCAGACCCTCTATACTCTTCAATTCTTCCTTCTATGACTGCTGTACTCTTTTTAGTTGCTTTTGGGATCTTAGGATGGGGCTTTTATCGGGCTCAGCCCATGGGCCAGATTGGCATTTTGGCTTGGCTGCAATCCGTGGTACTGATGGGCCCCTGGTTGCTGTTATTTGGGCTTCTCAGTCTGGGTATTACCTTAAACCTCGCCGTAACTCTACTGATGATTGTTTTATCCATTAGTGCCTATATCCTGCTGGGTAATCGGTTGCGACAGTTAGGGAATCAACATTCTATACCCATTCCCCCTCCCCAAGCCTCAGACACTATACCTCCGGCCACTAGCACCTCAGCAGAAACACCCAACTCCCTTGATCCTAAAGCCGAAGCACCCCCTACAACGCTCTCTATGCCCTCTGAAGATTTACAGGCCGTTCAAGGTCTGTTTGGGATCGATACCTTTTTTGTCACAGAGACAATTCCCTACCAAGATGGGGCTATTTTTCAAGGTAATTTACGAGGGGCAGCAGAGATCGTCCAGGAGCAGCTCACCCAGAGTTTGAATACCTTGCTTCCTCACCAATACCGCCTGTTTCTAGTCAATAATGCTGAGGACAAACCCCTCGTTATTGTTCTACCCACCCGTAACGATCCGAAAACCGCCAGCGGCTTTCAAAAACTCTTTGCCCTCATCTTGGCCCTGGCTACCGTGGTTTCCTGTGTAATCACAGGTGGATTCTTACAGTCCTTTAACCTGATCGATGCACCACAGCGCTGGCGAGAAGCACTACCCCTTGGCTTAGGACTGGTGGGAATCTTGGTGGCCCATGAACTGGGGCATTATGTTGTGGCGCGACACTACCAGGTAAAACTGAGTTGGCCCTTTGCTTTTCCAGCCTTACAAATTGGGTCCTTTGGGGTGTTTAATCGCTTTGAGTCGCTATTGCCCAATCGCCAAAGTTTGTTCGACATTGCCCTTGCCGGACCTGCTGCGGGTGGTTGCTTGGCGCTGCTGTCTTTGTTCATTGGTTTAGGCTTATCCCCCGTTAGTCAAGGTATCGAACTTCCCACTCAGTTTTTGCGAGAGTCGGTTTTAGTGGGAACCCTGGCCCAGCTATTTTTGGGTGGGGCCTTGCAATCCGCTCTGATTAGGGTACATCCCTTGGTGGCTGTGGGTTGGATTGGGCTGGTGATCACAGCCCTTAATTTAATGCCTGCCGGTTGTCTAGATGGAGGACGAATTGTGCAAGCCATCTATGGACGCAAGATCGCCCAGCGGACCACCTGGGTCACCTTAATTCTCTTAGCCATTCTTTCTTTGGCCAATCCTATTGCCCTCTATTGGGCCATTATTGTGTTGTTATTGCAGCGTGATCTAGAGCGTCCCAGCCTGAACGAGGTAACTGAACCCAATGATGCCAGAGCGATTCTGGGTTTAGCAGCGCTGTTGTGGATGGTGACGATCTTGATGCCCCTTACCCCTAGCCTAGGGAATCGCCTGGGGATGGGTAGCCTCTAAGGGCTTTGCCAAACCAGCTGCCCAGCAGTATTGATATAACCTAGACGGCCCCCTGCTTTGACAGCCGCTAAACCTTGCTGAAAATCATGGGCTTCCTCAAACCGAGGCGAGATGACATAGGCTCCCGTCGAGCTGATATAGCCCTGTTGCTGGCCAAGGGTGACCCAAGCTTTGCCCTCTGAGAAGGATCCAGCTCGATCATATTGGGCTGGAATCACCCACTGCCCAGCGGGATTGATATAGCCATATTTAAACCCCGAACGGACTAGCGCTAAGCCTTCAGAAAAGGCCCAGGCTCGATCAAATTGGGTGGTATGGACAAACTGGCCATTGGAATTGATAAAGCGCCATTTTCCTTGGCTGACAACGGCGGCCAACCCTGACTGAAAGTCCGTGCCATCTTCAAATTGGGCAGGGACCACGAGCTTGGCCTATTTGTTGATGTAGCCTATTTTAGTGCCGACCTTAACCTTGGCTAGCCCTTCGGAAAAATCCACGGCTAATTTATATTGCGGGGCGATCACCAGTTGGCCTGTTTTGTTGATATAGCCATATTGGTTATTGAGAAATACCCGGGCTAAGCCCTCTGAGAACTGACCCGCCAGAAAAAATCGGGGTGGAATGACCCATTGTCCGGCCCGATTAATATATCCCATTTGGTTGTTCTTAAGAGCTGCGGCTAGGCCCTCTGAAAAACTTTCTGCTACCTCAAACTGGGGGGGAATAATCCATTTGCCTTTGGCATCAATATAGCCAGACTTTTTATTGAGGGTAACAACAGCTAACCCTTCGGAGAAAGGATTACCGCCTTCGTATTGCAAGGGGATGCTGGGCTGACCTTGGCCGTTGATATAGCCTATTTTGTCGTTGTAGCGCACCAAAAACAAGGGAATGTTGGGGCTGGTGGCCGCAGCTGTTGTCGAGGGCTGGGCCATCACAATTGGGCTTTGAGCAGACCAGGGAGTGGGATGGCTGAGGATCACCAATCCTAGCCCCAATATACCCAAACCCAACATGCTGAGGGTTCGGCGAAAAGAACGGATCATCAAGTGTTGGCGAGTCATAGCGAAGAGATAGCAAGTTACAGAGGCTGAATGATGAAGCAAATGAAGCTTGAATATTTAGTCAAGGGATTCACCGCTTTAAGGTATGCTGTTGCGAGTTAGGTCTAGCATCTAAGACGATGGTTGCCTAGAGAAGAAAGGACGACAAAATCCTAGAATTAGTTACCAGAGTAATGGTTTAACTTTAGCGAATAAATCGCCTTCCTTTAGCCTATGGGGCTAATATTTCGGTGTAGATATGATCAAAAAATTCTGGACTTCGGTGGTCACCTTTGCCCATACCGTGACCGCTCAAGTGGGAGAACGACTCCTGGGAGAATTTGGTCAGGTCCAAGCCGAGTACAAAGCTGATGGCAGCTTAGTAACAGCATCGGATCAATGGGCGGACCAGTTTTTGCAGCGGGCGATCGCAACCAGTTTTCCAGACCATGGCCTCATCAGTGAAGAAGCCAATCACCATTTCCCGTCTCAAGAATGGTGTTGGGTGATCGACCCCATCGATGGCACCACCAACTTTACCCGCGGCATTCCCCTCTGGGGGATCTCCTTAGGATTGCTCTATCAAGGGGTGCCGGTCTTTGGCCATATCCATTTTCCTCCCCTCAACCAAACCTTTCACGGATTTTGGTCAGCACCGGGGCAGGCCAATGCTGCCTATTTGAATGGAGTACCCCTTCACACCCGTCAAGATCCACCTGCCCCGGATCAGCTGTTTAGCCTCTGTGCCCGTAGCCTCTCGATCCTGCAGAATCCCTTTCCCTGCAAAATTCGGATGTTGGGGTCTGCTAGCTATAACTTGCTCACCGTCGCAACGGGGGGCACCATTGGTGCTGTCGAGGCCACCCCGAAGCTCTGGGATATTGCCGCAGTATGGCCCCTGATCCAAGCAGCGGGCGGAGCCTGGATTTCTTTGGAAGGATCGGATCTTTTTCCCTTAATCCAAGGACAAGATTATGGTCAAATCCCTTACCCCACATTGGTTGTCAGTCAGGCTGACTGGGTTGATCAGTTCTTAGTCTTAGTGAGTTCGATCGGCAAGGCACCCCCTTGAGACAAAATGAGATATTCAAACCTTTTGCGTGAGGCACCATCATGGGACTTCCCGATTCCGCTAACTCAGACAGGCTCTCGCAGGCCCAGGAGATTTTAGCCCCCTTTTCAGGCTTGCATTCCCCACCGCTGCTGGAGGTGGCTGAGGCAGATCAAGTCAGGGCAGCGCTGTTGCAATTGGCCGAAGGTACCGATTACCAAATGTTTGGCATCCTTGCAGATCATTATGATCAAGGGGTTACAGCTCTGCATGCCTATTGCCAAGCCTTTGGCTATGATCGACCCGATCCTGGGGCACGGATCACTGGTCCGATCTATCTTAAGTTCAATGCCAATCGCCAAAGTTGTTACATTGACAGCTATACCGAAGAGCATCGGGGGGTGCTGATTGCCTATCAGTCCTTAGAAGATGAGCAACTGAACCAAACCTATGGTCATTTCCCCCTGAATCTGTTTGATCAGCCCTGCCCCTAATACAGTGCGGAAAGTGTCACCTCGATGTCACGAATGGACAACCCTGTCCTCTACAATTTCATCAGCTCTTAACGTAGACAACCTGATACTGGGTTGTTTTAGCCCTAGCAGTCCTAAAAGGAGACGGTGATGGCCCTTGGCGAAATTCTCTATGAAGGGAAGGCTAAAATCATCTACAAAACAGATGATCCAAATCAGTTGCTAGCTCACTATAAAGATGATGCCACTGCTTTTAATGCCCAAAAACGAGGCACTATTGCGGGCAAGGGCCAGATCAATTGTGCGATCGCAACCCATCTGTTTCAACATCTAGAGGCTGAGGGCATCGCCACCCATTTCATCGATCAGCCCCAAGCCAATCAGATGCGAATTCGAGCTGTCCAAATTATCCCCTTAGAGGTGGTAGTCAGGAACATTGCAGCAGGTAGTCTCTGTCAACAAACAGGATTACCCCTAGGCACTCGGTTATCCCAGCCCCTAGTGGATTACTACTACAAAGATGATGCCCTAGGAGATCCGTTGTTAACCCCCGATCGCATCCAATTATTGCAACTTGCCACTCAAGAGCAGTTGGCCCAGCTCCACAATTTGGCCCTCGCCATTAATCAAGCCTTGATTGCCTTTTTTGATCTATCTGGAATTACCCTGGTGGATTTTAAGCTCGAATTTGGCTTGACCGCTGATCAACAGCTATTATTGGCCGATGAAATTAGTCCCGATACTTGCCGCCTCTGGGATCAGGCCGAAACCGATCCTCAAGGCCGAGTGCTGGACAAGGATCGATTTCGCCAGGATCTGGGGGATGTGGAGAATGCCTACACCCGAGTCCTAGAGAGAGTTCTTGCTCAGTCCCGATCGCATGGACCCTCAGCTTAAGGTAAAATACAGCCTGTTTTTCAAATTTTTTTTAAGATTAGCCCGCTCATTGTTGTTCAGTTCTATCGAAAGTGGTGTTTGAAGTGACCCAATCTCAATCCATCAAGCTTTTCAGCCTGCCGCCGGTGCTCAGTGCAACCTTGATTATGGCTGCGTCCCTCAGTGTGGCCACACCTGGACAAGCAGAAACAACCCCTCCAGAGGGATTGCAGACAGATGTTCTTGAAAGAATGAGTCCTTCTGCGCCACAAATTGTGGCTCAAGTTGAAGACGGTCCTGCGCCAGTGTTTACCCTGCCGCCAGCCCAACCCACCCCCCCCGCAGAGATTACTGCCCCCAACCCAGAGACCCCAGCCTCAGAGACCCCAACCTCAGAATCTGATCCATCCCCAAGCGAGGCACCCTCAGATCCGACAGTTCCTCCGGCAGAGGATCAGCCCCCAGCGGGTGCAGGTGATCCTCCTTCCCCGCCGCCTAGTGATGAGACAGCCCCAGAGACAGCCCCAGGCACAGAACCTGCTTTTCCTGAACCTACCCCCGCACCAGAAGTCCCCATCGACTCTTCTCAACCCGAACCACAAGTGTTGGTCTCTGAAGTTGTGGTTGAGGGTGCTGAGGGAGATTTAGTCATTGATGCCTATGAAGCCATTAGTACTCGACCGGGGCAGACAACGACGCGATCTCAAATTCAATCTGATATCAACGCCATTTTTGGCACAGGTTACTTCAGTAACGTCCGTGCTGAACCTACCGACACCCCACTAGGGGTTAGGGTGACATTTTTTGTAGAGCCAAACCCCATTTTGCGATCTGTGCAGTTGGCTGGCAATCAAGTGGTTACCCCAGAAAAAGTCAATGAAATCTTTGGTCCCCCAATATGGCCGTATCCTCAACCTCAGAGAGTTAAAAGGGGGCATTGATCAACTCAACAAATATTACCAAGATCAAGGCTATGTGCTCGGCCAAGTCGTGGGTGTTCCCCAAGTAGATAACGATGGCACCGTCACCTTGCAGGTTGTGGAAGGGGTCGTTGAAAATATCGAAATTCGGTACATTAATGCCGATGGTGAGCCCACCAAGCGCAAAACCAAAGAATTTGTCATCCTGCGCGAACTGCGCACCAAGCCCGGAGAACCCCTCAACCGCGATAAACTGCAAGCTGATTTACAACGCCTGTTTGGTCTAGGGTTATTTGAAGATGTCAAAGTTGCCTTAGAACCCGGCCAAGACCCGCGCAAAGCAATTGTCAATCTCAATGTCCAAGAGCGCAGCACCGCCAGCTTCTCTGCCGGGGCTGGCTTTAGCTCTCGAAGTGGCTTCTTTGGTACAGGGTCCTTTACCCAAAGTAACTTTAGAGGTAGGAACCAAACTGTTAGCCTCCAGCTACAGGGTGGTACTCGCGAATTCCTGTTTGATGCGGGCTTCAGCGATCCATGGATCAAAGGCGATCCCTATCATTCCTCCTACAGCGTTAATATCTTTAACCGCTTAACTCTGCCCTTAGTCTTTGACCAAGGTCCC
Organism: Acaryochloridaceae cyanobacterium SU_2_1; assembly: GCA_012030735.1. Classification (GTDB taxonomy): domain Bacteria; phylum Cyanobacteriota; class Cyanobacteriia; order Thermosynechococcales; family Thermosynechococcaceae; genus Acaryochloris. The sequence goes on from JAAUUW010000051.1 coordinate 16,880, forward strand.
ACTGATGTTAATTTGCCCCCTGCCCCCGGCGAGTTAATCGGCGATACCCCCCGGGTAAATCGGTTGGGTTTCAGTGGTGTCTTTAATCGCCCCTTCACCAAGGATTTAGACAAACTACGGGAGGCCTGGACCGGCTCTGTGGGTATTAGTTACCAGCGAATTTCGATTCGTGATGCTGATTTTGCCATTTCCCCCGTTGATGAATTGGGCAACAACCTCAGCCTGAGTGGCACAGGGCAAGATGATCTCTTCACTGTGCAATTGGGGCTTGGCCGTGATTTACGAGATAATCCCCTGACACCAACCAAGGGCACTGCCCTCCGTTTTGGCATAGAGCAGTCCTTGCCCTTTGGTGCAGGTAGTATTGCCATGACTCGCCTACGGGGGAGCTATAGTTACTTTTTACCCATCAAGCTGACTAAATTTACCGAGGGCCCCCAAACCCTAGGATTCAACGTGCAAGCTGGTACCATTTTTGGAGATGTGCCCCCCTATGAAGCCTTTTCTCTGGGTGGAAGTTCCTCTGTCCGGGGCTATGGTGAGGGAGATCTTGGCAGTGGCAGTAGCTTCTTCCAAGCCACGGCTGAATATCGCTTCCCTCTGCTCAAGTTTCTAGGCGGCATCGGTGCCGTCTTATTTGTGGATGTCGGCAGCAACCTAGGAACTCAGAGTAATGTCCCTGGCCAGCCCGGCATTGTGCGAGGTAAACCCGGCTTCGGCTTTGGCTATGGTGTGGGCGTCAGGGTAAAAACCCCGATTGGCCCTGTGCGGCTCGACTTTGGGATCAATGATGACGGCGACAACCAATTCCATTTTGGCTTTGGAGAACGGTTCTAAGCATCAATGATGCCCCTGCTATACAATCCGATGCCCTCTTCTGACGCCAACATGGACCTCAATTTGCTATGACTCCCGCTCCTGATACACCAACTCTCTTCACCATTGAGGAGATTCAAAAGCTATTGCCCCATCGATACCCTTTTTTGTTAGTGGATCGGATTATTGCTTATTCGCCAGGCCAAGAAGCAGTAGGCATCAAAAAATGTGACCATCAATGAACCCTTCTTCCAAGGGCATTTTCCCGGGCGTCCCTTGATGCCAGGAGTGCTGCAAGTGGAGGCGATGGCCCAAGTGGGGGGCATTGTCTTATCACAACTGCCCGATCTGCCAGGGGGTCAGTTATTCCTATTCGCAGGCATTGAAAAAGTCCGATTCCGCCGTCCCGTTATACCTGGGGATCAACTGCTAATGACGGTGGCATTATTGTCCTTTAAGCGGCAGCGGTTTGCTCAAATGGAAGCTCGGGCTGAGGTGGATGGGCAGCTTGTCTGCACAGGTGAGCTAAAGTTTGCTCTGATGGACTGATTTCTATCGATTGAGATGAGCCGCCGCAGATAACTTCTGATGCTCACAGATAACCTCTCGGCGGTCGGCTCCATAGATTTGTTTATCCCGATTGGCAAGTACATTCCGATTACTTTCCAATCATATGCAATGCCTCAATCCAAATCTTTAGCTCTTGTTCAGCTATATTTCTATCGGTTAGCTCTTTTTCCTGGTGAGCGATGTAAGTATTGCGAAAATCATTGATACGTGTGACGGTTTCCAGGAATTTACGTCCGCCTTGAAAACGTAACTGGGTATGCAAGGCTTCAAAGACGCCACCGATTTTTGTGGTGTCATTGAGTGCATAGTCTAAGCACGATCGCAGTAACCCAATCAGTGATAGCCCATTATTAAAGACCAGAGTGCGTTTCAGATTTTGCGCGAGTTTGCGATAATAGTCCTCTGTTTTGCGGTCTAGGTCTCCCATATAGGGTGTAAACCAGGCTTTTTGCTCATCTACGGCAATGGGCAACTCTGGCTGAAGGCGACGCATAATGAAGCCTTTAGCAACTTCATCGATCGAACCCAGTAGAGCGGTGAAGACTGGGGCATAATTCATCCCTTCTTTGTTTTCAAAAAAGCGGTAGAGCATTACGGCTTGATCGGCGGCGCGGCGATAGCGAGAGGGAAGGGCGTTGAGAATTTCTGGGTCAATCAGACTATCGATCTCAGTTGCATCATCATCAGCTTGTCCAAAGTTAACAAACAGAGGTAAGTCTTGAAATTCTTCGGCTTGGAGCAGGTTTTGTAGCGCAGGGGCACAGGCGCGGGCAAGTTCAGCGACGGTATCGCCTGCCATCCGTTCAAAGACACCTTGGGGAATATAGAGGTACTGCCACTGACCCTCACCCCCCACGCCCCTCTCCCTAACTTGGGAGAGGGACTATAGCTCCGCCTCCCGCGCAAATCAACGCGCCGAAGCGCCATCAGCCCGAGCGCGCCTTCAACCGATCGACGACGATTTCGATTGTGTGCTTAATGCGCTTGTCGAGCTTCAGGTCGTCGGTGAGCTTCACCACTTCGCCGTCCACGCGGGCGCGCACGAAGCCGCGCTGAATCATGTCCGCGAAGAAGTCCTTGAACTCGTCGAGTGTGTCGATCTCCCTTGTCGCTGAAGCCCGCAGGTCGAGGGCGCGCTGGCGGAGCGTCTGCTGCATCTCGTCCAGTATCGTAGCCGCGCGGCTCACGAACTCGGCCCGCTTCACGGCCGACTTCTCCTTCGGCCCCTGATCGC
>JAAUUW010000052.1 GCA_012030735.1 Acaryochloridaceae cyanobacterium SU_2_1
GTTTCTCTAAATCTGCTTTCTCAGACTCACTCAGATTCAGGGGCGCTGCTATCAGGGGTGACATCGCTTTAAAGTCTCGAACCTTGTACCTCTATATAGTAGATAGATTTACGCCAAGATGTACTAGTTATCCAAACTGAGGGACAAGGCTGTTTAAGTTGGGTTAGGCTGGAATTTCTCTCCAACTCGTAGCCGCAGGCCATTGGCAAAGTCCCAACCCGATTGGGGGCGTTTGCCTGCTAGTTGCAGAGATCGCAAGAGTAGTAAGCCATTACCTGTCTTCACAATCGGTCCTTTTTGGCGGGCAATTTGGACCACCTCCCCTGGCTCACAGCTTTGGATATCTAGATCCACTAGTGACTTGATTAGCCTCTCTAGCTCTGGTATGGGCTGATCTTCTAGGGTTAAGGGAGCTGCAGCAATGATCTTTAAGGGAGCCTGTTGCCATTGCGTCTGGCAATAGGGGGTAAAGGCGCGAATTTGGTTATGGAGTGAGATCGCAGAGTTTGACCAATCCAAATTAAAGTCTGCCTTATCTAGCAAGGGTGCCTTACTGGCCAAAGCTGCCTCCTGAGGAATCGGTTGAAGCTGCTGTTGGTTTAGCTTCACTAAGGTTTCCAGCAATAGATCCGCAGAGATATTGGCAAGGCTGAGGGCTAGATCCTGTGCATCATCAAATAGATCGATATCGATGGATGCTTTGAGGAGCATATCTCCCGTATCCATGCCTCGATCCATCAACAGGGTGGTCACCCCTGTTTCTGTTTCCCCGTGATAGAGCGCCCATTGAATCGGCGCTGCCCCTCGATACTTGGGCAACAGCGATCCATGGCTATTAATACAGCCCAGCCGAGGCATATTGAGGATCGCTGGTGGCAGAATTTGGCCATAGGCTACTACCACAAAGGCGTCAGAATTTAGCGATCGCAATTCTTCCCAAACCAAGCTCTCTTGCTTGATCCGTTCTGGCTGCCAAACTGGTAAACCCTTTGCGATCGCCACAGACTTCACCGGAGAAGGAGAGACTTCCTTGCCCCTACCCCGCCGTCGGTCAGGCTGGGTAACAACCCCCAAAACCTCAATATTTGGCTCTTGCAACAACCGCTCCAAGCTAGGAACAGCAAACTGGGGCGTACCCCAATAGATCACTCGAATCACAATCACAACAACAGTGGGTCAACCTCAATCATGGCACGATCACAGCGCGATCGCCTCCTTCACCCCTGTCGACCCAAATCACCTTAGTGATGATTAGCCGCGGGTACTGGCTTGGCCCCATCCTCAGCCACATTCAATAATTGATGCAGAGCAGTTAAACCCTTCTTGACTTGACGCGACACCGTTACTGCGCTAATCCCTAGCAACTCAGCAGTTTCCTTTTGAGTTAAATCATGAAAGAAGACAAACTCCAACACCTCAGAGGTGCGCTGTTCCAACTGTGAAAGGGCGTGTTGTAGTCGAAGTTGGTCCTCTTGAGCCAACTGAAAGCTGTGATAATGCCGATCAGGCAATAGATCCCCTAAACAGGTAGATTCTTGATCGGAGCTACAGACTGGCGCATCCAAGCTCAACACCGAACGGTTAGAGGAAGCCAACTTCACCTCCTGCCATTCTGTAGGGCAGACATCCAACGCAGCAGCTACTTCAGCATCAGAGGGCTGGCGTTGTAGCTGCTCCCTCATATCTCGAGTAACGTGAATGGCCTGTCGCTGCAAATCATGCCATTTTCGCGGAATCCTGACCTGGGGGCTTTTATCTCGTAGGTAATGTTGAATTTCTCCCCGAATATAGGGAACCGCAAAGGAGCTAAAAGCGTTTCCCTTGAGAGGTTCAAACCGTTCAATCGCCCGAATAAGACCCAGACAGCCTACTTGCAAAAGATCATCAAAGCCTTCCGTAGAATGGCTTACCCAACGATGGGCTTCTTTGCGGACTAACCCCATATTCATCTGGACTAACCGATTGCGGACCTTCGTCGAGGGCGAGCGCTGATAGACTTGCAATAGTTCTAAACTCTCGTTTTTAAGTTCAGGGGCAACAGTTGCAGTCATGTTATGGCTTGAAATTATAGGGTTAGAGCAAGGTGACCATCGATAGACTGGTTTTCATCCAGCATCGGTTCAACCTCCTTTTATAATTTACGGAGTTGGACTGACCTGATACATCAGCAAATCCACGGAAGTTTATTCAAAAATGCTTAATATGACTTAACATCATGCTGCTTTTAAAGCTAAAACTTCCTACCCTTTCAGAGCAAAGAGCTTTACCAGTAAGCAATTTAGGCAAAGCTCTTTGCTCTCAGTGATTCCCCTGAGTCGCAATATTTAATTAAAAAAGCAGGCAAGGAGAATGCTCCTTGCCTGCTTTAGTGACCGATGTTATTTGAACTCAACTTAAGATTAATTGCCTTAAGGAATCAACCGAGTTGCAACCTTAATTTACTCGACCGTAGAAGAGGCCTTTGACTTTGACTTCTAAGGGATCAATCGCTCCTAAATCACTATCAGAGAACTGTTCACTCTCAAAAGTACCGCCGAATTCCCCCGTTTCGGTGTCAATGGCAGCAACTTCCATGGTGATATTGCCCTTAGTCAAATCAAATCGCTTAGCATTAGCCCGGTTCAGTTTTTCAGCATCTGCAGAAGCTGGTAAAGCAACGGCATTATCATAGCCGGTAGAAACACCCCGACCCTTGGGATCTAGGAACCCAGAAGTTCGGTAGGAAGGAACAGCAAACTCACCAGAGAAGGTCGTGCCCTCGGCAATAGAACTACCAGACGCCTTAGCGACTAGCTCTTTGACCGTAAACAACAGAGGCACTCGCTCACGCCCAGCAATTTGAACTGTAATAGCCTGAAAATCCATGCCATCTTTTTCTTTGAAAGTCAGTTGACCTCCATCGATAGCAAGGGGACCCTCGATTTGCTCTAGGGTTGTTGTATTCCGGGTCATGACGTTCGCTGGTGCAAACTCCGCCTTTTGCCGGGGATTGGTCGGCTCTTCTTTAACAAAAAATCGGTTGGCTTCAAACATAAATCCAGAACATAGGCAGAGCCAGAAACTGATAAAGAGCCGCCCGTAGAACTTATCACTGGGCAATTATCAGCCAGACCAGTGCCTTTAACCTGATCGTATGTTAGGGAGTTAGGCACAACAGCCAAAGCTTTGGTGCTGACTGAAAACACCCCCAAACACACAGCCAAAAAAGCAACAATTAAAGTGCGAAATCTCATTGAACACCCTCAGTATCAAAAGTTATGTAAATTCTTGCCAGATTGCCATCAAGGCACTGATGACGTTGTTTGGTAAGACTTTTAGCTTTAGAGCCAACAATAATTTCTATCGGTAATGTCATAAAACGATGACTCAAGCTCTAGCAATATACATTAGACGATGAACAATCCCATCTCCGAGATATACCGCTGTACTCTGGCCATCGCTAAGGAGAAGGGTGAGATCTGAATAATAGATTCCACTTGAAAAAGCCACCTATGCAATCGATGGGTGGTCTTCTGCGATTGCAGGAAGGATTCCCTCTCATAGAGCATTGTACACGGCGTTGTCCCTTTTAATATGCTTGGATTGAGAATTTCCCTGCATCGGCTTTGCCCTTTTTGGGGGACGAGCCACAGGGATTATTTAGAACGGAGGAACAATCCCGTTTAAAGCAGATTTGCTGGCTACCCATTCATCTTGTTTGATGATGGGTTCAACGTTATTTGTTGTTCACGATTTTTTAAAGGTTTCAGCTTCTCCATTTTTTAAAGTCACGGTGTCTAACTCCAAGAGATTGGGCTCACTATCTCTTGTTAAGGTTATTCGCCTATGGGCGCATAAAAGCCCCCTCCTAGAGATAGGAGAGGGCAATGAGTTGTGAGGAGAAGGGTGGAATGGCCAAGGAAAAAGGCTAGGCCATAAGGCTAGGCCACTGCTAGCTGACTTTCACCGTAGACATGGTCAGATGGCGCTGAGTTTTGGTTTTCCTCTAGGGGTAATTGCTGCCAAGCTGTGGCAATGGTAGAGGGTAAAACACCGACCAACTTGGCCAAGACCTCATTAGAAACGGTTTGAATTTCTTCTATACAAAACTGCCTACAGAGCATTTCCAAAAGTTTTGTAGCTCTGTCTAGGGGAGCATCAGCTTCGCAAATTTTCTGCATTGTTTCAATGTTTGTCACCCGCTTTTGGAAAGCATCCTGTCGCTCGTTCAAGGTTTCGGGTACCGTTAATTCTGCGGTACCCAGGGCATGCATAGTGGTGCATTCTAAATCAAACATGCCACCGATGGCAGAACCTGGTCCAATAAATTCGGCATGGAAAGGTTTTTGTAAAATCAAGCCTGCTGGTTTCTGGGCAGAAAGTGATAGGAGTTGACCGTTCTTTAGCAGCTCAAGGGGCTGTTTGCCTTCAAAATCAGCAGAATTCTCTTGATGGTGGATTAATTTCATAGGATTTGAGTGCGGGTACTGGTTACGATCTAGTTATTGCATCGGGGTTTAGTTAAGGGAAGGATAGGGGCAACCCCTATGTCAGGAAGAATGTCCTGCGATTATTCGCCTAAATGGATGATCTAGTCTTCGCATGGCGTTCCCTCTAAACTAGATTCCTGTAAATAGGTTTTTGAGAAAAATGCGACAAACTATGTTCGACATTTAACTAACTTTCTGTATCTTCTTGCATCTGACTAAGTATTTCTTCAGTATTATTACGGGAAAGTTTTTCTCCGTATAATAAACTGGCCTCACCTAAGTCATTGCGAATGTTGTCCCTGCTGATGGTTTCAGTAAAATAACTTAGAGATGGCCGTATGCACCGCCACCAGGGGTTTCAATGGTGAGGATATCTTGGGGATAGATCTGGAGAGTGGCTCGCCCTCCTAGGTTTTCGATCACGCCATTCTGTCGTTCTAAATAATTGTGGCCCAGGGCGCCAGGTTGGCCTCCATGTAACCCGAAGGGTTGAGTTTGGCGGTGCCCCGACAAAATACCTACGGTCATGGAGTCTAAAAATCGGAGACGACGACGGACGCCCTTGCCGCCAGGTTGTTGCCCTTGCCCTCCGCTGGTAGCCAAAATTTCAAAGGACTCTAGACGAATGGGAAAGCGCGATTCTAAAATCTCTGGATCGGTAAGCCGAGAATTGGTCATATGGGTTTGGATCGCATCTACACCTGGGAAAAGGGGGCCTGCCCCCGATCCCCCACAAATGGTTTCGTAATATTGGTAGTTCTGATTGCCGAAAGTTAGGTTATTCATCGTGCCTTGACTGGCTGCCATAATGCCCAAGGCCCCATATAAGGCATTTGTGATTCCTTGGGAGGTTTCTACATTGCCCGCGACAATGGCAGCTGGATATTCTGGATTGAGCAGGCTGCCAGGAGGGATCACAATCTCTAGAGGATGGAGACAACCACTGTTGAGGGGTATATCCTCTGCCACTAAGGTGCGAAAAACGTACAGTACTGCTGCTTTGGTAACTGCAACTGGGGCATTGAAATTATTGGTTTGCTGGGGTGATGTTCCGGTAAAGTCGATGCGGGCTTGGCCTGTTTGGGGATTGGTGGTGATGGTGACTTGAATTTGTAACCCGTCATCCATCCCATAGGTAAAGCTGCTGTTGGGCAGAGTGGCAATGACAGCTTGCACCGCCTCTGCCGCAGTAGCTTGCAAATGGCCCATATAGGTTTCTACGGTGACTAGGCCATATTGCTTGACCAGATCGAGGAGGGCCAAAGCGCCAAATTGATTGGCGGCTAATTGAGCACGGAGGTCTGCTAAGTTTTGGCGAGGGTTGCGGGCGGGATAGGTACCCCCCAGGAGGAGATCGAGGAGGGCCTCCTCTTGCAGTTGACCTGCCTTAAGCAACTGAAAAGGTCTAATCAGCACTCCTTCTTGGTGAATGGAACTGCTATGGGGGGGCATTGAACCAGGGGTTATGCCACCAATATCAGCGTGATGGGCGCGAGAGGCTAGATAAAAGATGGGCAAGGGGTCCGTCGCCGCAGAGTGGTGGGCGGCAAAGACTGGGGTGACTAGGGTGATATCAGGCAGATGAGTGCCGCCTTGATAGGGATCATTGAGGATGTATGCATCGCCGGGAGAAATGAGATCGCGATAGGTTTTGATAATGGCCAAAACGCTATCCCCCATCGAGCCTAAATGGACCGGGATATGGGGGGCATTGGCCACTAGCTGCCCCTGAGCATCAAAGATAGCGCAGGAAAAATCCAGGCGTTCCTTGATGTTGACGGAATGGCTGGTGTTCTGCAGTGTCACCCCCATCTGTTCAGCAATGGCCATCATCAAATTATTAAAAATCTCGAGAAATACTGGATCAGGGGCTTGAGTATTCCTCAGGGCTGTGAGCGCCGCTGACTTGCCTGGGGCTGACATGATCTCTGATTTTAATAGGATCAAATGGCCATAATCGTTGACCCTTGCGAGCCAACCAGGTTCAATGACATTGGTTCCGGTGGGCTCTAGGATAACTGCGGGGGCAGAGATTTGATCGCCCGGTTGTAATTCCTGGCGCTGATAAAAGGGGGTGGACCACCAGCGGTTCTGAGTGAACAGAGGTAATGTTGCGATCGCCCTGGGATCACCAATCCGATGGGCAGCCATGGGCAGTTCTGCTGTTCCCTCGGCTGCGCTCAGACCCTCCATGGCAATGGTTGTGATGATAAGAGTGCGGTCTGGATCGATAAATCCATAGCGCTGTTGATGAAGACGCTCAAATTCAGCCTGCATCACCGCTAGGCTATCTAGCGGGATAGGAATAGAGGTATCAGTTCCTTCATAGCGCAGATAGAGCTTAGCCAGGAGGGTCATATCGGCTTCACCGACCCCTTGCTGCTGCAGTTCACGTTGCACTTGCTGGGTTAGTTCCTTAAAAGCAGAGGCAATTTGTGACCGAAAATCTGGGGTCAAAGGGATCTCAAGGGTCTGTTGGCGACTAACTCGCAATGGGGCTAAGCCCATCCCATAGGCCGATAATAGGCCCGCCAAGGGATGAATCAAAATCCGCCGAATTCCTAGCACTTCCGCCACGGCACAGGCATGTTGGCCCCCAGCGCTGCCAAAACAACAGAGCGTATAGTTAGAAACATCATGCCCCTGTTGTAGAGATATTTTTTTGATGGCATTGGCCATATTCTCAATGGCAATGGTCAGAAAGCCTTGGGCAATTTGCTCAGGAGTTTGGTGATCGCCCGTAGCAGCCTCGATCTGGGCCGCCAGGGCTAAGAACTGTTTGCGAACAGTGTCTCGATCAAGGGCTAGGTTTTGCTGAGGACCAAAAATCTGAGGAAAAAACTGGGGCTGAATTTTGCCCACCATGACATTGGCATCGGTAACCGTCAACGGCCCTGACTGACGATAACAGGCTGGACCAGGATGGGCACCCGCTGACTCTGGTCCCACCCGGAACCGAACGCCATCAAAGGTCAACAGTGATCCACCCCCGGCAGCGACGGTATGAATAGCCATCATCGGGGTTGATAAACGAACCCCAGCTATTTCAGTGGATAAAACCTGCTCATAGTCCCCCTGGTAGTGGCAGACATCTGTGGAGGTGCCTCCCATATCAAACCCAATCAAGTCCTTAAAGCCCACTTGTCGGGCTGTTTGCACCATCCCCACCACACCCCCGGCTGGCCCTGACAAAATGCTATCTTTGCCCTGAAAGTACTGAGCTTCCACTAAGCCACCCTGGGATTGCATAAATAACAGGCGAGTTTTGCCCAAGCCTTGCAGGATTAGATTGACATAGCGTCGCAAAATGGGGGACAAATAGGCATCGACAACGGTGGTATCGCCTCGGCTTACTAATTTGATCAAGGGACTGACTTGATGGGAGGTGGAAACTTGGGTGAAGCCAATGGTGCGAGCTAAGCTGGCCACTTGTTGTTCGTGATCACGATAGCGATAGCCATGCATAAAGGCGATGGCGCAAGTTCGGATGCCCTGATCATAGGCAGCTTGTAATGTCGCTCGGGCGGCTGCCAAATTCACAGGGGTGAGTTCTTCTCCCTGGGCGCTATATCGCTCTTCTATTTCGATGACTTGCTCATAGAGCATCTCGGGTAAGACAATCTGTAAGGCAAAGATATCGGGTCGGTTTTGGTAACCGATTCGTAAGACATCGGCAAAGCCCTGGGTGGTGACAAATACTGTGCGATCGCACGGCGCTCTAGCAAGGCATTAGTGGCCACCGTTGTCCCCATCTTCACAACATCAATTTGATCGGTGGGTAGGGGTGCAGATGCCTCAACTTCCATGAGATCCCGAATGCCTTGTATGACAGCATCGGTATAGACTGTAGGATTCTCAGATAACAGCTTATGTATCCGTAAGTTCCCCTCTGGGCTTCGAGCCACAATATCGGTGAAAGTACCGCCACGATCAATCCAGAATTGCCACCCCATCAGCATTTTATAGTCTTTAATTAGGAGTAATGTTGCGAACTTATGCAGAGACAGACAAAGGCCAGAGGTAGAAAGCAGCAGAGACCCAGGTGAGTAAAATAGCGAGGCCATAGGTAATGAAGGCGATTTGCACCCAAACTCCAGTAACTGGGGCAATCAACAGAGCAACAGCTATAATTTGAACCACCGTTTTAGTCTTACCCCAAAGATTGGCTCCCGAAATTTCAGTTTGTTGCACCCGCCAGCCAGCAATAGCCAGCTCCCGAATTAAAATTAGGACCACAGTCCAAGCAGGGATTTGATTCAAACCCACAAGCGCAATCAATGGACCCAAAATCAAGAGTTTATCTACTAGAGGATCTAAGAACTTTCCCAAATCGGTGACTTGATTCAGCCGACGGGCCACATAGCCATCTAGCCAATCAGTACTAGCAGCTGCCACAAATATAGCTACGCAAACCCAACGCAGGGCTGGAGTGGGTAAGGGAGTGTTTCCAGGGCCACTCTGTAAAAATACAGGAGAAAAGGTAGCGCCAGCAAGCGAGAACAGGTGATCCAGGTTGCAGGAGTCATAGTTTCTTGAAATGGACTTTTAAGCCATCCTTAGGGACTGGAACAGGAATCACTGTGTAATCTAGGTCCTGGGACTCTATGAGTTCCCAGCTATAATCTCGCACCAATCGAGAGGCAAATATTCTCATTTCCAGGCGGGCGAATTCTCGTCCTAAACATTCCCTCATGCCACTACCAAAGGGGGTATAGTGAGCGGATCTGCTCAGGTCTGCGGCCCTTGCGGATTCAAATCGTTCCGGATTGAATTGATCAGGTAGTTCATAAACTTCAGTCTCCCTATGGGTCAAGCCAATCATGTAAACCACTTGCCAACCTTCAGGAAATTGGTAACCCTTGAATTCACAGGTCCTGCTTACCTTCCTAAAACCACCATTCACTGGGGGTACTAGCCGCATATTTTCTAGCAACACTTTTTCTAGATATGGCATTGAGTTTAAGGCTTCGATGCTTGATAGACCCGCTGCAGCTAGTTGCCTTTGTTCATCGCGACAACGAGCCAGTATATCTGGGTATAGGGCTAGGTTCAGGCATAGGGAAGTCAAGGCGGAGGATAAGGTTCCATGGCCTGCAAACAACAAAACCAGGAGCTGCTGTCGGAGTTCATCAATACTCAGTCGTTGGCCCTGTTCATCTTCTGCTGTGATCAACTGTGACAATGCATTGCCTGCTATGGGGGTCTGCTGTCGCTCTAGGATTATGTTCTCAATGACATCTAATAGTTGGCGACGAGCCTTTTGCGCCGCCCAAGCTTTGTCCAGGGTAAGGGCGGGAGAAAGGAAAATAATCCGGCACCCCAGGTTTGAAACAGTTGGTTTAAAGGGGTTTTTGAACCATGATCAATACCGATCAAAAATTTGCAGGCAACATCGAAGGTATAGTCATAAATTTCTGGATACCAGGTGAAGGAACCCATACTTGTCCATTGATTGAGATAATTTTGAGTAATTTGCTCAATAGTGCTGACATAGGCTGTTAAATTTCGGGGCGCAAAGGCTTGGGAGAGAAGTTTGCGTCTATTTTGGTGTAGAGATCCTGTTTGCACAGATAGAGACTGATCTCCAAATAGCTTTTAGTATTGCCAAATAGGTCGGCAACAAAATATTTATTCTCGTTTCCTAAAATAAATCGCAGGGCCTCACCACCCTTGACAAAAATGGTTGGCGCTCCAAAGAGGTTGGTTTTAAAGATGGAGCCATATTGCTGATGCCGCTTGTTGGCAAAGTCTGGGTCAGAGATAAAGCTCAAGCCTTCCCCTAGAAGAGGAAAACCCATGCTTCCAGGCGGCAGCTGTTGCTGAGATGTTGGCAATAGAGTCATAGCGAGGTTTTCTGAAGTTCTGCCGACCGTTTTTGAAGCCCTCTGCAATATCTGTGAGCTATCCTAGCTGCAGGAATGATTCTAGCATTGCCCCTGAGTCCTTGCCCTACTCATTTATGCTCCCTGACAGAGCAAGACTGCTCTTGCTTCCAAGCAAGTTTGTGTCATTTCTCTCACACGCTCTGATCCTGCGAAGGGGTTTATGTTATTACCCACAGGTTGGGTGGTGGAGCAAACCCTTAGTTGGTGTAACTGGTATTGCAGGGGTGTAATTAAATGTGAAAGTTCCTGCCAAAGATATGGATAGAAGCTATGACACATAAGACATCCAATGAATAAAGGTCATTGTCGTAGAGCAACGCAAAGCCCAAAGAGGTAGCCTAACCCCTCACCAACGCTGCAAAGCTTTGAACAAAAACTCAATGCTCATCCTGAACTGAGAGCCAAATTCGAAGTCCTGCTATCAGTGATAGAGAATGCACAAGGCAAATTCTGGCCGATGCAGCAGAGTAGCGGGTCATTGTAGAACTGCGTCAACTGGGCCAAGTTGCCTGACAAGACTGGGCCCAGTTGACAAGAACAGCAACAAAGCGAAGCGTTCAGACGAGAGCATCCAAGGGCGAATCGCGGTGGTAAAAAAACTCCATTGGCAAAGCCAATTCGGACGCATTGAAGTTTTAGAGCAGCGATTTATTGAGTTTGGACAAAAAGTAGGTAGCCAGATAGTTCGTCCGTTTCAAAATTCGGCTCAAGTTCATTGTTAGCACTCTGCTTGGGTACCCTACTGAGCAATAACTCACACGCCATGAAAGATCTTTCGGGAAGCACCTAAACACGTTTGAGTAGCAACAGCCTTAGGTTTTTTTGGTCATGATAGATGGAGCGGGTTCAATGTCCTCTGCGGTTAAGAAGTCATCACAACCTCGATCAGTCTCTAATGCCCCGCACCCCGATATCGATCGCTATCCCCTAAAAGTCTCGCCAGATTGGGCACTCAGAGATGTAATGGCCCTCATGAGTCTTGGGTCTCTTGAGGGGATGTCAGGCTCTCAAGAGAAGAAGACAGATTCAGCTAATCCACGAGTCAACTACGTCTTGGTGATGGCTGAGCAAGAGTTGCTGGGCATCTTCACTGAGCGAGATGTCGTGAAACTGAGTGCTCAGGGTCTAGACTTTGCTACCGTCAAAGTTGAGGCGGTGATGAGCCGGCAGTTGATTACCCTAAAAGAATCAGAGTTAGAGAATGAACCACTCACCGCCTTAACGCTGTTTCGGCAACATCGCATCCGTCATGTCCCCATTCTTGGTGATGACTCAGCAGTGGTTGGGGTCGTTACCTCAGAAAGCCTTTGCAAGGCACTGCAGCCGAGTACTTTGCTAAAGCTACGGAGGGTCAGTGAGGTGATGTGCACTCACACCATTACTGCCTCTCCCGCCACCTCTGTGGTTGAGATCGCTCAGTTGATGACGACCCACCGCATTAGCTGTGTTGTCATTGTTGCGGATTCTGATACTTCCTCCTCAAGTCTGCAGCCCATTGGCATTATTACTGAGCGTGATATTGTTCAGTCTCAGACCCTTGCTCTTGATTTGAGTTCACTACTAGCCCAGTCGGTGATGAGTACCCCTTTGGTGTGTCTGACCCCTGAAGATTCGCTTTGGGAGGCCCATCAAAGGATGCAACAACTCCGTGTTAGACGCTTAGTGGTTGCTGATGTTAAAGGCTCTCTCACGGGGATTCTCACCCAGAGCAATTTGCTGGCAGTTCTCAATTCAACAGAGATGTACAGCACCGTCGAGATCTTGCAAGATCAAGTCAATCAGCTCCGAGATGAAAAAGTCAAACTACTAGAGGCGCTCAATGTCAAACTAACAGATCAGGTTGAAGCCAATACCGTTGAGCTACAGTCCTATCAAAAACGTTATCAGTCAACCTTTGAGAAGGTTGCTGTTGGGATTGCCCATGCGGATCTGCAGGGTCGATTTTTAATGGTCAATCAGAGTTTCTGCGATCAGGTGGGATTCTCTCAAGCAGAGCTTTTGCAGAAATCGTTCTTGGAGATTACTCACCCAGCGGAGCGAAACGCTGATCGGCAACAGATTCAACGGCTGCTTCAAGGAGAGATTTCTGCTTTTTCCCGCGAGAAACGGTATTGCCGCTCAGATGGTTCGACCTTATGGGGCAGTGTCACGGTGTCTCTAATCGTTTCTCCTGGGGGAGAGCCTGACTATTTTATTGCGGTGGTTGAAGATATTAACGATCGCAAACGAGCCGAAGCCGCACTTGAGCAACTGAACCAAGAACTAGAAGCTCGGGTTGCGCTCAGTACCGCTGCGTTTCGAGCTAGTGAGCGACAATACCGGATGCTGTTCGAGTTAGCTCCAGATTTACTGCTTGTCCTCAATATGAAGGGGATCATTCGCAAGGTCAACACAGCTGCCAAAGAACGCCTAGGGTATAACGAAACTGAGTTGGTGGGTCATCCTTTAGCCCAGTTTTTGGCGACGGAAGCCCAGGTAACCTGCCAGCAAGCGTTTGAAGTCCTGATGAAACGAGGCAATCATCGTCAGGAATTGGAGTTTCGGCGTCAAGATGGCACCTCGATCTTTGTCGAATGTTCCTGCACGGTGATTACGGATAGCTTTGATGGAGAACCCTATATCCTTGCCATTCAGCGGGATATTAGCGATCGCAAATACCTTGAGACTAGACTCCGCAGTTCAGAGCAACAAATGCGATCGGTGTTTGAAGCCATGCATGATTTGGTACTCGTCTGTACGGTGCAAAACAGCAGGGTGACAGGGGATCGAGCTTGTGCCCACAACCCCTAATCAAGACGAAAGCTGTGACAGTGACCTAGCGGAGCAAACGCTGCAATATCTTTGGGATGCTGCGGAGAGTTCCCTAGGTGAGCAGATGCAGCAGGTCATTGCGACAGGTAAAGTCCTTAAGTTTGAATATAGCCTTTCTATGTGTGGTCAAGACGTTTGGTTTTTAGCCAATATCTCTCCGATATCGGACCAAACGGTGCTGTGGGTTGCCCGTGATATTAGCGATCGCAAACGGCTGGAGCAAGAGCTATTTCAAGAAAAAGAACTGGCGCAAGTGACGCTGCAGTCCATTGGAGATGCCGTGATCACCACTGATGTTCACGGCCAGATTCAGAACATAAATCCGGTGGCAGAGCATCTGACGGGCTGGACGCTTGACGAGGCAAAGGGAAAGCCTCTACCTGAAATCTTCAACATCATCCATGAGACGACCCGTGAGCCAGCCGAAAATCCAGTACAGCAGGCTTTGCGTGAAGGCCGTATTGTCGCTCTAGCCAACCATACTGTTCTCATTTCTCGAGAGGGAACGGAGTATGGAATTGAAGACTCAGCCGCACCGATTCGCGATCGCCAAGGCCAGGTGGTTGGAGCGGTGATGGTGTTCCATGATGTGACTCAATCCCGCAGCCTTAACCACCAACTCTCATGGCAGGCCAGCCATGATCCATTGACCCGTTTGGCCAATCGCCGCAAATTTGACCAGACGCTTCAGGATGCATTTCAAGCTGTGCAGCAAGACAATCCAAAGCACGTCCTCTGCTTCCTCGATTTAGATCGATTCAAAGTGATCAATGACACCTGCGGTCACGCGGCAGGAGATGAGTTACTCTGCCAAGTTGCCCAGCTCCTGCAGCAATCCATTCGGGCCTCCGATACCGTCGCCCGCTTAGGAGGGGATGAATTTGGTATTCTTCTCACTCAATGTCCCTTAGAGAAAGCTGAGGCCATTGCTGAACAGCTTCGTCAAGCCATTCAAGCGTTTCGCTTTCAGTGGGCAGGCAAAACCTTTAGTATTGGCGTCAGCATTGGCTTGGTCCCCCTCGATAGCGAGAGCTTAAAAATAGAGGATGTTCTAGGTGCGGCAGATGCAGCCTGTTACGCAGCAAAGGCCAAAGGGCGAAATCAAATTAAAGTAACCAAGCCAATGACTCAGAGTTAATCCAAGAGCGAGGCGATCAGTGGTGGAGCGTTCGTATTAAGCAGGCCATCGAAGAAAAACGGCTCCGTCTCTACGGTCAAACAATTTTTCCCACCGTTGAGGCTGCTGATACAAATAACAACGCTTGTGAAATCTTGCTGCGGATGACTGATGAGCAGAATCAGGTCATCCCTGCGGGTGAGTTTATTCCAGCGGCTGAGCGCTATAACCTTATTTCACAAATTGATCGGTGGGTTATCCATGCTTTCCTAAAGAACTTTGACGCTGACCGACAAACCTCAAAACATCAGTCTGCTCAGCCAACTCAATATATGATCAATCTCTCTGGTGCGAGTGTTGGCGATGAGCAGTTTCTGGAGTTCTTGAAGACACAGTTAGAGCAACATCCTAAGGCTGCACAATGCATCTGTTTTGGAATTACTGAAACCGCTGCTATTTCTAGCTGGAGTCAAGCGGTACGCTTTATTCAGGAACTTAGAGCGTTAGGATGCCAGTTTGCCCTTGATGACTTCGGTAGCGGCATGTCTTCATTTGCCTACCTCAAAACGCTGCCCGTTGATTATTTGAAGATTGATGGCCGCTTCATTGAAGGGATGACAGAAGACCCCACGAAGTTTGCCATTGTGGAATCGATCAACCACATTGGGCACGTTATGGGAATGCAGACTATCGCAGAATGCGTCAGCAGCATCACGACTCGAGAAAAACTACAGGATATCGGGGTGGACTACGTTCAGGGGTTTGAGATTTCGCAGCCTTTTGCCCTCCAATGGTCCTAAACTCGTCATGGTTCAAAAAAAGTGGATGTTTGGTGACCCTTCCACGCCAAAATAAACCATCATTTTCTGTTTAATCGTAGACAGGTCCTCAGCTTGCTTGATCTCTTCAGCTTTGGCCGCTGCGACTTGCAGAGAGTTGTGAACAGTTCCCACACTAATCGACTAATCAAACAGATCGTGCAACAGCTCAAGGACGCCTCGATAGGCGCGATGGCAGATCAACACTAAAGCCAGAATCAGTTGTGATGGACAGGTACAACAGAACCTCGTTATCCCCATTGGGGGCGAGACAGGATTCATCTCAGGCTTGTGCAGCCATGCCTTCCTGTTCAGAGACAATCTTCCGATTGACTTGATTCTCCCTGGCAATGCGAGTAATGGGAATGGATCTAGATTGAGCCTGAATGCCGATTTCCTTGCGGATCTGTGGCGGAAGACTGGCTGCGATCTCAGGAGTTGAAACCATGTTTGAGAATCAATTCACTGGAGGAACAACAAGCCTCCGGACTACCCTGATCGCTCGTGGCACTGTTACCTGCTTCTGAAGCATACAGGTAACAGTGATGCCAAGTCATAAGAAGCTGGTTGCACCTGGTGCTTCGGTGACTGATCTGATGGAGTCGGTCATGAAGGATGTGGCGGTGACGAGTGACAAGATATTGTCAGCGTTTAAGGCTTCACAACAAACAAGGGTCTAATTTCTATTCGTTGACTTCACGCTTCAGCACTCTGCGGTAGTAACGGTAGGATACTCGTATCCCGTCCAATAATTGATAGGAAAACCCCATGGGTAGCCGGGACAAGATGGGCCAATAGAAGCAATAGTATGCCCGTTTTATATCCTCCCAGGCAGAACACGGTTCCAGTTTAAGAAAGTCAGAAACGTCAACAACCAGCCCTGCTCCTTGATTCATCATCAAGTTCCTCCCATGTACATCATGAGGATTCAGTCCGACAGAACGCGCATAGCTGAGCGCTTGATCAATGTCTTGAATGACTTGTGGAGGAATTGTAATTCCATGATGTATACACTCATATAAAGTCACGCCATCTAGTCTCTTTAGGATGAGAAAGCCATTTTCTGCATATAAGCACTCTGAAAAGGCAGGATGTTGACCCAATCGGCGATATACTTCAACTTCTTCGTCAAATCCCCTTCGTCCAGGTGCATAGATTTTAACGACAGAACGGGGATATTCAGGATGGGTCACAACAGCGGCATAGTTCCCTGTTCCTAGCACCTGCCAAGGCAGAGGAAGGTGATGGACAACAACTGGGTTATGGGGATCAACACTTTCAAGCTTAATCTGAGGTAGTAAAACCTGACGGATTAGATTTATGAAATCATTCATCTTTCAGATCTCACAAAGCTTGATTGAGTATGGACAAAAAGGCAGTGAGAATTTAATCACTATCGAGTTTTTAGCTTAACAGCCTCAGCAACGAAGGTCATCTCTAGGAGAAGGGTGAGGGGTGGAAGAAGCAAAAACCCTTGGAGTTGAAGAGTTTGTCCAGCCTGGATATTAGCAAAGTTACCAACGATGCAAATCAAGTCTCGGCTTCGAGAAGCCTTAAGACCAGCGACTGTATATCCCGATTTCTCAGAGTGGTAGGTCAGTCGCTCTACAACCCTTGTAAATGCTCAATGGGCGGTATTAGGGTGGACAGAAGCATTCAGCATTTAAGACATTGCCTTGAAGTAAATGTGCCTGCCATGCAACTCATTGCGGATTTTATTTCATGGGTGAACTTAGCTGAGACCTTCTCCCTGCAAAACATTCTAACGACACAAACTAAAATGACTCCAGTCTTTAGTTTGACCTTCGTTGTGGCATGAGGCAAGTAGTCACAGGGCTTTGCGATTCAGTTTGCCAAGGGAAGTATAGGGTAGCTCTTGGCGGAACTCTATGACTGCAGGCATTTGGTAGCGGGCTACGCGAGGTTTAAGCCATGCTAGCAAAATAGATTGATCTAATGACTGAGGGGGGCTGGAAATGATAACAGCCTTCAATCGTTGCCCAAAGTCTGGATCAGGAATACCTAAAACCGCTACCGCATCAATATTTGGATGCTGGAGAAGAACATTTTCTAATTCCTGTGGATAGACATTCTCACCCCCGGAAACAACCATGTCATCCACACGACCACATAAGAAGAGGTTCCCTTGTATATCTCGATAGGCTAAGTCACCTGTTTTAATCCACTGATTGGAACCCGTAGACCAAGTACTGCGAATACATAGCTGACCTTTTGGGTGCTGTTGCTGTGAGCCATCATGCTGGATTTGGACTTGAACGCCCACAATTGGTTTACCAATGGATTCCGGGTGCCGTTGCAGCAGTTCCGGAGCTGCCAAGATGCAAAATCCAGCTTCGGAGGTGCCGTATAGGTTAAACAACACTGGACCTAGCTGCTTAAGCGTGGCCTGAGCTAAAGCAGGTTGGAGAGGTGCTCCTCCCGATAGAATTCGCCTTAAAGAAGACAAAGCCTCAGGATCATGGTTAAGCATCCGACCAAGCATCAACGGTACCAAGGTGATCACTTCAATCCTCTCTTGCGCAATGAGGTCACAGGCCCGGTCTGCATCAAATCGTTGAGTGAAGTACTGTTGGGCTCCTAGGGTCACCCCAATTAACAGGGCTGCTAAGCCAAAGCCATGATAAATAGGAGTTGCGATATATACCGTTCGATACTGGTCTAGATGGACCTGAGAGAGCAACGCAATAAAGGGGGGGAGAAAATTGAATAGAGACGGTTTACGACTCGCTGGTTTAGGTAAGCCTGTTGTGCCACCGGTCATTACCACTACTTTCCCCGTTTTCACCTTATGCAGCGGGGTCGCAGTCGCCTGAGATGCCAAGGATATCTGATCCACAGAGGTGCTGGTGGGATGGTAGGCTGGAATTGCTTTATGGCCTAAAGATAAAGCATCGATCAGCGGAGAAATCTCTGGATCGTGAAGGTAATAGTCAAAATGAAGCTGATGCTCAATGGCCTGAATCTGATCAGCGCTCATCTCGGGATTGATCAAAAAGACATCGGCTCCTAATCGAGAGACGGCAAAGATGGCTTTGATAGCAGCCGCATGATTTCGACATGCGATCGCAACTTTCTGGCGAGGCTGAATTCCACACTCATTCCGCAATCCAACCGCAAGGGCCTCCGCCTGTTGCCATAGCCGTAAATAGGTTAATTCTTCCCGCTCATCAATCACAGCAATCCGCTCAGAATGCAGCTTGGCCGCAATCTGCAACAAGGCCATTAAGTTTACCCCTGTCGTCCAGATGGCTTCTAGCAAACGATACAGGCCGACAAAGGTTAACAAGCGAGTCCGATATAGTTTTCTCAGCAGAGTAACTATCATGGCTCTATCGTCTCCACCTCATATACCCACTCCAAATCACTTCTCCTGGCAGTCGCAGCAGGACGGACGCCAGTTGCCCAATTATCAACCACCAGGGGGCAATCGTACGGGGGCGGGTAATCATTGCTTTACCAACCAGTTGAGCCACCTGATCGGGATCAAGGGCAGGCATATTTTGATAAGCTTTTGTGGGCGCAATCATACGGGTTCGCACCAATGGCAAATAAATAGAAGTGGTCTTCACACCACGAGCATTCAATTCAGGCATTACACAGCGAAACCATTGATCAAAGGCTGATTTTGAGGCTTGATAGGCAGCCCATTGGGGGGGCAGGCAAGAGCAATACATTGATCGCAGAAATATTAATCACTATGGCCTTTGCATTAGCGACGAGAATGGGCGTCAACGCCAGGATCAACTGCACGGGGCCAAAGTAATTCAAGTTCATAGTCCGCGTAAAGTCATGAAAACGGTCGAGGGAATCAAAGAGCGATCGTCGAATCGATTTCCCCGCATTACTCACTAGAATATCAATGCCATTGGGGAGCAGTTGGAGCTTCCTGAGTAAAACTTTAATTTCTGTCGGACTCCTGAGATCACAAGCGTAAATCTCTGCCTGTCCCCCCTTCGCCTCAACTTGATCTTTAACCGCTAGCAGTTTCTTTTCCGTTCGGGCAATCAGAATTAACCGAGTGGTGGGCAAAGCTAGGCGTAAGGCTAAACTCTCTCCAATCCCATAGCTCGCACCAGTAATCAGTACTGTTTTTCCCGCAAGCAAACGCTGGAGTTGACGTGGATTAACCCGAAGCAAAGGAAAGAACAATAGATCCATTAGATTAGATTGGGTTGTGTCGCAAAAATGGGGTCTTGGCATAGAGTCAGTGGTAATTTGAGAGACTTGTTCCTTTTCTCTACCATAATTAAAACTGCTGATCTATTCAAATGGCGTCATTATCATCTGGGATTATCTTG
>JAAUUW010000053.1 GCA_012030735.1 Acaryochloridaceae cyanobacterium SU_2_1
AAGTCCGATGAAATTGGGGCGTTCCCCAATGAAGACAGTTGTTTGACCATTTTCTTCTTGGTCTTACAGCGTGACCATGCCAAGCATGACCGTCTCAAATCTGTGGCGAAAAAATAAGGACACTAACATATTTTGTGCCGGCCCTAACACGGAT
Source organism: Acaryochloridaceae cyanobacterium SU_2_1 (assembly GCA_012030735.1). GTDB lineage: Bacteria > Cyanobacteriota > Cyanobacteriia > Thermosynechococcales > Thermosynechococcaceae > Acaryochloris. The sequence continues at coordinate 155 of JAAUUW010000053.1, forward strand.
TAGAGTCTATCCGAACGGTATTGGTTCGTATCGTATTGGTCTTTGATCTCTATTATGCCCAACTGTTGTGATTATCAACTCTGCGAGAATGTCCAGTTCTGCAGGGTAAAATTTCTCCCTGATTGAACGTCTCACGGCGATACAGGGGCTGTGAAGTTTTGGGAGGTTAGGCGACTACGCAAAATAATCTCTTGATCCTTAATGGCGATGAGTTCGACAGCCAAGGGTCCCAAGGTAGACACCTGCTCAGAGGTGATAGCGACAATATCAATTGGGCCAGGGGCAGTCCGATCCTTGAGGGCTAGAAGAAAGCGAAATAATTCGATCTGGCGGAAGGTCCCCACCTTTTCCGTCAAGGGGTCAGGTAAGATACCTGCTACAATTCCCTGTTCCTTGACCACTGAAAATAACTGGTTAATGGCCGCTAGGAGTTCTTCATCCGTGAGCCGAGACGGGTCAATGGTGATCTGAACCAGTTGGGTGCCAGGTTCATAGACCACACGGTTTGGGGCCACCTGGGAAAAGACAAAAATAGCGCGTTCACCTTGTAAATAACTGCCTGCTGCTAAAATGCGCAGTACATAGGGGCGGCCATCACTAATCCGTTGCACAAGTTGATCTACATCTGAGCGGCTCACTTGCACAATCTGCTCTTGGTTGGAGACATTCTGAAGCTTGGCAAGGCTAATAGCGCTTTGGCGAGCTTGAAGTAGCAAGGCATTCACCGCTTGAAAGGCTTCCTCTCGGGAGCGGGAATTCTCCACCACTGCCGCTGCCAAAACTTGACCGGTGCGAATCGCAATCGTGCCTTGTCGGAGACCTTTGAGCAAAAAGTCGACGTCCTGTTCTAATCGCTCTCGATTGGTGGCTAAGGCCAAGACTTCTTGTTCTAGTTGTTGACGCTCTTGATTGGCAGCCTGTAATTGTTGGCGTTCTTGACCAATGGTGTCTAAGAGCTGTTTCTTTTGCGCTTCCACTTGTTGGCGTTGCCTTTGCGCTTGGGCAATGGCGGTTTCTAAACCTTGCTTTTGAGAGCGCACCTCTTGCAAACGGGCTTGGGATTGATTGCGTTGTACCTTGAGGTTTTGTTGCTGGGCCACAAGGGTTTGAATTTGTATTCTCAATTGCCCTGCCTGTTGCACAAATTTGGTCAAATTTTGCTTAGACTCTGCATAACGACTTTGCAATTGCTTGAGTTGAGTCTCGATTCGTTTTTCGCGGGCCACTGCCCTGACCAAGGAGCGATTGGTGGTTCTTAACCGATCGACTGTACTTTTTAAGCTAGAGCGGGCTGTGGCTAATTCTCCTTCAATTTTATCTTTCTGCTGTTGGGTGTCATTTAGTTCCTCTTTGACAATGCGACTCTGTTTTTGAATCTCGTCATAGCGAAAGAGGGCATCTCGGAACTGCTGGCTAAAGGCGAAGACCATGCCTAGGGTTAAGGCTGAAATCATTCCTCCAGTTAATACCGTAACCACAACGGCTGTATGTTTAGGGCGGAGGTTGAAGAGGCTCAAACGAGCTTTACCCACTCGTGAACCAATCCGATCTCCTACTGTTGCGATCGCACCCCCTAAAATAATCAAGACCAAAATTAATAGATAACCAAGCATGGCAACCCTTATAACTGAGAGGGGTTACTCCAGCAAATTCTCTAGGCGACGACGAATTTGATCGAGATCTGGGAGGTCTTCTGACACAGATAGGTCTGCTTGCCAGTCAGTTTTGTCAACATTCACCTCTGGAGGAACCGCTAGCGAGCCTACAGGAATCAACTCCATTTCTAGGCCAGCACTGTCACAAAACGCTTCAATCTCATCACGGTCAAAGCCTTCCACCGTTGCCTCTGGGAAATCCTGTGCCTCTAAGAGCAGCGCAAAGCGAGTCGCATCATCTTCTTCTTCAAAGACTAAGACAACATCTTGGGTATAGCTACCTTCAGCGGTAGAAACCTGCTTTTGCAAAGAGTGAATCCCTTCATTATCAGTGCCAGCATTAAACAGTAAAACAAATACGCGCATGATCCTCAGTTGCTATAAATAAATCGTCAATCGACCATTAGAGGACGCTGAACAAGAATAACATTTACCCAAATCATCTGCTTTTCCCCATCAGGATCATCCCCATCAACCATTGTAATCAGGGGCTAGCGGGGAACCGAGCCATGGCTAAGCCAATTCCTTAACCAAGATTGTAAGGTTTGTCCCTCAGCTTCAGATAACTGATCCACCAGACAATGAACCTGCTGATTCGTGAGGGTGATCAATAGTGAATAATGCTCCTTCCCCTGGATCAGACAATCTACAGCGTCAATGGCAGAGGCTGACCATTGCCGTTGCCAATAGGTCCAGCCCCAAAGTTGATAGCAAAGGTGAATCTGGTTCTGAACAAAGCAAATCTCAGTAGCGGTTAGAGCGTTCTTCAGCCATCCCCCCCCTAACAGCCACGCTGAGCCACCCACACTAAAAAGCAATAAACCAATGCTGAGTTGTGCTACGTCTAGAGGGGCTAACCCTTGCTGGATCAGGATCAGCCCCCCAGGAAGCAAGCATAGAACCAGTAGCAGCAAGGGACCGAGTATAGTAAGGGCCAATAAGCCCAGTAGATCTGCTAAGGCTTGGGCCGGCGCTGCCCAAGGTGGAGCAATTTTAACGCTGCAGGAATCTGCGGCCAGCTCTAAGCGCGATTCAGTGAGGTCTGAGGGGGCAGTGGAGATCACCTCGCCCTGAGGTAGGGCAGCCCAGGCTGCCCGAGCAGTGGCAAAGCGTGCCGATATGGCCGGTGCCGTCATTTTGGCTAACCAGCTAGCCAGGGAAGGGCTAAGGGAGATGCGATCGCCAATATTGAAGGCAATCCAGGTTGCACCCATTCCCCTGGAGGAACTCCCCATCAATAAAATGTCCTAAACAAGCTCCAAGGGCATAGAGATCCGAGGCGGGCACCGCTTGACCACCAAATTGTTCCATCGGCGTATAGCCATAGGTACCCACAACAGTAAAAGCAGCACCTGTAGCCCTCCCCAAGCCCCTCTGCACCGATCCAAAATCCACCACATAGATCTGATGACTAGCAGTCCAGATCAAATTACTGGGTTTGAGATCCCGATGCAGCACAGGTGGCTTTAGTTCATGGAGGTACACCAAAACCTCAAGTATTTGGGCCGCAATGTCATAAATTTCCTGCTCAGTAAATTGGTACCCTTGGTCCATCCAAGCTTGCAATGACCGGCCGGGAATATAGTCTTGAATGAGCCCCAACCATGTCCGGGGCTGTTTGATATGGAAAGACTGGCGATACTGAGGAATACGAGGATGATTGAGTTGCTTAAGAATCTGGGCTTCGCGCTCAAATAACTTCAAGTCATCCCACTGCCTGGCCCCCTCAAAGACCTGAAACTTAATCACTACCCGCTCAAAAGGCTCCTGGAGCCGATCCTCAGCGAGCCAAGTTTGGCGCCCAGAAGCAAAGGTTGACAGCGGGACTGGCTGCTTCCCCAGCCGTCGCAACAGTTTAAACCGTCCCTCCAGTACCTGGCCCACTGCGAACATTAGCGTCACCCTGAAGGGGATGGATACAGAAAGTCTTGAAACATCATATGCAACTGAATATAGCGAGGGTCTAGTTGCATGGCCTGACGAAAGGAAAGACTAGCCTCTTGATAGTCCCCCAAGTAATACAGGGCAATCCCTAAACCCACAAAACTCTCGGCATGGTGATCATTCAAATGGATTGCTTGTTCATAGGCAATAATCGACTCCTCATAGAAGCCACTGCGATAATAGGCTAGACCCAGTCCATAGTAGGCTTGGGCCAGGTAGAGATCCAGTTGCAGAGCCTGTTGAAAGGCGATCGTCGCCTCGTCAAAATCTTGAAGTTGGTAAAGGGTGCTGCCTAAATTACAGTAAATCTGAGCATTGTCAGGATCGTGATCTAGGGCTTGGTGGTAGATAACTACCGCCTCTAGAAATTTTTCTTGGTGGTAGAGTGCCCCTGCCAAAGCATTATGAGCAATGGCTAGGCTGGGTTGCTTTTGCAAAGCCTGCTTAAAATTGTCCCCCGCCCCTTGATAATCTCCCTGGCCAAATTTCTGAAGACCTCGCTGCAACCAGACCATTGCCCAGGGGTTTTGCTGCGCTTCCTCACCCTGGAGGGGGATAGTGGGCAAGGGTAAGTCAGTTTGCAACTGGGTCGCGCGCCCTAGGCCCGTGTTTTCTGGCTGATGCTGGGGCTGGTTGACGAGCGGATCAGGGGGAGCGGGGGTGGGCCGATTGATCTGAGCATGGAGTCTCGCCTCCACCTCATTGGCTAAGGTCAGTCCTCGCTTAATGAGCGCCGTCACCTCATCTCCTGTTTTCGTTCGCAGGGAGGGTCTGTCAAATAAGCGTTCTTCGTGGGGTTGACAACCTTCAGCCATCCGCTTCTTAGTTAATCCAATTTAGCTTTCAGCTCATTGAGCTGTTGCTGGGCCATGGCAATAGATTGATCGCATTCACGGGCCATCTCCATCAGAAAATCCAAACCGGCTTTATTAAAATTGATGGTTTTAAGATGGATATGATGAAGTTCACTCTGCTGTAGCTCTAGAATTTGTTTTTCAATCTGCTGGAGCCGATTTTGACTTTGGCAAATTTGACGAACGGTTCGCATTAAGTCAGCATTCACTCCTTGGCCTTGGACTGACTCTGGACTGTTTTCCCAGTCTTTAAAGAGGGCTTTGAGGCGAACTAGATCACCCGCTTCATAGGCTTGATTGACTAAAGCCATCAATTGTTCGCGACGGGCTCGTTCTTGGGGGTCTGTGGCTAGATCCGGGTGAATCCGTTTGGCAATTTCCCGATAGAGTTGTTTTAAGTCAGCAGAGGGCTGAAACCGATGATTGGAGGCCAGGAGGGTCATGTATTTAGAAATTTGGGCATTCAATCGCTCCAGCTCTTCTTGACGAATCCCGACCACTTGCATATAGCGATATTCAAAGGCATGCAGCTCTGCTTGGAAGGTAGCTAGCTCTAACTCACGCTGGGCTAACTGAGTTTCTAGATTGATTAACTCAGCTTGCTTCAGTTCGAGTTCGAGTTCTTCCGGCGTCAATTGCCGCACTAAACTACTACTCATTGATACCGTCAGCGCCATGATTTAGAAAACGACATCCTGAAGGGCAGTATTGAAGAGGTTAACCCTGTTCTTTTGATGCCCACCAGTAAAATTGAGGGAAGATCAATTTTTCGGTGAAAACGAATAAGCCAGCTCTGACTAACTTAACTCACTTTCTGGCCCTGTTGAAAGAGGGTAGCCAAACCAATATGCTGAGGACAACCAAGCTAGGTAGAAACCAGTTGCCAAATTTGACATAGGTTGTCTGTGTTTGTCGTCGATAAATTGTTTCGGCATGGAGGGCAAAGGTTTGGGGTTGAGATTGCCAGAGAGATTTGCCATGGGGATTCAGTACGCCGGAGTAGCCGGTATTGGTGGCTCGGACGAGCCAGCGATCTGTTTCGATGGCTCGCATTAAATCATGGGCTTGATGCTGGGCCATCATCCGGGTATTGTAGGGGTCGTTATTGGAGGCGGTGAGGATAAATTCTCCCCCCCGAGCAGCTTGGGATTGGAACAGTTGGGGGAAGGCAGAGTCGTAGCAAATGCCAACAATGGCGCGTCCCCAGGGAGTGGTAAAGGATTGGTCAGGACGTCCCAAGGTCATATTGCTGCTCACGGGTGAGAGCCGACGGATCAGTTTGCCAAGCAGTGGCTCCCAGGGAATATATTCGCCCAGAGGAACCAGTTTGATTTTGTTATAGCGGCTACCTAGACTGCCATCGGGCGATAAGGTGACTAGGCTTTGAGTAATCCTTTGTCCGTCGGGCATAAACCCGCCTAGCCAAGCTATCACTTGCTTATCTTGCACGGCATCAACGAGAGGTGTTTGCTCCCTAAGGAAGGGGAAGGCCCCCTCGGGTGTGAGTACGGCATCAACACCTTGATCGGCAAGCTGTTGATAGCCAGATTTATAGTTTTGTGCTGCTTGTTGAATGCCTTCTGGGAAAAACTTGAGGCGCGTGGGAATATTCCCTTGGATTACCCCAATTTTGAGAGCATTGGCATTGAGAGACTCTAGGGGGAGGCGATAGAGGCTATAGCCATAGAGATGTAGCCCTATGAATAGCAGCAGGGCGAGGTTGCGATATCGCCAGCGATGGCGGGTTGCAAGCCAGCTTTCAGCTAAACAACCATTTACGGCCATGAGTGCAGCGGTGATCACGAGAGGACCGGAGAGTCGGCCTAAATGTAAAATGACTGGATTGGCTGGACTTTGGGTGTAGGAGAGGCCAGTCCACCAGAGGGGGGATTGAGTCCATAACCACTCTAGGAGGCACCAAAGGGTTGTGCCGACAAGGATGCGGCTGGCGCTGGGGAGTTTGGGCATGGCCCAGGCCATTAACCCGGACCAGAGGGTTGCGATCGCAGCCCCATACAGGGTAATCAACAGCCAACAGATGCCCGTCACCACCACACTAGTGCCCCAGGACAGCCCCATCCAGGTCATGGGATGCAAGCCTGTAATCCAAGCCACGGCAGCGCCGTGATACCCAATCCCCCACAGCAAGCCCAATAGCAAGGCTGGGGGTAGTCTGCCCTGGGTCTGTTGCACTGCCACCCAGAGGGGCGCAACCAGAACCCAAGCTAAACCCCAAGCATTAACGGGGGCTGGAATAATCCCCATGAGTAACCCACTGGCAAAAACAAAGCCGTAGGTTCGCCTCTGCTGACGGGGAAAAAACTGCACAGATCGTCCTTGGGCAAGATGTCGTTGGGCGAGATTAGGCACGGCCTTAGTCGGGTAAAGTTATTTTCGCAGTGTACCTCGAACCATTGACCCTTGCGCTGTCTGTCTAGTGCTTGGGGAGCAAGGAAAGTCATTAGCAAGAACAATGATCACTGCGTCAACGTCAGTGGTAAAAACAGTAGCAGAGTATGATCGGTTGAACTTGGATAGAAAATTGATGCGTAAAGGGTTTTGGTTTAGTAGCTTTGGTATCGCGGCTGGATGGGGGCTAGCAACAGGAACCCTCTGGGCAGGTCAAGTGTTTGCCGAAAAAGAGGTGCCGCCCAGAGCCAGTCCCCCAGACATTATTGTTAACACAGAGGTAAGATCGCTCCCCGGTCAGCTCGATCAGGTCCCCATGTTCAACAGCAACAGTCCCGAATGGATCAAAACCGAAGGGATATTGCTGTCTACCTTCCCTCCTGAGGGCAAGGCCGTACCTGCAGCCCATTTAGATTATGCCCTCAAGGGTTCCTTCACGCTGTTTGCCAGTCATTTTATCCATACGCCTCCAAATCTAAAAACCCTATATTTAGGATTTTTAGTGCATAATCCTGGCAAACAGGCTGTGATTCTGAAAATTCCAGCCGCAGCAAGCTACTTAATGAACCCCGAGGCCCCCTTTGCCCAGCAGCCTCCCATCCTAGAAAATCCTGAGGGCAAAATCTTTTCTGGCCCAGGGATTCGAGCTGTGGATCAAGTCTTGCGAGAGCAGCGCCAAGCCCTTTTCCCCCCCCAACTGGTCATTCCCCCAGGGCAAAGCCGAATGCTCATGAATTTACCGATTCCGGTCAAGGGGCTAGACAAGCCCATTAATGGTCGCGCTAGCTTTCTGCGCTTGCAGAGTTCTGGCCCCGGTCTATTTGGCCTCCTTGGCCCTCTATGCTAAGGCGGGTGCCCCTAGCCAAGAGCGCGCCCCCACCTTAGCAGATTGGCAGAAACTCCTAAACTCAGGTCCCTTAGCAGGTCCGAGGGATAAAGCACCCACAGATCCCAACCAAAAACAGGTCAGCTGATCTATGGACGGGTGGCGGGGGTGCAACTGGGGTCAACTTGGCAGGGAACCTTGACGGATCCAGGCCGCCCCTATCTCACCCTTTCTCAGGCCCAGCCTGCTATTTCTTACGTGATCAACACCTTGGCCGGCGGTAGGCTGGGCACAGAAACCATCCAAGCAGCGCCTCTTGCGGTTCGTTATCCAGATACCGCTTATCGTTCCCAGGCAAATTATGGGGTGCATTACGATTTAACCTTGCCCTTGTTCAATGCCTCTCCCCAGATTCAAACCCTTAGTCTCAGCTTAGAAACACCACAAAAACAAGAAAAATTAACGAAGCCAGGATTAATCTTTCGCAAGCCGCCTTGGGATTATCCCTATTTTCGCGGGACTGTGCGACTTCGCTATATTAGCGATCAGGGGGAACCAATCACGCGCTATCTGCATTTATGGCATCGACGGGGCCAAGTAGTAGAGCCCTTGTTGAAACTTCAACTAGCCCCCCAGCAGCAACGCTCGGTTCGCTTAGATTTTCTCTACCCACCCGATTCAGTGCCCCCTCAAGTGCTGACCCTTAAAAGGCTCTCTTGACTCTCAAAGAGACCTTCCGCTAAGAGAGCCTTTTAGCCTAAGCCCATTCGCCATTGTTCTAGACGTTGCTTTGCCTCAGGGTTGAGGGAATGGGCCAGTGAGCGACTCGGTGATCGCTGCTTGCTATTTTGTTGGTTACGGATCTGATTAGTGGTGGTCGCTAGGTCGCTAACTAGGCTTTGGGCTGACATCCATTCTGCACCATAGCCAATCACAGTCAGCTGTTGGGCGCGATCGGAGGTGGCAACAATAATGCGAATCGATCGAGCTCTAGCCTGAGCGCAATAGAGTTCGATATAGCTATCAGCGGTTTGGCCAAAGTCTGTATAAAAGATCTCTAGGGAATCAGTGCAGCGCTCGCAACTGCCACGATCTTGACGATGCTGGGCATCAAAAACCAACTGAGTCTGATATCCCTGAAAGGCGCTGTAATTAGCGAGGGCATCGATTAACCCAGTTCTGGCAATCTCTAGACTAGGGCCAGGTTTAAACAGATTCCTAGAGGGAGCAGTGGAGGCTTGCACTTGACACCAAGCCCCTAGAACGTTATATCCATCGACAAGAAGAATGGGTGAGTCAAGGGGAATGGCCATGTCAATTAACGCAACTTTGATTGAATATTACTGAACTTCTGCGATGTCTTTGGTATTGAAAGCATCTCCTGACCACTGAACCTAAAGTTGTGGTGTCTGGGCAAAATCCTGGCGGTCGTGATCTTAGCCTTAGAAATTCGGAGGTTGACCATCGCGGCGTCCTAGTTCATACACCCCCCCCACCAAGAAAGCAATCATGCCTAAACTAACGCCCCAGCTGCGACTGCCTAATCCCCAGGCTGTTAAGGCATAGCATAGACCCCCCAAAATTAAGAAAGGCACAATACTCATGATTGAGGCATAAAATTGATTTTGCGCTTCTCTGGCAGGTCGCGATCGCTCAAATTCTTCCGCTGATAGATAGAGCGATCGCTCGGCAAAATTAAACCACCGAGCCAGCTGATGAATAATCCATTGGCTAAAGGGAAAAAAAGCCATGTATAAACCTGTCGCCCAGAGGCTTCCCCCAGCAATGGGCAGAGCTTCAATATGAAATTGAAAGGGCAGAAAATCGATCACCATGGGTGCAAATCAACCAAACGAGACTGGCAAACAGGACTGGGACCACTCTCTTAACGTAACAAATTTTTACACTTCGTCAAACAATCCTACTAGGCTACTGCCAATGCGTTCTGAATATGCCTAAGTCTTGGGGTTAGCGATCACTTAAATTTCGACTTCAATCTCGATCAAGAACCAACTGACACCTTTTCTTGCTGGCAGGGCGAGCAAAGGCCAAAGAATTCTAAGGTGTGATAATAAATTTCAAATTGAGCAGATTGGCGTAACTGGGCCTCTAAGGCATGTACTGGACATTCCTCCTCCCTTAGTGCAATGGATGTGCCACATTGCAGACAGGTCATATGATGGCGATCTTGCTGAGCAATAGAATAGAGTGTTTCGCCATTACCTAAGAGACGAGCTTGAATAGTGCCACTGAGCTTGAGGGCCTCTAGGGCGCGATAAATAGTGGCTAAGCCTAGGGCTAGATTAGCTTGGCGTAGCTCAATGTAGAGCTCTTGGGCAGAAATCTCGCGGCCCAACTGATGCAAAAGCTTGAGAATAGTCTCTTGGCTACGGGTTCGTGACAATTTCATGAAGCAGGCATCATCCAGATTCGATGCAGTTTCCCGATTGGGCTAAGCAGTCACCCATAGTTTACACAGATTGAGTAGCGGATCAACTTCCCTCTGTAAATGTCCCTAGGGTAAAGCCAGTCATGTTCTAGCCCACCAGCAGATCTAACCCAAGGGATCTGGGGGTTGAGGAAGGGGGGGAGCAGTATCTTGCTGCTCTGGAGAGAGGTCAGCAATTACCTGATCTAACTCAGCCTCTAGTTCGGCTTTATTGGCATGGGGTTGATCCTCTGACTCCACCTCAGCTCTTGACTCTACCTCAATGACAGGCATAGGATCACCCGCTTGCTGGGTAATATTTTCTGCCGGAGTCTTGAGGTTGGGACTGGGCTGTTCCCTCTCTGGCTCTGCCAGGGGCTTTTCTGAAGGATTAGGCTCGGTTATTACTGGTGGTGCTGTTGTCGGGGCGGGGTTCACTGGATCGCTAGCCGTCCCTGTGGGTAGACTAACCTCAGTCGGTGCTGCCGTGTCTGGCGGTGGATTGGACTGGCCAGTGCCTTTGCCACCGATCATCCCCTTCAATTTTTTGCCTAGATCCAAGGAATCAAAGCGCTGCTTGAGGGCTGAGGGCAGAATCGATGTTTCGGAAGTCCCATCATTGGCCTGAGTGCCTAACCGTTGCCATAGTCCTTGCCAATCCACTGCTGCAATTTTGGTAAAGAGTTGATCGAGAATAGCCCGAGCCCGGGCACTGATGGTGTTTGGCTCGGGCTGGGGTGGATTAACCTCTACCATCGCCCAACGCCGTTGCAAGGCTTGGTAGCTTAACCAAACGAGAAGGACCACACTTGCGGTATGCCCCAGCAGCAATCCTAGGGGTCGCTGATAGATCAATAGTACTAAGGCATAGAAAAGACTATCCCACTCCACCAAATATCACCTTTGCGGTGAATTTCTGGATAGATGTAGGCAGCTAGATACAGCCCAAGGCTGCCTAAACCAACGATCAATACTAAGGTCAAGGAGAGCATAACCTACAATCCTCCAGTCAGCATAAACAGGATTCCTCATTCATACCACCCTCTTGGCATTTTCTTGAGGGTCTAGCTAGAAAAATCAAAGAGGTAGGTCTGAGAGGGATCTACCTCTTTCAAGGACGTTGTTGTCTCTAGGATGAGTTCTGTCTGAAGCTGGCCACAAAACTGGTAATTGACGAGACTACAAGTAATTGTCCCAAATGAGAGTGTTATGAACAGCTCACTAAGGCAGCGTTCGTAGATGATCTTTGCTAGACCCCAAAGCATGGCAGTTGGCTGAATATTGCCGAAAACGAACTCAGTTTGCTTACCCGACAGTATCTCAGCAGCAGTTGCTGCGGCGATATTTCGACTTTGGCGATGGAAACCGCCACTTGGTCAGCCAAGGTCAACCAAACCCAGCGCGGGTGGATGGGCAGAGGAAAGTCGATGATGCAGGCTGTCAATTGACTTCGGTCTACCCTAAAATTAAATCTTGACGCAGCACTAGTGACTACCGACGATAGCCTGACAGCGCTGAGTGACCTGTTGATGAACCCATTCAAACCATTCAGTTAATCCTATGCCTGTTTGAGCAGAAACCGGAATAATGGTGGCATGGGGATTAAGCTGACGAACATTCTGTTGGATTTGTTCAATATCAACGTTCAGATAGGGTAGTAAATCTATCTTGGTCACTAATAAGCAATCAGCTGCTTGAAACATCACAGGATATTTCAGCGGCTTATCTTCCCCCTCGGTGACGCTGAGCAGGGCAACTTTAGCATGTTCCCCTACTTCAAATTCTGCCGGACAGACAAGGTTACCGACATTTTCTACCAGCACCAGATCCAGCTCCCTTGGATTAGTGCAAAGCTCTAGCTGGTGAATACCACCTGCCACCATCTTGGCATCAAGGTGGCAGGACCGCCCCGTATTAATGGCAACCACTGGAACATCATAGGCTCGTAAGCGATTGGCATCCAGCTCCGTCGTCATGTCGCCCTCAATCACAGCCAGTCTTAGCTGGTCGCGGAGGGCAGCTAGGGTCTTTTCCAGTAAGACTGTCTTGCCAGCCCCTGGGCTGCTCATGACATTAAAACAGGTCACGCCCCACTCATCAAAATGAGTCCGGTTATGATCTGCACCTTCTTGATTGGCATGTAAGAGGTTAATCCCTAGAGCAGCGTCAATGGTTTGGTGCATAAGCTGATACCGAATCAGAACAATATTCAATGTGATCAATCTTTAATTCACGACCCGACCGGATGTCTTCCATCGGGGTATCACAGTCTGGACAAGCATAGCGCAACCCAATCTCAGGGGTATATTCCCGTTGGCAGGCGTGACAAAAAGCAATCAAGGGGGTTTCCCGAATCACCAGTTCAGTGCCAGCGAGAAAGGTATCACGAGTTTGGACTTCGTAGGCAAACTGTAGACTAACAGGCTCTACACAGGTAAAGTTGCCCACTACCAAGTGGATTTTGATGATCTGCGGATCTTCGGGTTGGCTGTCGTACCAATCTTTGACCGTCGCAATTAGAGCCTTGGTCATGTCGGTTTCATGCATGGCTTAAATCCAGTCGGAACCAACATTCATATTGGACTCGGCATGGATATAGTCTGGAGTCTGTTGGCGAGGTAATTGCCCGGACAGAACTAAATGGGCCATGGTATCGCAAATCACCCGAGTAGCCATCAGGGAGGTCATATCACTGACATCGTAGGGAGGCGATACCTCAACAATCTCTAGGCCACAAACGGGGGCTTTTTGAATAATTTTTCCCAGCATATACAGGGCTTCTCGGGGCATCAAGCCGCCGGGTTCTGGCCAGCCGGTGCCGGGGACAAATCCTGCATCAATGCAATCAATATCAAAACTGATCCACACACAATCTGTGCCATCCATCGCTCGCTCTAGGGCAAAATCTACAGCGGCATCTAGACCCATTTCGGTAATATCGGTGACGGTGAGAATATTGGTAGCCCGCTCTCGACAGACCTTGACCCCTTGTCGAGGTACTTGCCAACCACCAATCCCTAACTGCACCAAATTTTTGGCGGGGGCATTGGCCATATTGGTGGCATGGAACCAGGGACAAGTGTGCATGCGTTCGTCTAGGTCGGTTTCTTGGGTGTCGACATGGCGGTCAAAGTGGATAATGCCCACTTTTTTATCCCCCAAGTGGCGACAGATGCCCCTGACGGTGGGGAAGCCAATAGAATGGTCTCCGCCTAAGAGAATGGGGAAGGCTCCAGAGCTAAAAACATGAGCAACGCCTTTGGAAATCTGGTCGAAGGATTTTTCGTTATTGGCGGGAATGGTAAAGATGTCACCGACATCGCAAAGTGTAATTTGTTCGCGCAGATCGATGCCGAGTTCAAAGTTGTAGGGAGTATACAGGGCTGAAATTCGGCGAATCCCCTGGGGGCCAAAGCGGGTGCCGGGGCGATAGGTGGTGCCAGAGTCATGGGGCACACCGACGATGGCAATGTCATATTCCCCGACTTTGCGCACGTCTTCTAGATAAGGCGCTTTGAGAAAGGTATTGATGCCTGCATAGTGGGGTAGTTCGCCGCGAGAAAAGGTGGGAATGGTGCGATCGCGAATACTAGCAGCCGCTTCTAGGCCAAGTTCTAATCCTCGATCAACTTCTTGTTGCCACCCAGTCATGGGCAACTGAGCTTCTTTTTTTAAGGCACGATTGGCCTCAGTTGAAGGAAATTCAGAGTTGGAATTGGGAGGACCAAAGGTTGGATTGTCAGCCATAATTTGGGGAAGGTAATTTTTTTACTTCTTCACAAAATTTTCTGATTCATCATTAGTTTTAACTATGTTATTTTAGCTGGAAAATAGAGTATCTCCCATTTAAAAGAACAAAACCCGCAGGAACTATCGCTGACGCCTAAAGCGTTAGCATTGGTTCTCCCGGGCTTTTCCCCCTCCGTGTGGCTAATCACAACTTTCCCTAATCTGGGCTGCAATGCGACTAGCTGTTTCTCTTGGACCAAGCATTCAAGCGTAATTTTAAGCGTGAACCGGAACCCTAGAAACGATTCTCTTTTAATAAAAGACATTAAATGATGAATGGGTTTATTGTACTACAGATAGCAAATTTTGGCTTTTTATATATGTATAGAAAAATACAGAAGGCTGAGTCTTAAAAAAAATGTTTTTTTAAGAGGCAATAATTCGTCTTTTTGGTAGGGACGATAGAGATACTAGACAGCACCCTGCGAAACAGGCTTCAATAATTTATACCCATCTTATCGATCTATAAAGATATCGCTTTAGAGGGATTATGGAATGCCTTTTTTGATCAACTGTTGCCGTAGAATACTACCAATATTGCTCGGCCTCACCCATTTGATGGACTATTTCGAGGACCTTCTTTCTCCCTTCGCGTTTAGCGACATTGTCAGCAGGGACCACCACAGGCAGAACTAATCCCAACGTATCGACGCAAGTGCGGCATTTATGGCCTTTGGTCTGTTTGGCTGTATCGAAGCCCACTGATTGCTTGACCATCGTTGCAGTGGCAATGCTTTGAGAATCAATAATAGCTTCTGATGGACTAGCAAAGCGGTCATGATCGACTCTGACCTAACTGCGCAGACAGTACCTATTATCAATACAGAGTGAAAAGTTGAGATTCTGAAACCCTTAAAAACAGAACGCAGTTACTGGATTTCAAGGGAATACCCCTGAGAAAATTCTACTTTTAATTATACCAACTCCGATTTATGTCCCCCCCGATATAGTGCGACAATCAGGAATTCCAAGAAACTACATCTCAAACTTTATATTTCGACAGAGGAGCTGAAGGCCCACTATCGAGCCAGTCGTTACCCAGTAGAGTCCCGCTGCTGAAATCTGCTATGGCTTGTTTTTGCTCAAGCATCGCTGCCCCATGCAGGCTAAGTGTTGGGGCTCAGCTACGAATGGGCCTATCTGATGCAAACGTATTTAGGCAACACCTGCTATCGCTTCCTGTCCGTGGCTCCGCATCAACTCCATCAGCTCATCGCGGTAGTCATGGAATCTAGCATTGCGCTTAACAGTATGGGTTCGCTCAGGCAGATTGATAGCCATTTCTTTCCTAACCGTGCCAGGGCGAGCACCCAAGGCATAAATTCGGTTAGAGAGAAAGACAGCTTCTTCCACATCATGGGTAATCATAAAAATAGTGATATTGGTGCGCTGCCAAAGGTCAATCATGAATTCATGCATCGACTCTTTGGTATGAATATCCAAGGCTCCAAAGGGTTCATCCATGAGCAAGATCTTTGGTTCAGAAGCTAGGGCACGGGCGATCGCAACCCGCTGTTTCATCCCACCCGATAGCTCTTTTGGCAAGGAGTTGGCAAACTTCGTTAAGCTGACGACATTCAAAAAGTAACTGGCCTGCTCCCGGCGCTCCTTTTTAGGGACGCCCTGCAACTTTAACCCAAACTCTGTATTTTTTTGCACCGTCATCCAGGGAAATAGCGTGTAATGCTGGAAAACCATGCCCGATCGGGACCGGGCGAAGTCACACGCTTGTTTTCGATTCTAACCTCGCCTGTGGTGGGGCTATCGAGTCCGGCAATTTGGCGTAGCAGGGTAGACTTCCCTGAACCCGAGGCACCCACCGCGCAGATAAATTCCCCTTGCTCAATGTCAATATTGATGTTCTTTAAGACCACCAAATTCCCGTTTTTTGTTGAAAAATGCTTGTTCAGGTTGTTAATTTGCAAAACATGGGGTTAAACCCTCCACTAGGGATAAACAATTCTTAGACACTCAGTGACAGCCTTGCTGTAGAACAGAACACAGTTTGAAAAATGGTTGACAAAAAAATGCTCAAATCCTTAGCGTTTCTGGTTCGCCCATTTGCAGGTTACCCGCAACAGATACTGGAACAGTAAATCAAAGCCCAGCCCAATCACGCCAATCACAATCAGTCCAACGAAAATTTCATCGGTTTCAAAAATCGACCGGCTACACTAATCCGTCGCCCCAAGCCTTCATTGGCCGCAATCAGTTCCGACACAATCACCAACTGCCAAGCGGCAGCTAGGTTTATGCGACAAGCATCAATAATGCCGGGTAAAACATTCGGCAAAATCACTTGGGTGAGAGCTTCCTGACGAGTTCCACCTAACATATAGGTGGCTTCGATCAGATCTTTGGGTACAAACTTGACGGTATCCATCACCATCAACGAGTTAAAGAAAAACACGCCAATAAAAATTAGACTGACCTTAGGTTCTTCTTCAGTCCCCATATAGAGAATCAGCAGTGGAATGAATGCTGGGGCAGGCATATATCGCAATAGACCAAACAAAGGCTCCAATAAGGCCCGAATACTAGCAAAACTACCCATCATCACCCCCACTGGAATGGAGCAGGCGACAGCGAGCAAGAAGCCAACTCCCACTCGCCACAGACTTGCCACCGTGTCTTTTAGCAGTTCGCGGGTACCCCAGAGCCGCCCAAAGGCTTCAAGGACCTTGCCGGGGGAGGGCAGGAATTTAGGATCGATGGTGCCAAAGGTAGTTAAAGCCCACCAGAGCAGAAGGGGACCCGCGATTGAGGTGATAATCAAACCCGTATTTAAGGAAGGGGGAATTTCTTCTGCCAGCCGCCAGAATGTTGTGGGTTTTAGAGTTTTGGGCTTGATTAGCGTTTGAATTGAGCGGGAACTAGAACGTTCTGTCATGATGCTTCGGAACCTCAAGTGAAACGGCTTTGGAGAGAACGACTTTGAGTAAGATTGCCTTAGGATGGCTTAGCGGTAGCGGCATAGGCTTTGACAAAGCGATCATCAAAGAGTTTGCTGGTATCTGGCTTCTGAGCCGACAGCCCCACTTCTACAAGGAATTTGCTCATTTCATCGGCTGCATAGACGAGAGAAGTCATATTATTGGCCGCCTGAAAGGCAGTTAAATTTTCTTCAACCGTGAAGATATGGGTGCCATCTGCATATTGCTTATATTCATCAACCGTCACACCCGCTCGCTTTGCCATAATGGCGTACCCTTCTTCTTGATTGGCTTGCATAAATTCCAGCGTGGCAAACCAAGAATTGACTATAGCCTGCACTTGCTCCGGCTTTTCATCTAAAAACTTACGAGTAACAACAAGATGATCAGAAATTGCACCAGGAAAATCTTTAGAACTGAAAAGCTCCTTGCTACCCGCTCTCTTTAAAGCTTGAGTTGTAAATGGAGCAAAAACTGCTACGGCATCCACCTGGCCAGCCACAAAGGCAGCGGAAGCCTTTCCCGTTTCTAGGGGCACAAATTGAATATCTTGCACCGATAACCCCGCTTTTTTTAGTCCCAGCAACAAGAGAAAGTGATCGACGGTGCCTTCTTCGGCGGCAATTTTTTTGCCCTTTAGGTCAGCAATAGATTTAATCTCTGACTGGACAATAACTTTGTCATTCCCTGTTGAATTGTCGTTGGTCAGAACAATCACTTGATCAGCCCCTCCCGAGACTGAACTAACTGTATCTCCTAGTGTTTGGCTGTTGGCATCAATTTGCCCTGCAGTCAGCGTACTAATCGATTCTAAGTAGCCGTCAAACCACTTCAGATCCACATTGACCTTATTGGTCTTGAAGATATCTTTTTCTGCTGCTACTTGCCAGGGAAACCAACCGGGCCAAGCACTAAATCCTAGACGGGCTGCACCAGGAGCAGATGCAGCGATGTTATCGGCTTCCTTAGTGGTTTTAATGTAAACTGCTGGGTTAACGCAACCGATAGTTAAGCATAATGTGATCACAAAAAGAAAAGAAGAGGTAAAAAGAGAGCGTGGTTTCATAAGCGTATTCCTGGAAAAGGATCGACGGCTGGATATTATCTAAATCTCAAGGAAAAAGCCCGAGAAAAACATACTAGCTTTATCGCTAACTATGCTTCTCCCGGGCTTTTATCCCGCCGTGTAGTTGAGCAACAAAAATCTGAGCTGTTGTCTACTCAACCGATTACTCTTGGACCAGCACCAAAAACTATTGTCGGAACCCTAGTAATCTTTAATTTTTAGTGACTTAGATATGTTGTCTGGTAGTTGCCTTTGAATGGATATCGAAAAGCCCAGTTAATTTTTATCTAGCTGAAGGCTAACAGCTATGCCAGGATGAAATTGTATTGCAAACTACTAATAATGACTTTGCTAGCTTTGCCGTAAATATGGGGTACTGTTTGGTTAAGAGGTGACGCATTCAAAATTTCTGACCATTAACCTTTTAAAGGACAATGGCTCTGACTTAAGGAAACGGGAAAAGGCTGTAAGGCTTGATAGATATAGAATCAAGACTTTGCATGCTGTAAACAATCTGGACTCTCTGGGAATTAGCGTGGTAGCCGCTCGATATAGTGTTTAGGTCAAGGCAGAAGCCTGATCCCCATTGATGTCAAGGGAAATTCTTGGAAAGAGTCTTTCAATGCTGAAAATGCCCTAGCATCGTCTTTTTAAGACCTTGACTCGATTGTTAAATCTTTTCAAAAAGCCACTGGTTCTCTTACCTCTTCAAGAAATAGTCGGCAATACCACACACAGATTTTCTGATGTGCGATCAGACAGCCCAATGAGGCCTCCACACCATCGACACCCGCTCCCGATTCAAAGCAGATCGCACGATCCCTCGTCGAAGATACGTCACTGTCTTGGCAAAAGTAGATGACCTGATTGTCTCCAGGACGTTTTGCTGACTCTATTCCTTCACTTTTAGCTAGGATGGGTTCCCCTGCACCGGATCCCAAACCTCGCAGAAAGTCGCTGGGGTGGACGACAGGTAGAAAAAGAGCTCAGCGACCTCGCTTTCCAACTGTAAGAAAAAGATCATCAAAGCCCCAAAAAACGGAGAGGGTAGCAGCCTAATTGACCGATCTTGGTCTCGTAATGTTTGATCATGCGAGAGAAGTACTCGCGTGATGATTTCTACTGAAGCTTACTCTTAGTCTAAATTTCAATTGATAGCTAGACAATGTTGGTGGTCACAGCGGTCATTCAACCTAAATTGCAAAACCTCTCCAGTGCTATCAAGCCCTAAAGACGACGGTAAATATCTAAGCCATGGGGTATCAGTGCGCAGGTTGCAGCAAACCGATAGGTAGCA
>JAAUUW010000193.1 GCA_012030735.1 Acaryochloridaceae cyanobacterium SU_2_1
AGAACCCGTATTCTGGGGTTTATCGAATACTTCAACCGTACGATGGCAAAGCCTTTTCAATGGACTTATAAGGGCAAGCCCTTAACCGCTTAAATAGTTGATGGACTTAAGCCAAGCTGTACTAGTTTCCGCTGTATCTGGGTTTCTTTGAGTTCGTCCACAATACTCGGATGCGAGGTAAAGAGACGCTTTCAGCTCTTTTAGAATGCCTTCTCAAGTCGATCCATGGAATCCATAAAGAGCGGAGGGTATAGTCTTTGAAGGGGCTCAGAAGAGTTCCGTCCCCAAAGACAATATTTGCAACACAACCGCAGCCACTTCATGACAGAATGAAGAGATATGTTTAAAGCCAGGGTCTTGCCTGGGTTGGTTGTTTAATCATCAGCAACATAGCGTTTATGTCTATCGAGCTAATGAACCTGTTGCGTGTCTGGAGGCACTAACCCCTATGAGTACTGAATCAGAACCCCCTGGTTAATATTTTAATTCCACCAAGGTTTAGGCAACTTTTATCCGTGATGACGCCTGCTCCTCAAGGCTAACAGGATGATCACAGGCCCCTTAGAGTCTTTTCCTCAACCTTGTGCCGATCGCTTGCTATCGAATGTTCATGCAGCGATATGAGGTTACCCCCCTACTTGGGTAATCTTTGTAATGCGGTGACCAGACCCATTACCTCCAAATTGGTAACGAACAGTCTTGAATAACTATTAGGTGGCAATGAATTCTTTAGGAAGACATATTTTAGTCGAGTTTTATGGCTGCTCTACAGAGATTCTCAACGACGTCTTGCTGATCGAAACTAGCATGTTAAACGCCGCCAAAGAATCCGGTGCCAACATCATCACCTCTCAGTTCCATCGCTTCCCCCCCATTGGCGTCTCTGGCTTTATCGTTCTTCAAGAAAGTCATTTTGCAATTCATACCTGGCCCGAATATCGCTATGCAGCTCTAGATCTCTTTACCTGTGGGTTTTCAGTTAACCCTTGGATCGCCTACGAACTCCTCAAGCAAGCCTTTGATGCTGATCACGGGTCTGCCCTTGAACTCAATCGTGGTCAGCTGCATCTTCTCGAAACCGCCGACATCGAGTTCAAAGACTCCGATGAAGTCGCTGCTTACCAATACACCGATCCACAAGAACAACGCAGCGTTTGGTTCACTGATCGCAACGACAATATTGCCCTTTCCCTCCGTCATAAAGGGGGTTGGGTCTTTCGGGAAAAATCACCCTATCAAACCGTTGAGGTCTTAGACACCTTTGAATACGGCAAAATGCTGGTGATCGACAATATGGTGATGTGCAGTGAAAAAGACGAAAAAGCCTATCATGAAATGATTATTCATGTCCCCATGCTCACCCATCCAGACCCGCGCAACATTTTAGTGATTGGCGGCGGCGATGGGGGCAGTGTCCGCGAAATTCTTCGACACCCACAAGTCGAGCAAGTCACGCTGGTGGAAATTGATGAAGTTGTCGTCAAAGCTGCCAAAGAACATCTACCCAGCCTCTCCTCCGCCCTTGAGCATCCCAAGCTACATCTTGTGATCGAGAATGGGATCGAATATCTCGCTGCCGCTGCCGATCAGACCTATGACCTGATTGTGGTAGATTCCTCAGATCCCGTGGGCTGTTCAGCCGCCCTATTCACTAAAGACTTTTACCAGCAGGTTTATCGCGCCCTACGCCCCGGTGGAGTTTTGGTGGCCCAAAGTGAGTCACCTCGATTTAACCAGTCTAAATTTGTAGATCTCTATCAAGATCTTGCGGATCTGTTTGGCCATGGGCAAGTGCATTGCTATCTTGCCTTTGTATCTACCTATCCCACGGGCATGTGGAGCTTTGCCTATGGCTCTAAGGATGGCCCTCACCCCCTTACAGATCTAAATCACCAACACTCTGCACAGTTTGCCAAGGACCATCAGTTGGCCTATTACAACCCAGGTGTCCATCAAGGGGCCTTTAGCTTGCCCACCTTTGTCAGCGATATGATTACCCCTGCTCTGCCCGCTCTGCTTAGCCAGCGATGACATCCTCCTTTGATCCCAATGGTGTGGGCCTCGTAAATGGCAATCTGTTTGGGTTGCCCTGCAGCTATGAATCAGCCCATATTATTGTCTGGGGCATCCCTTGGGAGGTGACTGTTTCCTATGGATCGGGTACCGCTCAGGGGCCTCAGTCAATTCTGCGCGAATCTCCTCAGTTAGATTTATACGATTTCGATCAGCCGATGGGATGGAAGCAGGGCATATACTTGGCGGGCATTCCTGAATTTATCCATTGCAAAAGCGATAGCCTCAAGACCAAAGCAGAGCAGATTATCGCAGCGATCAGTCAGGGCCATACCCTCCAAAGTAGCCCCATCGCTGCGCTTCTCACTGAGATTAATCAGGAATGTGAACGCTTAAATCAATGGGTCTATGACCAAGCCAAAATCGTCCTTAATCAACAGAAAAAACTCGTCCTTTTGGGCGGAGATCATAGTATTCCCCTCGGGTATCTGCAGGCCTTGGGCGAAGTCTATGACACTTTTGGTATTTTGCAAATTGATGCCCATTCTGATCTACGCCAAGCCTATCAAGGGTTTCAATATTCCCATGCTTCGATCATGACCAACGTTTTGCAGATTCCGGCTGTGACAAAACTCGTACAGGTTGGGGTGCGGGATGTCTGTGCAGCAGAGGTGACACAGGTGCAAGAGTCTCAGGGACGAATTGTTACCTATTACGACCCAGCGCTCAAGGCCCAGCTCCATCAAGGCAAACCCTGGCAGACCCTCTGCGAAGAGATTGTTGCCCATTTGCCCCAGTTGGTTTATGTGACGGTGGATGTCGATGGTCTTGATCCAAAGCTCTGCCCCCATACGGGCACGCCCGTACCGGGAGGGCTAGAGTTAGAAGCCCTCTTTTGCCTTTTACGAGCAGCTATCCATAGCGGTCGCCAGTTGATCGGTTTTGATATCTGCGAAGTAGGAAATGGTATTTGGGATGGCAATGTCGGTGCCCGAATTCTTTATAAACTCTGCAATCTAATGAGTATCTAGAGCTTGGGGCTAGACCTGCGCTGATTCTTCAGATTTTTTGTCCAGTCGCTCTAGGTAGATGAAAACCCTGAAAATATACTCTACACGTCCTACTACTGGTAGGTGAGGGAGCAAGGCAAGGCAATTCCAAATCCTTGCACAAAATCTACCCCCATATTGCGCAACTGTAATCGAGTTGAAAGATCGCCTACGGACTCTGCAATCGTCTTTAAGCCCATTACATGGCCGATGGTATTGATGGATTCTACAATGGCCCGCGTGGCTGGATCTTTCAACATATCTTGAATAAACTGACCATCAATTTTGAGGTAGTCCACCGGTAGAGTTTTTAGATAGGCAAAGGATGACAAGCCGCTACCAAAGTCATCTAGGGCAAATCGGCAACCGAGCTGCTTCATGACCTTAATGAATTTGGTGGCCTGTTTTAAATTAGAGATGGCTGCCGTTTCAGTGATTTCGAAGCAAATTTGGGCAGGGGCGAAGGGATATTGATGAAACTGCTCTTGCAAAAATACTAAGAATTGCTCGTCTCCAATACTAGCGCCGGAGAGATTGATCATATAGGGAGAGGGCTGGGCAGAGCCTGTTGGCGCAATTTGGGGTGGATTAAATTGACTTGCCAAAAATTGCCGAATGACCCAGCGATCGATCTCTGGCATCAGGTTATAGCGTTCTGCTGCGGGAATAAAGGTGGCTGCGGTAACCACTTGGCCCTTTTCATCAACCATGC
>JAAUUW010000194.1 GCA_012030735.1 Acaryochloridaceae cyanobacterium SU_2_1
GATGGAAGGGGTATCAGTCTCAAAGACCTCCAGGTACAGCAACTCTAACCCACGGCCTGAAACGGTTTGAGGCTATGTTCTTTGCATGGGAAATAGCTCAAAACCGACTTGTGTGTACACCGTAGGTGACGATGGGATGTCAGTTTTACACCTGAACCAGGGACTGCAGGGCTGAGCGTCGGCCTATTTTTTTGATTAACACAGGTGTTCTAGGTCCGAGAGTAACCCCTCGACGTCCTGCTGCAACTGGGCGCTGATTTTCTAAAACTAAATCAAGCTGTCTAAGTATGGTCCCGAGGACAATCTTCATCTCGTACTGGGCCAAGGCAGAGCCTATACAGCGGCGAACTCCACCTCCAAAGGGCATAAACTCGTAGGGAGAAAACTGCTTTTCTAGAAACCGTTCTGGGCGGAACTGATCGGGCTGGGGATAGAGATCTTCTCGATGGTGAATCAGGTAAATAGATCCCATGACTAGCGTTCCTGGTTCTAACTGATACCCACATAACTCTAAGGGTATTTCACTCCGGCGGGGAAAAGTCAGCATAGCAACAGGATGAATCCGGAGAGTTTCGTTACAAATCCCTGTGAGATAGGGAAGCCGAAGCAGATCTAAGGCATCCGCAGAAGGACTAAGGCTATCTAGCTCTGTGATCAATTTTTGCTTGATGCTGGGGATGGAGTGAATCCAATACATCGCCCAAGTAAGAGCTGTAGCCGTTGTTTCATGGCCTGCAACCAACAAAGCCATCAGCTCATCTCGTAAGTCCTGATCACTGAGACCCTTTCCTTCTTCATCTTTAGTGGCTAGGAGTAAAGAAAGAATATCGATGCGCTCAGGATCTGGGTTGGCCCGTCGTTCGTGAATTTCGGCAAACAAGAGCTGGTCGATTTGGGCGGCTAGTTGCTGGGCGCGATGACCTGGACTCCAGCCCCCAAAGTCTTTTTGGAGCCAAGGGAAGAAAATTAGCACAGAGGCTAAGGGGGTGTCCGTCATGTCTAGACGTTTTCTTAAGAGTTGCTCTAGTTGCTGGTAGCGATCGCCCTTATTCAGGCCAAATACGGCTTGAAGAATAACTCGCATGGTGATCTTCTGCATTAAAAGGCGGACAGACAAAACTTGGTCCGTCGGCCATTCTTCCATAACCTCTTGGGTAATCGCTTGAATAATCTGCCCATAGGACTTGAGGCGGTCGCCATGGAAAGGTGGCATCACGAGCTGGCGGCGATCGCGATGTTGGCTACCACTCAGCAGCATCAGGTTCTGCCAGCCGATCAAGGGTGCTAAGAGTTTGTTGGCCTCCCCTGGTGCAGTAAATTCCTTACCTGTATCATGAGTAAGGATATACTGAACCGCCTTGGGCTCACTGACCATTAGCATCGGTTGGGCAGTGCCCCAGAGCAGGTGAGCTTGAAAAATATCCCCATGCCGCTTGAAGTTTTTGTTCAGGTAGCCCACTGGATCGAGAACCCACTGAAGACCTTGGAGAGGGATGGGCGTACTGGAAATAGGGACAGATTGCATACTAGCTCTTCCTTTCCCTGGGTGAGGCGAAGTTGTATTCATTGTATCTTGCTCGATAGAGAATGGGAGAGCACCCACTGCGCAAGGCCTCTGAAAATGCCTGGTGCGACCAATGCGAAAAGGGCCAAGGGAATCGCACCAACCCTCACAGGACAAGCGGTTCGTTGAGGGCAAAATCTAGGGTGATAAATTGACCTTAGATTAATCCAGACCGCTAAGGGGTCGTTTGCGAATCAGGCAACCATTCAACATAGAAGGAATAAAGGCTTCTGGCGATTGAGTGGACAAAAATTGACGAAGAACCAAGTCGACTCTGATTTTTGAGTATTCAAAATACAAAATTGCAATGCAGTGCCAACGCGCTCGGCAGGGATCGAACCTGCGACCAATTGCTTAGAAGGCAACTGCTCTATCCACTGAGCTACGAGCGCTTACAACTTTAAACAGCCTAAGCTAATGGCTAAACTTTGTCGATCTTTGTCCAGGGTAATGATCTCTAAACTAAAGTCAATAGACCCATCCAAACAAGGCTTAGGGATCAGTTCTGGCCCATAGGGCAAGCCCTCCTCCTCGACCACGGGCTGCAAGAATTCGCTCATGAACTAAAAAATAGACGAAAAAAGCTTGTGCTTTTACTGGCTCAGTCCAGAAGTTTTTTCACTCACTTGTCCTCCCCGAATAAAACCGTGGTGAAGGTTTTTGCCCCATGTTGTGACTACCATGCGCGTAAAATCAAAAGCCATAATATTCTTTTTCGGCTCACAACGAGCAGGTCCAGTGAGAGATACACTTAAACCACCCCAGCAGACTTGATTTGCGATTTGTCCTGCCGAAGGGGAGGTTGGAGACCCCTCTTCTGTTTCAGTAATCGGTGTATAGATAATCTGTAGGGTTACCCATTGGGGAACATAAAATCCCCTCCCAATGATTTGACCCGCTCGTTGATGGGGTTTACCTCTAAGAGTGACAAAGCATAATCGCCAAGTACCCACAAAAGAATTAAAGCTATGACTGGAGAGGAATTGGGCCCTCTTCTCAATTGTGAGCAATGTCTCTAGAACAGTTCTAGGAGAAGGTTTAGTCGATGAATTGGCTAGTACTGCATCAACGACAGCAAATAGCTGCTCACTGCACTCAGGCACGGTACTCATTTGCCAGGTCCGAACAATCAATTACCATTGTCCATCCTACTCTGGATATTCTTTAGGGATTGTAGGTTTAGAGGCTATCAGAGCAAGGAGGTAGAAAGATGTCCGATAGTCTTACCAACCAAGAACAATATCCCCAACATGGCAATCAAGCCTAAGGCTGTCAATTTTGCATTGCCCACTTGGTGGTGTTTTTCTGTCTGAATCACTGGGGTCGTTAGGTCTGCTGATATTGTCCCCTGGAGTATAAATGAAATGTCATGAGTCGCCTGCACTATAAAGAACTGGAGGTCAATGATGTCGTAATGGCAGACCAAGCCTACGGCAGCTATATTGACCTCGCCCTAATCCAACAGCAAAAGGCGGATGGAGTCTTGCGGGGTAGCAGTATGAAGGGGGATACTTTAGGTCAACCTTTGCCTAGCTGAAATTGCGTAAACATCGGTTCCATGAGCTGACAGGCTTAAAACTCCTACCATACAAGCTGTCTCCCCCTTAAGAGGGCGGCCCCTGCTTCCATGTCGAACCTCAACCACCAGACTCAAAGCCCAGCCTAAAAACTATCCTCCCAAAGCCCATAAAGCTTTTGCTCTTGTATCAAAATCAGGGTCTATAACTAAAGCCTTTTGAGCATAGACCTTGGCTTGATCCTGATTGCTAAGGGCGGCAACTTCTACTAAACTGGCTTGATAGAACAAACTGGCATCTTGAGTGCCTAATGAGATCGCATCTCGCAATACAGTCTGGGCCTCACCATAACGCTCTAGACGCGACAATGCCCAAGCCAAGGTTTTTAAAGTTTCAGAATCACGGCGGATTTTGACTTCCGCTTGTATCAGGGCCAAAGCTTCCGGCAAATCGGCATGACGACCTCTCGCCAACAGTAACTTCGCCAAATCCCGACGATGACCAAAATGATCGAGATCTTGGTGATCGCGAAACTCTTGTTCTGCTTCGGTCCAGAGTTGTTCCGCTTCAGTGAGCTTGCCTTCTAAAACTTTGAGTTGGGCTAACCCCTGCAGCGCTACATGGTCAAGCCCATGAGAGGCATCTGGATTTGAAGCAATTGTTTG
>JAAUUW010000054.1 GCA_012030735.1 Acaryochloridaceae cyanobacterium SU_2_1
AAGTCCGATGAAATTGGGGCGTTCCCCAATGAAGACAGTTGTTTGACCATTTTCTTCTTGGTCTTACAGCGTGACCATGCCAAGCATGACCGTCTCAAATCTGTGGCGAAAAAATAAGGACACTAACTCCATATAGGTAGTTAGGGCCTGTTTTCCTTCATCGCTCTTCAATGTAGGCAATAAAGAGTTTATTTTAGCTTGGCACTGACTTTGAAAGCTCTCTTGGGAGATATCATTTGCCAACAAAGATTCAACATATTGATAGAATTCCTGTTGCTGTTTTCCGCGAAAGGTAATCTCAGTCTGCTCAATTTTTAAGTAAGAATCCTTGGCCTTAATGCCGACCCTCAGAAGTTCGATACTCCGGTTGAGCGTTTCATATTCTTCGCCGCCATGCCCCAAGATATACTGTAAACGGACATAGGCTAGAAACTCTTGGTTGCCAAAACGGTCATTGTCAATTGCTAAGGCTGCCTTGACAATATCTGTAATTTTCCACATCGCTTGTTGATGAAGCTTGAGGGCACGCTCAGATACCGGTTGCTTACGAAAAATAGAGAACACTCTTTCCGTAAGTCCATAATTTCCGAATAGAGGTCGATTCCACCAGGGACGTGCTTTGGAAGGTGCTTTCAGATTTGCCAACTCGCTGAGGGACGGCAAGGAAACCATCTTGGTCTGTCTTGATTGCCTGCTTTTTGGATAAAGTCTTGCCTAGTCTGTGTTGTAAAGGCTTGAGGACTAGAAGACTTGACAGGTTTAGCGGTGGTTTTATGCCTGATCTGAGTAGTGGATGTCTGCGCCTGAGAGGAAGCCAATTGGACTGTCTGTGCTAGGGAAACTGTTGCCGCAAGAGAGTTTAGCTGCTGCTCTTGGATTTCGATGTCTGCCATGGCTGCTTGGGCCGAGGGGTAGCGATCACGCACAGACACCTTCAGTAACCCTTCTAGAACATGCTTGAGAGCATCGCTAATCTGGACTTGGGTTTGCCAGGATAGTTCGCCTGAATGCTGATCATAGTCAAAGCGGTCAGGAGCCTTACCTGTCAGCAAGTACAAACAGGTAATCCCTAAGCTGTAGAGATCACTCGCAAAAACAGGTCGTCGAGCCATTTGCTCAGGCGGTGAAAACCCGGCTGTTCCGACCATAGTTGCGGGGGCTGGCTCCATCACCAGATCCGCGCCAATTGATTGATGAACTCTTTCTTTGACGGCACCAAAGTCAATCAAAATCAGTTTGTTGTCTAATGTTCGACGAATGATATTGGTTGGTTTAATATCTCGGTGAATGATTTCCTGATGGTGCAAATAGTCTAATGTTGCTAGCAGATCCTTGAGTAAGGCCCATATTTTAGCCTCTGTAAATCTGCCTGAGTGTCTGATCTCCTCTTGCAAGGTGGGGCCTTCAACATATTCTTGCACTAAGTAAAATTGTTGATCTACCGAGAAAAAATCTAGCAACCTCGGTAAATGGGGATGATTGCCTGTTTTTCCTAGAGTCTCTGCTTCCCGTTGAAATAACTCCTTTGATTTAGCAATCACCCCAGGATCTTCTGAGGCTATTGTTAATTGCTTGATCACGCGATGGGGTTGCCCGGCAATTGAATGTCATGGGCTAGGATTGTTCTGCCAAAACCACCTTGGCCAATGATCCGTTCAGCTCGATAGCGATCGCGCAAAATCAGCGGAGCATTGCAAGCAGCACAAACTACCGCTTGCGGTTCATTTTTTTGATCCAAACAATCAGAATTAAAGCAAAAAGTCATGCCAATGGTTTCCCTGTCTCTCAGACTCATATGGAGGGACTTCTTTTTCTAGGTTGCCCGAATTGCGAGAGCCAACTGCACTGCTTTTTTGCGCAGTTACTCTCAATAGGCAAGGGTCTATCTGTATGTCTCACAAGTCTTAAATCTGTGGAGCCAAGAGTGAGGCCACTCGTTAGGGAATTAGGCACTAACCTTAGAGACCGAGCCTCGACGAGCGCTCTATCTAGTATTCATATCCTCTCAAGCATCCTGCTTCTGTCACCTCAGGCAGAGGAAATCTAGAAGGGCGACATTCCGTTAGATTTGTATCTACTCACTGGGGCATGAAATCACGTAAAATCAAGCTCACCAATACTCTCTACCTGAGGTGATACAAAAGAGGGATAGAGTTTTATACCCCGTCTGGCCGATAAATATTGCCTCTGGCGGACAGATACTTGAAGATGCATAGGCTGAGTTACCTGTCTCTTGTCCTCAGGCGATGCTGCCATCGGCATAGCTTTGAGATGCTGTAATTTCTAGCCACTCAAACACTGAGTTTAATTGGGCCAGGGAAATTAAACCATGCTGCCATAAAACAATATGGAGTTGACTCATGAGTGGATCGGGGCGACGCAGTGCAATGTCAATCATCTCAGGCGATAGGGCCAAGTCTTCTCTAAGATATTGAATGAACTTTTGCTGAAAAGACAAGGGCATGGGGAATGATTTCCGATAGATGACAAAGCAGAAATTCGAAGATTTCAATAGATATTTGAAATCTGAACTGTAAACTTGAACCTCTGAATTAATCTCTATCCTGCCGATTTTATCCGCCTACGCGCACAGTAGAAATACTGAATTATCGGCTATTCTGTTGCTCTGATTTTGGAAGGGGAGATCGCAAACGCCACAGCAGAACGGGCAGCTTTGATCACCAATGAACTAGGAAAAATGCTTTGTCCTAGGGATTTTAAGGTAAATCGCTCCCTACAATAGAAGGATGGTATTCACTTCACTTTCCTCTGTAGGTATGGACGCTCCGGCTGATTTGCCATCCACCTTAATCTTGATTGATGGCCATTCCTTGGCCTTTCGGTCCTATTATGCCTTTGCTAAAAGTCGAGACGGGGGCCTGCGCACTTCTACGGGTATTCCGACCAGTGTCTGTTATGGATTTCTTAGAAACCTTTTAGAGCTGATCAAAACCGAACAGCCCCATTATTTAGCCATTGCCTTTGATCTGAGTGGGCCCACCTTTCGCCATACTGCGGATCCAACCTATAAGGCAGATCGGGCGGAAACGCCAGAGGATTTCATCCCTGACCTTGTAAATTTGCAAGAATTGCTGACCGCTCTCAATCTGCCTGTGATTACAGCCCCAGGCTACGAAGCCGATGATGTGTTAGGGACCCTAGCTCATCAAGCCAGTCAGCAAGGATTTCAGGTGAAAATTGTGAGTGGCGATCGCGACTTATTCCAGCTTGTAGAACCCAACGATCGGGTTAGTGTACTCTACCTCAGTAATATTTACAGCAGTGCTGCTCGGTCTGGAGCTAGCCCCAGATTATTTGGCCCTAAGGAAGTGCAAGAAAAATGGGGATTACCCCTACACAAGTTGTGGACTATAAAGCCCTTTGTGGAGATGCCTCAGACAATATTGTTGGGGTGAAGGGGATTGGCGACAAAACGGCCATCAAACTCCTAGCAGAATTTGGCAACTTGGATAATATCTATGCCTGCATTGATCAAATTAAGGGAGCCGCCCAGAAAAAATTAGTCGCTGGCAAGGAGGATGCCTACCATTCTCAGTACATGGCCCGGATTGTTTTGGACGTGCCCCTGCAAGTGCAGGTGCAGGAGTTTAAGCTGCAGGGATTTGACTTAGACCAAGTTACCCCGATGCTAGAAAAACTGGAATTTCAGTCTTTTCTGCGGCAGATCCATCAACTCCATGCCGCTGGAGGAGGAGAGCGCAACTCTGTACCCTCAGGCCCGCCGCCAGAGGCGACCACCGCCCCAGAACAAGACCAAGATACTTGGTTTTTTAGCGCTCAGGACACTGAGGTCGCTCAAGTTCTGGCTACTCCAGCGATCGCAACGACCATTATCGATAGCCCCCAGAAGCTAGCTGAGCTAATAGAGATCCTCAAAACTCACACAAACCCTGACCAACCCGTGGCTTGGGATACAGAAACCGATAGTCTATCGCCCCGAGATGCTCACCTCGTCGGCATAGGATGCTGCTGGCAAACTGATCCCCAAGGCATTGCCTATATTCCCCTAGGGCATCGCCAAGGCCAGAATCTTGACCTCGCCCTCGCTTTAGCAGAATTGCGACCCATTCTAGAGAGCGATAGCTATCCTAAGGTCTGTCAAAATGCCAAATTTGATCGACTTGTGTTGCAATTTCAAGGGATTCATCTGGCCGGAGTGGTGTTTGATACCATGCTGGCGAGCTATTTGCTCAACCCCGAGGGCAGCCATAATCTCACAGATTTATCACGCACCTATTTGCAGATCACAGCCAAAAGCTATCAGGATCTAGTCGCCAAGGGACAGACAATTGCTGATCT
Organism: Acaryochloridaceae cyanobacterium SU_2_1; assembly: GCA_012030735.1. Classification (GTDB taxonomy): domain Bacteria; phylum Cyanobacteriota; class Cyanobacteriia; order Thermosynechococcales; family Thermosynechococcaceae; genus Acaryochloris. The sequence continues at coordinate 4,321 of JAAUUW010000054.1, forward strand.
ACCTGTCCCTCAAGTAGCTGAATATTGTGGTCTTGATGTCTATACCACCCATCAACTACGCGAGAAGCTTCATACTAAGTTGGCGGCCATCCCTCCCCTGCATGAATTATTTTTGGAGGTGGAGCTACCCCTAGAGGCTGTGCTGGCAGCCATGGAAACTACAGGGGTAAGGATTGATCAAGACTATCTATCCACCTTGTCTGAGCAATTGCATCAAGATTTGCAACGCTTAGAAGCCGGAGCCTATGAGCTGGCAGGAGAAATCTTTAATCTCGGTTCACCCAAGCAGTTGGGCGAAATCTTATTCAATAAGCTGGAGCTAGATGTAAAAAAGTCCCGCCGGACGAAGCTGGGATATTCTACGGACGCGGCTACCTTAGAGAAATTACTAGGAGATCATCCCATTATCGATGTTTTGCTAGAGTACCGAACCTTAGCGAAACTTAAATCTACCTATGTGGATGCTCTGCCCACCCTGGTGAGAGTAGATACCCAGCGGATTCATACCGATTTCAACCAGGCAGTGACAGCGACGGGTCGATTGTCTTCCTCGAATCCCAATTTACAAAATATTCCCATTCGCACTCAATTTAGCCGCCAAATTCGAGCGGCCTTTATTCCTGAGCCGGATTGGCTGATCCTCACCGCAGATTATTCTCAAATAGAGCTGCGCATTCTTGCCCATCTCAGCCAAGAACCCCGTTTGCTAGACGCCTATCGACAAGGCCAGGATGTGCATACCTTAACGGCTAAATTGCTGCTTGATAAGGAAGAGATTGATCTCCAGGAGCGGCGACTCGCCAAAATTATCAATTTTGGGGTGATCTATGGAATGGGTGCCCATCGCTTTGCGCGCGAGGCTGGGGTGAAGTATGGCGAGGCTAAGGCTTTCATTGAACGCTTTTATGAACGGTATCCTCAAGTGTTTGCCTATTTGCAACGGATGGAGCGAGAGGCGATTAGCCAGGGCTATGTGGAGACTATTTTGGGACGACGACGTTACTTTGAGTTTGATAGCCGCAGCCTCAAGAAATATCGGGGTGAGGATCCAAAGGAGCTGGCTGAGGTTGATCTGAGTAAGATTAAAATGAGTAGCTATGATCGCGGTTTATTGCGGGCGGCGGCCAATGCCCCGATTCAAGGATCTAGTGCTGATCTGATTAAGATTGCTATGGTGCAGCTCCAAGATGTTTTGCGCCCGTATCAAAGTCGGATGTTGATTCAAGTCCATGATGAGCTGGTCTTGGAGGTCATGCCTCGGGAATTGGAAGAGGTGCGATCGCAAGTCAAAGTTACCATGGAAGCAGCCTTACCTCTAAGCGTGCCCTTGATTGTTGAGATCCACACTGGGTCTAATTGGATGTCTGCTAAATAATCCCCCAATCTGAACTGTTTGCCCGGTGGCAATTTGCTCAATAGCGCCATCGTCGATTTTGACTCCTGGTAATTCTTAACAGAATTTTGGTTATGGCGAGAGGGGTTGCGCTATGCTAGTCCAGATAAATCTTAGGCAATTCTTTCTAGTAAGCTATTCTCTGGAATTGACATGAAGTTGTCAGCCCGCATCGATCAGGTGTCTGAGTCCTTGACCCTGGCAATTACAGCTCAGGCCAAGGCCATGAAGGCTAAAGGTATAGATGTGCTCAGCTTTAGTGCTGGCGAACCCAACTTCGACACTCCTGAGCATATTAAGGCGGCGGCGAAACAAGCCCTAGATCAAGGCAAAACAAAATATGGTCCGGCGGCTGGCGAACTGTCCCTTCGCGCTGCCATTGCCCGCAAACTACAGCAGGACAATCACCTTCCCTATGGGCCTGAACATGTTTTAGTGACCAATGGCGGCAAACAATCTCTCTATAACTTGATGCAAACCTTGCTGGATCCGGGAGATGAGGTGTTAATCCCGGCGCCCTATTGGTTGAGCTATCCTGAAATGGTCAAATTGGCAGGTGGCATCCCTGTCACTTTAGAGACAAGGAGTGAGGCCAACTTTAAAATCACACCAGAACAAGTCCGGCAAGCCCTTAGCCCTAAAACCCGTCTGCTGGTGTTAAATTCTCCCTCTAATCCGACGGGCATGGTCTATACGCCTACCGAAATCCGCGCCTTGGCTGCGGTGATTATTGAGGCTGATATTTGGGTGGTCTCTGATGAGATTTACCAGAAAATTCTCTATGACGACGCTGAGCATTTGAGTATTGGGGCTGTGAGTGAGGCTGCCTTTGCTCATAGCATTGTCAGCAGTGGCTTTGCCAAGGCCTATGCCATGACCGGATGGCGGATTGGTTATCTGGCTGGCCCCCCAGAACTGATTCAGGGAAGCATTCGGCTGCAAAGCCATAGCACTTCTAATGTCTGCACCTTTGCTCAATATGGGGCGATCGCAGCCTTAGAGCAATCCCAAGCCAGCGTGGAAACCATGCGCCAAGCCTTTGCCGAACGCCGCCGCCTGATGTTTGATCGATTGACGGCCATTCCAGGAGTGACCTGCCCTCAACCCCAAGGGGCATTTTATATGTTCCCCGATATCAGTTTTACGGGCTTAGGATCGGTAGAATTTTGCCAAGCCTTACTGGAGCGTCATCATGTTGCTGCGATTCCGGGTCAAGTGTTTGGTTGCGATCGCTGTATTCGCCTTTCCTATGCAACAGACCAAGCCACGATTGAAAAGGGCATAGAGCGCCTCAGCGACTTCATCGCTACCCTAGGGCATTAAGGTTAACTGGCCCCGAGGCCAGATTCAATTGTGTCAAAGCTTAGCAATCTAACGCAAGGGTTCCGATCAAACGGTATGCTTTGCATAAGCTTTTTTTTAATATTGGGGTTTAATCTTCTCCTGCAAAGGCGTCAGAGATATGCGGTGTTCACTGTCACCCTGTTTAGAGACTCGCTCAGCTGATGAAACAACTCCTTTACCTTGAAATTCCGACACAAGATATTGCTGCCGTTCAAACTTGGTTGCATCAGCAAGACGCTGATACCCTTGGCTTAGACCATTCCTCTACATTGCACCCCACTAGCACCGGGATCAGAATTACCACAGAGTCCTCAACCTTGGTTCTGTTCACCTGGCAGCATTTAAATACGACTTACCTTAAGGTGATGCAGTGGTCGGCCCAGAGCCACCCCCAACAAGGCCGGCTTTTGGTCAGTCTCGAAACAAGCCTTAAGGCCCATTTTCCCTATCAGCCTCGGCCCTTTCCAGATATTGATTTAGCAGACCAGGATATTTTCACAGCCCTAGCGCCTTATTACCCCTTAACGACCCAATATTTTCAGCGAATTCCCAACGGAGAGGCTGATTTACAACGGGCCTATTGGTGGGAAGCACGGTGGCGCGCTACGGTGGCCAAGGGCGCCGCTGGCCCTGATGCCTTGGAGTCGGGGCCAATTCTCAAGGCTCCACCACCAATCTTAGAGCCAGACTCTACTTGGGATATTGTGATCGTGGGGGGTGCTTTAGGTGCCTTGACGGCCGCTATGATGGCCTGTTTGGGGTATAAAGTGGCCTTGGTTGAGCGCATTAAGTTCGGTCGAATGAACCGCGAGTGGAATATCTCTCGCACTGAGCTGCAAACCCTGGTGGATGTGGGTTGCTGACGGCCGCTGAACTAGACAGTGTGATTGCCTGCGAATATCAAGATAATTTTAATTTGTTCTTTGATGGGAATAATCCACCCGCAGCCCGGGCTGGGGTCTTGTATACGCCAACGGTCTTGAATATCGCCATGGATTGCGATCTGTTGCTCCAGCTTTGTGGGGAAAAGCTACTAGCAGCCGGAGGGCAAATTTTTGAATGTACTGAATTTGAGCAAGCCTTTCTCGAACCAGAGGCGATTACCGTCCAAGTTCGTTCCTTGGCAACACAGCAGACTCAGTATCTAAAATCTCGGCTATTGATCGATGCCATGGGTACTGCCTCAGCCATCGCCCAACAGATTAACGGCGGCAAGGCCTTTGATAGCGTCTGCCCCACCATTGGCGGGGTGATTAAAAATGGCTTTGGTCCTGGGGTTTGGGATCACAACTTTGGTGAGCCACTTTATACCAATGGTGATATCAGTCGAGGTCGCCAACTCATCTGGGAAATGTTTCCAGGCTCTCAGAATGATCTGACCATTTATTTATTTTACTATCATCATATTTCTCCAGAAAATCCAGGCTCTCTCCTAGAATTATTTGAAGACTTTTTTGCCTGTTTGCCTGAGTATCGTCGTTGCGATCTGGATCAATTAGAGTGGCGGAAAGCTGCCTTTGGCTATATCCCAGGACGCTTCAGCCGCAATGCTCAGGATCGGACCTCAGGCTGCGATCGCATCCTCTCCATCGGTGATGCCGCCTCCTTAAACTCTCCTTTGATCTTTACGGGGTTTGGTTCCTTAGTCCGCAACCTCCCCCGAGTTACCCATCTATTGCATACAACCCTAGAATTTGACTTACTCTCTGGCCCCGATCTAGGTCGAGTCAACGCTTACCAAGACAACCTAGCCGCCACCTGGATTTTCTCTCGCGGGATGATGGCCAAACCTCAATCCAACCTTCCTCCCTATTGGATCAATGCCATCCTCAATGCCTTCTTTGGCGTACTCAGTACTGAGCCTCCCCCACAAGTTGATGATTTCATCAAAGATCGAGGCAGTTGGTCCTTTATGACCCGCACGATCCTCAAAGCCGGGTTGCGAATGCCCCAAATACCCTGGTGGGTAATGCGCGCCATTGGTATCAAAGCATTATTAAGCTGGATACCCACCTATCTCACCTTTACTGGGGCCGCCTTCCTATCCTTCCTGTTTGGAGGCTGGTTCCCCACCCTACTCAACCGTTGGCAAGGCCCAATAGCCTCTCGCTCGCCTCAGCTCTGGTTTCGACTATTAAGTTGGAGCTACCAACTCACCTATGGTTTAGGCAAGCCAAAGCTCCAGCTCAAATTGCTCCCTCTCAGCCCCGCCCCCCATTTTGAACCCAGTCCAACGGAGCAGATCTCTAGTGCCTCGCGTTAAACACAGTTTCTACCGTTTTGTGCAGCTAGTGGCGGTTCATTCAGTAGCGATAGATGGCCTTGTCTTCAAAACCGATGATCTTGCTACATAATCTCGTGCTACATCTAAAAGATAAGCCGTTGACAAAATTGAGGATTCAGTATGGGTGTACAACAATGGGGTATTTTAGCCATCAATCCTGTTCAACATCTACTTGACAACTGGCTGCAAGGTTTAGGTCAAGACTATCCGATCCTGCCTTGGGTGATGGCTCACCCTCTACTGGCCATCATCGGCATCTTGGTGAGTTTAGCCCTCCTCCAACTTCTATTGGGATCGATTAGTAATATCATCAAACATCTGTTTGTGAGCCTCATTAAATCCCCCTATTCCTTGCTGAGATGGCTATTGGGTAAGACAACGATCCCCTTCCGTTTCAGTCCATTTTCTGCCTCTAATCATCCTGATGCAGGTAAAACCCAAGATCGAATTGTAGTGACCCTCAATCGGCTTGAGACCTGCAAGCGAGAGCAAGATCAACTACTACAAGAGCTAAAAAAGCTTATTTCCGAGAGAGAGCACCAAAAAGCCGCGATTCCCAATCCAAATCCCTCTCCTCTAGCCAAAACTGACTTAACCAAGACATCACTTTGATAGCAGGGTCGATGACTGGTAATGGCCATGTTGACCGCTTGTTTCTAAGGCAGTTGGCTAGGATGCCGCTCAGATATCCGGTCAAATGTGAGATCAATCAGAGGTCTTGGGTACCATCCAATTTGACCAATTGTTAAGTTTTTGATCTAGAATAATGGCAGCAGCGTGAATAAGTATAAATGACTAGTTCAGTCCTTGTTTTTATCCCCTTCAGAGTCAATTCCCTTGTCTCAACCTAGCGAATCTATTCCCCAGAACCCATCCCAATCTCGGTTGTCTACTGCGGTAAAAGCACTTTACAGTTCTAATATACAGGCTGAGTTCTTTGAACTTGACGCTGAAGTAGAGTGCCTGCTTAAAGAGCTACGAACAACAGTGGAAGAGCGTTCTATCGCTCACCCGATTGCAGGATAATCTTAAAATCCGGTTGATCGCAGACCTCCGCTAGAGTATGTAAGAGTAGGTAATAGAGTATTCTTGCAGCACAGGCCATGACTCAGTTGATCTCCGCTGCTCTGGATTATGAGCATCGCTACCAATGTCCTATTTGTAGCCAGGGGCAGCTCAGCCCTTTGGCTCTAATGGAAGCCTTTGGTTGTGACTCTTGCCGCCATATTTTTACCTCTAATCTACCGGAGCAGTCTATTTGCTTGGCAGATGTTGCCCAACCTTTGAGTTGGCGGTGGACAGGTAAGGGCTGGCGTCCTGCCCATCATCCTGAGCTGGACTTCAGCTTGGGGGTTTGGCTACTCAGTGTTGGCCTAACTCTGCTCCCCACTGGCTTGATATGGCTGAGCTATCAACTGTTTCCTCCCTTAGAAACAAGTCCTGGGGCTGGTTTCCCAATACTCTGGCTGGCCTTTGTGTTTGTGACCCATTTCAGCCTTACCCTTTTGATTTTGGCTGAATATTATCAAATTCCGTTCTATGTGGCCTGGAAAGTCCGTACAGAGGCATAAACTGCCTTAATGACTCGCCGCTGGTGAGTTAGGCGGCGCAGTAGTCTGGTTGGCGTATCCCAATGATCCCAAGGCTTCGAGATCTAGCTCTGCAGCCGCCGCCGCTAAACACTGCAGATCTTGAGCAGTTGTTAGATAAGGAATGGTACCCAAAATGGGCACTTGGGTGAGGGATTGGAGTAACTCGGGTGCGGCCCATTGGTCTATTTCAGCGTCTGATAGCGGCTCTAGGCAATTGAGGATGATGCCTTTCAGGGTGAGATGATATTGGCGGGCTAGGGCTACTTGGGCAACAGCTTGACCGATACAGCCTAAACGTACAGGGACGACGAGCAGCAGGGGTAAATGCCAATCTCTGGCTAAATCTGCCACGATCAGTTCATGGGTGATGGGAGAGCCAAGACTCCCTAAGGCTTCGATAAATACCCAATCAAATTCGGATTGCAGGGTTTGTACTGTCTGCCAAGCTTTACCCAAGTCAATCTCTTGCCCTGATTGGATCGCTGCTAAGGGGGGTGCTAAGGGTAAGGAATAGTACAGGGGGTTCAGGAGGTGGGGCGCTTGTTCTAAGGAAAATAGTGTGGAATACAGTTCGCGATCACCCGATCCTGATTGCAACGGCTTACAGACCGCAACGCGCTCATGGCGGCGATAGGCTTGCCAATAGGCCAGCAAGGCTGAGGTGACGACTGTTTTACCAATATCAGTGTCTGTACCTGAAATAAGTAACGTTTGGACCACAATTAAATGAACACAGTAGAGGTCTGAAGCATAAAATAGCCGACTTTGATCTTACTTTTTAGGTTTGCGCACTAACCAATAGCTAATTGACAATGAGAGAATGGCTGTGCCTAAGCCGATCAGATCCAAGCTGGATGATTTGGCAAAATCAAAAATAATTAACTTCCGGGCCACTGCGATCAGGGCAGTAGCCACCACTAACTGAACCTGTACCCCTTGATGTCTAAGATAGGCCTGAATATTTTCCATCAGCTCTAGGGCAATCAGAATATTCAGAAATAGACCAAAATAGTCAACAAAGAGGAGTTAAAGAAGCCATAGGGGTGGCTTAATAGCTCTTGGCCTAAGATATAAACCAGTTCCACCAAGGAAAACAGAATCACGATGGACAAGCAGAGGGTAAGAACCTTGGCCACAAATCCCTCTATGGCCTTGAGGAAGCGTAGAAAAGATTCATCATTCAAGGACTGGGATAGCCCACGTCCTATGCGACGAGCGACCTTCATGAGCAAAGGGTCAGCAACAGCAACCTAGCCTCTGGCCCCAGATCTTGGCTTGGACATGGTTTTTCTAGGGATTGTGTTTTATCCATAAAAAAGTTCTTCCCATCTGTTACCCAATGCAAACTTTGACTTGAGATCAACTCCAGGTCTGATAATTGAGGGAATTGGAGTGATACAGTAGAGGAGATAAAATCGCATAGCTTCTTTAGAGCCTAGCTTGACTAAGCGATCTGTATCGTTAACTTGCCCAGTATCATAGGACGTTGATTATGATCAGTGATATTTTACCCGCCATTATGACGCCTTTGGTTTGCCTCGTTGGTGCTGCCACTGCCATGACTGCTTTCTTTTACTATGTTGAGCGGGAGTAAAGCTTGAGGGATTGTTCGGGTTCAGGGTCTAGTTGTGCTCGAATGCACCTTCTGTTCTCTTGCAAACCAACTCTACCTTTAACGAAAAAACAACCATAAAAGAGGAGGAGTGAAATATTTCACTCCTCCTCTTCAGTTTATGAAAATCTAAGCTTATAGGGAAGAACCTAAGCCAGCATAGGCTCCATACATAAACAGGCCTACAATCGCAAGCAGAGAACTGCCAACAACAGTGCCTACAAGCCATAAAGGAATTTTTCCAGTTTCTGACACAGAGTTTTCCTCCTAATGATTACCAGCAAAGCTTACTTATTGAATCGTTTGTTCTCATAAGGTATTTATTTACTAGATCTAGTGCTAATTAAAGAAATAGCTAGAGAACAATAAAGCTAAAACGAGCACCAGCAATAGCCCAATATAGAGTGAAGTACGGTTTAACTCTACTGGTTGTCTATTTGGATTCGGTGTTGCCATTAATGATATTTCCTATCGTTGAATGAACTGCATTGCTGCGATCGCACCTAAGAAAAAGGTAATGGGTACCGCCAAGGTATGTACGGCTAGCCATCGTATCGTAAAGACTGGATATGTAACCGGTTCTTTTGAGAGTCTACTCGTCATTGTTCTTACTTAAAGTCCTTTTGTAAATTCATCAATTTGCTGCTTACCTTGATAACGATCGGTCACCAAGGGTAGCTCTTGTCGAGCTTGGTCAAAATACTGATTGGGTCTTGGAGTCCCAAAAACGTCATAAGCCAGACCTGTGCTAACGAATAACCAACCTGTCAGGAACAGCAAGGGAATCGTAACACTATGGATCAACCAATACCGAATACTTGTAACGATATCGCCAAAAGGTCGTTCACCAGTTCTTCCAGCCAATTCAAACACCTCCTATGAACAGAGTCATGATATTCAATCATACGAAACCATCGGACCTCGTACAAGTAAATACTGAAGTTTACCCAAGTAAAATTGTAAAGATCAGCATTTGCAGAGCCTAAACCTCTTGCGTTGAAGCTTTTGGAGGGCCAATAAACCGCAGCAAGGTTCCCGATTGCCCTGTAATAAACCCTTGATTCTCAGACAAAAAGATAATTTTGTAGAAATTAGCGGGGACATTGGCAACCGTCTGATCTTGCTTCCAAGTTTTGCCCCCATCCAGACTACAGAGCAAGGTGCCGCTACCCCCTGAAATCCAAATTTCATTGGGCGTTCGATAGGCCAAATCGAGTAAGCCTATCTTATTGGACCCTGGGGTGAAGGCCTCATCCCAAGAATATTGCCCATCTTCTTGTTTGCCCGAACTGAATTGAACCTGTCCCCCTTTATTAAGAATCCAAGGGTTGCCCTTGGGATCAAACCCCATGGTTTGGATTCGCCTAGCACCGTTGCGATCATAGGAAACCCAGGTTTTTTGTCCAGGTTCCCAAACCGTATAAAAACTACCTCGAGACGAGATAGCCACATATTGCCCATTCTCAGACCGGTTGATGTTACGGGTTGCTCCCGTAGCCTCTTCCACCATGGCCGTCCAATGCTCGGCATTGTCCTTGGTTCGGTAAATTGCCCCTAAATCTGTAATCATCTCTACAGATTTAGGTCCTAAGGCTGTTACTTGGTAGGGTGTACCTGGTAATTCAGTACTCAAGGAGATCCGAGACCAAGACTTACCACCATCTGTGGTGTGCAAGAGAATAGAAGGCTCGCCTACAATCCAGCCTTCATCGCCACTAAAACTCACAGAGGAGAAGCGATAGTCTAACTCTCCTAAAGCTAGAGGTTTTTGCTCCCAGTTTTTGCCGCTATCTAAGGTCTCTAGCAAGGTAGAGTTTGTGCCTACCAGCCAGCCATGCTCGGGAGACACAAAACTCACGTCTAAGACGGTAGCGTCAGTGGGGAGTTTGATGGCTTCCCAAGCTAGAGAATCTAAACTGGGTAAGCCGCTACAGGCGGTCAAAAATAAGAGGGCAGCAGCAATCGTTATTAATTGCCGAGAAATTTTCAAAATTGCTTGTATCATTGTGTCATTTTTTAGCGATCGGCAGCTAGAGAGCTGACTTAAACAAACTTATAGCTAGTTAACTAATCGGCAGGGGCATTGTTCTTAGCCCGAGGAGTAGAAACTTAGTAGAAAGAAGAAGACTATGAGTAAGGATCCAAAATCAACAGATTCTTTTGAGCGGGGGGCATGGCATTGACGCCAAACCCATACCCCAAATTCTCTGCAAAACCAGAGGGAGCACCCACAGGGCCAATATTTATAAATTGCTCTGTGGCTGACCGACAGACAGGACAAGCCCATTCCGGAGGCAATTCTTCGAATAATGTGCCTGGTGGAATCTGACGGCGTTTTTCACCTTGAGTAGGTTCATAGATATAACCACAGGATCGACATTCAAAGCGATCTAGGGGGTGCACTTCGTTTGTATCTGTCTCACTAGACATGACCTTCATTCGTGGATTATCCACAATCTCTAGAAAACTTTGTAAATTATTATGACATGGAAGCTCCTCACCTCGCTCAGTCCCTGGGGGCAAGAAGGGTAATCTTAACCATTCAAGCTAGGGCGATGAGGCTGAGCAGATGGAGCTGGGTAGAAACTTGCCGATCTTAGGCCTAGATGCAGTGATCCTAGCTCAGTGAATTTGATCGATTCTACCGCTGAGGGGGCCGGAATATGCTTAACTGGAGAGTGCAAAAAGCAAATATTTATAGCGAAAGTTCTAAATTATGGGCGGAGAAATTTTCACAGCGGCAATTTTGTCCTTTTACCTTGATCTTGGTGGGTATTGGCTTGGGCTATTTGCTTCTCAAAGTAGCCCCAGACTAACGTCAATCACTCTGGCGCAATGCCCCTTTGAGCTGAATTAGATGTCTAGGCGTTGGTAAATCCGATCCAAGTGCTGAAGGTGGCGTCTGGGATCGAAGCAATGGGAAATCTCAGCGACGGATAAATGTTGCTGAACTTGCGGATCCGCTTCAATTTGTTGGCGAAAATTGCCCTCAATTTGGTTCCAGGCTTGGTGGGCATGGGTTTGAACCAGTTCATAGGCATCCTCTCGGCTCATGCCCTTTTCCACTAGGGCCAGCAGGACACCTTGGCTAAAAAGTGACCCCTCCATACAGTATCATGTTGCGCTGCATATTGTCTGGATAGACTTGTAAGCGCTTGATGAGATCGGTGATTTCCACCAGCATGAAATGGGTCAAGATCGCGGCATCGGGAATGATCACTCGTTCTGCTGAGCTATGGGAAATATCTCGCTCATGCCAGAGAGCCACGTTCTCAAGCCCCGTCATGGCGTAGCCGCGAATAATGCGGGCAAGACCTGTCAGTCGTTCTGAACGAATGGGATTGCGCTTATGGGGCATGGCGGAAGAGCCTTTTTGACCCTTGGCAAAAAATTCTTCAACTTCTAAGACGTCGGTGCGCTGGAGGTTGCGGATCTCGACGGCAAATCGCTCAATGGAGGCGGCGACTAGGGCAAGGGCTTGCAGATAGCAGGCATGGCGATCTCGGGAGATTACTTGGGTGGAGGCGGCCTCGGGTTGTAAGCCTAATTTTTGGCAAGTTAGGGTTTCAATGCGAGGGTCAATGTTGGCATAGGTACCAACGGCACCGGAGATTTGGCCGACGGCCACTTCTCGTTGAGCGATGAGCAGGCGATCTCGATGTCGTAACATTTCAGCCAGCCAGCCAGCCAGCTTAAACCCAAAGGTAATGGGTTCGGCATGAATGCCGTGGCTGCGACCGACCATGATGGTTTGCCGATGTTGTTGAGCTTGATAGCGAATGGCTTGAATCAGATGCTCGAGCTGGCTGAGAAGGATGTCAAGGCTGGCAACAAGTTGCAGGGCAAGGGCAGTATCTAGGACATCGGAGCTAGTCATACCTAGGTGAATATATCGACCTTCCTCCCCAACATATTCATTAAGGTTGGTGAGAAAGGCAATGACATCATGTTTGACCTCGGCCTCGATCTCTAGAATGCGTGAGGTATCAAAGTTGGCCTTGGCCTTGATGGTTGTGAGGGCCTCTGCCGGAATTTTGCCAAGTTCTGCTTGGGCTTCGCAGACTGCGATTTCTACCTGCAACCAGGTCTTGAATTTATAAGTGTCAGTCCATAGATCGCCCATTTTGGGCAGGGTATACCGATCGATCAAAGTAGTGTTCAGAATACAACTGAACCATTGTACGCTGTTGCTGATGCTTTGGCTCTGGATGGGGGATGGGCTATTCCCTTATTGGTGATTGGTGGGACTTAGCAGAGGGCGTTGGGTTCCTTAAGCTGGTGGGCTAAGGATTTGCAGTCGCCGATCTATTTTGCAGGTCTGGGTTTGATCTAATTGCTGACTAAATAAGGTATGGGCCTGTTGATAGTCTGCGATCGCATCTGTCCGACTCCCATTGAGTACTAAGGCGCTGGCCCGATTAAAGTAGGCATGGGCATGGCTGGAGTTGATCTTGAGGACTTCACCATAATTGATAATTGCACCCAAATAGTCACAGAGGGCAAAGTAAGCATTGCCCTTACCCAGGTAAGTCTCAGCGTTGTGGGGCTTTAGTCGCAGTGCTCCTTGAAAATCTGTGAGGGCAGGGGCGGGTTGACCGAGCTGCAGATAAGCATTGCCACGGTTATGAAGTGCGGCAAAATCTTTGGGGTTAGTTTGCAGTATCTGATCAAAGACTGCGATCGCAGCTTGTAGTTTCATCTCTTGAATCGCCGCCATAGCCTTCTTGATTTCGGCATCTGGTTCTGGGCACCAGAGAAAGTCGGCAGCCAAATAGTGAAAATCTGCAGCTCGGATAGTGTTGCTCTTGGGGCTAGCAGATCGAGGCGACTGGGATAAAACCCTTAACTTAGACCGAGAGGATCGAATACCAGACTCAGTAGCCGAAAACTCCTCCATCGGGTTGGGTAGCCAGCGACCGGCAAACAGCAATTCCCGCAAACAAGTCATGATGCCTAGATAAAACAGCCAAATGGCCAAAAAAGGGGCTTGGGCTTGCCAAAAAAAACCAAGGATAATCGCCACCAAGCCGGCGATATAGCCGCCATATAACTCATGTTGCGCTGGTTTCGCAAGTTGCCCCGTCAGTTGCCATCGGATTGCTTTGAGCAAATATCCACCATTTAAAGGCAGCAGAGGTGTCAAGGAAAAAATGGCCAACACCAAATTAAATTGTTTGAGGTGATGAATGGTTGCCAATAATGTCCCTCCCCACTGGAAAGGTAATGTACTCAATAAATTGAAGACAGCAAACAGAATAAAATTAGCTAGGGATCCGGCCCCGTAAACTTCAACCATTTGCCAGGGGTTGGCAACTTTACCCTTCAGCCTTGTAAAGGCTCCCATCCCTCGGCAGTAAACTGCCTCAACAGATATTTGGTAATGCCGGGCCGTGAAACCGCGAGCCACCTCATGAATCAAGACCGAAATAGGCAAGAGTAAACCAACACAAAAGCCCAAGGTTCTCCCCAAGCTCGGATTAAATTCATGGCTGACATGGCCCAAATAAACAGACCAAATTAGGATGGAAACCAGGCAAGTGCTATCGGCATAGATCGAGAAACCCGACATAGATCCCAGGCGCCGCTTGGCCGTCACCAGGCCGATGATCGATCGAATATTCACAGTGCCAAAGAGACTTTATAAGGGTGGACCATCGCTCTAGAGTGAAACATAGAATTATGCCTATCTGTCTTAGGGAAGCCAGCCATATTTATTGCCTAGGTAAGAAGATCGGCTGCTCAAGGTTTGGGCGATGAGGGTGGCTGAACATGCCGATTCCATGCTGCTTGACTGAATCAACACCTGCTCAATACTGGCAATGATGATCTACCGACTTGGTCACCCAAAAACAGGAGTCAATGCTCGCTCTTGGAAAGGGACCATCGATCATTCGTTATATTCTCTAGAATTCCCCCTTTTTGAGACTAGAGAACATCTCACCAGCTAGCCTGAGTGCCGCTGCGCTGGGCAAGGGATTGATCACACAGTTACCAGGCCCTTGCGATGGCTTGGTAACAAAGGCTCGTTTAACCTCTCAACTCAACCTTTCAACTTCACTGACCTGTCCGCTTTTTTAGGTAAAGGTCACAGCCTTCCTGCCATCGGCGCTTGATAAGAACCTGCCTCGCCAATTGCAGCTTCACCCTCCTTCTTAGTGTTGCTATCTGGTTCGAGAGCCCTTCCCTTCCCTCAGGCTGCTCATTCTCATTACCTATGCAGCCATTGCATCATGGCAATATGAGTTCTGTGGATGGCTAATGTTAACGCTCTATCAATACAAGCCTGCATTTCAAAATCAACTTCGTCCCCTGGTTAAGGGGCTGGCCCATTGGGGTATTACTCCTAATCAAGTCACGATAGCAGCGATGCTAGTTTCTCTAGGGATGGGAGTTACCTTGGCACGCTTTGCTCGCATGCCAGCTGTTTGGTTGGCCCTGCCCTTAGTGCTATTGCTGAGGATGGCGCTCAATGCTATCGATGGCATGTTGGCCCGTGACCATGGCTTGACCACTACCTTAGGCGGCCTGCTCAATGAGATGGGCGATCTGCTTGCGGATGCGGCCTTATATTTACCCTTC
>JAAUUW010000055.1 GCA_012030735.1 Acaryochloridaceae cyanobacterium SU_2_1
ATTGCCCAAGTTGCCCAGAGTCAGGCACCCCTCGCCCAGCGACAGGAGCAATTGCAAGCCCTGCATAATCAATTGGGCACAGCCTGGGTGGAAACCCATCTGAGTCCGGAGGGCAAACGCGATCGCCGCTGGCATAACGCCAATATCTCTGTCCAACTCGATGACGAGTTCTTTGCCAAGCTTGATCAAGGCGATGCCCAGGCCAATAAGCTCTGGCAGGCCATGGCTGAAAATGCCCATGTCACGGCTGATCCTGGATTGCTCTTGATTGACAATGCCAAGCGCCGTAGCCCCATCCGTGACTTTGTTACTTGTACAAATCCATGTGGTGAGATTTTTCTGCCCCCTAATTCTGCTTGTAATCTGGGTTCATTAGTGCTAACGAAATTTGTTCAGCGTAACAGTGCAGGTGAAGTTGAGATTGACTGGAATGATTTGGCTGAAACAGTCAAGATTTCCATTCGCTTTCTGGATAATGTGTTGGATATGTCTGAGTTTGCCACCCCTGACCAAAAACACAATGTGCAGAATGTCTTTCGGCAGTTGGGTCTCGGCATTATGGGATGGGCCGATTATCTGAAGTTAGCGCGTATTCCCTATGATTCTCCTGAACATCTCAGTGAAATTGATCGCTGGGGCGCTTGGATTGCTGACCATGCCTATCGGGCCTCAGAGGCGATCGCAGCTGAAAAAGGTCCCTGTGGAATTTGGGATCAGATCAAGAATGTCAGAACCGGCAACCCCTTTGAACGCTGGGTTGATAGTTCAGGGCGTTATTTTAGTGGCGCAGAGGCCAGCCCAGGAGATGGCCCAAGGTCAGTCGAAGACCATGGCCAAGATCTTGCCCAAGTGCCGCGTCGCAATTCTACCGTCCTGTCCATTGCCCCCACAGGTAGTATTGCCCAACTAGCAGCCTGTTCTTGGGCCTTTGAACCCGACTTTGGCTTAACCCTTTGGAAACAAGTGTTTGTAGATGCCTCTCGTAGTCAGCAAAACTGGGTACAGATTCTCAATCCCTACTTAGAGGAGTTAGGATTATGCGAAGCCGATGCTGAACTCGTCAAACAAACCGGTTCTCTTTTGGGTAGCCAATTTGCCAAGGACTATCCAGATATCGCCAGCAGCTTTAAAATAGCCCGAGAAATTGCACCGGGCTGGCATATTTTGGTGCAATCGAAATGGCAAGATTGGATTGATTCCTCAATTTCTAAAACAATTAACTTACCAGCCCATGCAACGGTAGAGGAAATCAAGCAAATTTATCGGTTAGCTCAGAAGGCCGGTCTTAAGGGTGTCACAGTCTATCGCTCAGGCACCTTAGATTCTGAGCCGATTAAGGTGGGGGATAGCGAAAAACGATCTTAGGGTTGATTCTATTGTGGACGAAACAAGTGCGATGGTTGATAAAGGCAAAATAATGGCTCATACTGACAAGCTTTTCGATCTGATGAGCAATTTTTCCGAACCCTCCGAGGATTTTCAAGAGGATTTTCAACTCGATGACCTTGATGCTCTAGGGCTAGGGGATGCTGATTCATCCCCATCTCCCTCTTCTGAGCTAGAGGCTGAACTGCTAAATTTGATGGCCACTGAGTCTAGTCCCGCTCAAGCTCCTCCAGTTCAGCCAGATCCTACTCCCCTCAGTTCATCGCCCTTGCCATCGATGTCAAATGCCTCTCCCATCAGTCCTCAACCACTGAAGCCATACCAAACCCTTGAGGATCTACGCAGGACTGCTCAAAACCGACAAGAAGAGGAGAGTAGGCAGAGTACCATTGATCACAGCCCAGTTGATCACAACATGATTGAGGACCAGGCTCATATTCAGGCTGACGCTAGCGAGGCTATCTCTCACCAACCCAGTCATCCTCCACAAACTAGTACCAGGCTGGATCAGCAGGCCCATTTGCAGCAATGGATGGCCGACTTTCCCGAAGCCTTTGCCCATAATCCCTTGCCCTCTTCTACCCCAGGGGATGCGCCATCTGAGACGGTTACACAGCAGCCCCAGACAACCGAGCCAGAATCGATCACAGCATCGTCCCTCGATCACTCTGAACCTCTCGTCAATGCTTCATCTGCTCCTCAAGAAACCCCACAAACTCCCCTTGAATCGGAGGGGATGACCTATGCCTCGGGCCAGACCCATATCAGCAACGCTGAGAACAACAAACCAGCTCCTGTGGCGCGGGAATCTAATCTGTTGGACTTGATGACTGATTTTGCCGGGGCCTTTGCTATGCCTAGCCAGCTCGCCCCTCAACCGGAGTTGCAAAAGCAATCTGACACTAGCGGGTCAGATCCGATGCTGCTTAGCTTTGTCGAGCCAGAACTAGAGATCTCTCTAGAAACCTCTGGGGCCTTGACCTTAGATCCAAGCGCCTCAGACTTACAAACCTCTGGGGAGGAAGTCTTTGCTTCAAGGGACTCGGAGCCGGGTTATCTCTCGACATCCGTGACTTCCTTTGCGGTAGCACCTCCCGTTGGTGCCTATGCTCAAGCTTTAACTCGCCAAGTCAGTACCTTGACTTGGGGCAAAGTAGAGTTTCACTTGACCTATGGTGAGCAAGGCTTGCAATCTTTGTGGGTGACGGTGGGGAAATCTGGGACTGAAGCGCAGTCTTTATGTGAAGCGATCGCACGTTTGATCAATCTTTTACTGAGTCAACAAGTTTCCATCTCTGATATCGCTCGCCAAATTCGCGGTATTCGGGGTGCAGATGCCGAGGGATTAGGCCCCAATCGTATTTTGGGTTTAGCCGATCTGATCGGGAAGGTATTACAAGAGGCTCCCAGCCAGTTGAATAATGTCCAGCCATCAACTTCACCAGAGATAGCCAGCTTAGAATCCCCACAGTCAAGGTCTAGAAACACCCCTGAGCAAGAGCAAGAGGCTAGACATAACATCCCCATTACAGATGTATGGTCTACAATTTGGGCCGATTTAGATGAACAGAATCACAGCAGTCAGCTTTGCCCCGAATGTGGTGCAGAATTACATCAAGTCAATGGTTGTTCTGGCGGAGCTTGTGTTGTTTGCGGTTACAGTAGCTGTAGCTAATAGCTGCCGCTTCTCGGTCCTCTATCTATCTTGTCTCTTATCTTGAGGGCTGCTCTGGGTAGCGGATGCTCGACTCTAGCAAATAACGAGTGGCAGCCGCTAGATTGCTTTGGATACTAGTGGGTTGCAACGGCTCTAAAAATGCCTGATTGCGCATCCCACAGGTGAGCGCAATGGTCTTGATGTTCATGGCTTGAGCCGCGATGATATCGGCTTCTGTGTCACCAATCATCCAAAAATGTTGCTCTGGGCTGGAAGGGCCAAGACAGGCCAAGATCTCTTCTAATAAAGCCTGCTTGTAAAGGGCATAGTTTTGATACGCTGCTTGGTGATCCCTAGTTCCTCGAATGAAAGTGAAAAAATGAGATAGCTGATATTGCTCAAGCAGTTGCACCGCTTGAGCTTGGCAGCGCAGCGTGACAACCACTAGGCGCGCTCTCATCTCCTGCAGTTGCTGGAGAGAAGCATGCACACCGGGCTGCAATAAATCTTCCCGCAAGAGCAAGGGTTGGTTTACCAGTCGTTGCACTTGGCTTAGAAAGATCTCCACTTGTTCAACCCCTAACCCCGAAGCCAAGGCGATCTCTTGATCGGGGTATTTTGATTGCTTCATCTGCCAAAACTGGTCAAGGCGCAAGGGGGTAAGAAGCAAGGACAGATTCTGAGACCGATAAAGGGATTGGGTCTCGGCAAGGGCAAGCTGATAGGTTTTGTAATATCGCTGTGAAACATCGATCAAGGGACCATCTAGATCACAAAGAACCGTCAGGGGAGCTTGGTGATCAGCCAATTTGGCCTTGGTTGTGAGCCATGGCTGGGGAGTCACTAGTGCTTCCACACCCGTCATCGATCTACCTGAATTAAAGTTAGCAATATATCGTTACTTAAATTTAACATTTACTTTATGTTTTGGTTCGGTGGGAAGAGATTGATTTTGCTCTTCTCCTCTAAGTCGCCTGATGTTGAGACATTAAGATGCTGTTCAATGAAGACGTTGATTAATCTCACTGCTTATCATAATCATGCCCAGACCCATAGGTCCAAGCATCAAATTGGCGATGCCAATGATATTGCTGCTTTGGTGTCAGAGATTGACACCAAGAAGTCAAGATCGGAATACGCTGGTAAAGCTCATGATAAAGACCCAAGCGCGCAAAATGGGGTAGCCATTTTAACAAAGCTCCCATGCCCACATGCCCAAGAATTTTAGGGGTCAGTTGGGGATGGGTGATAGAGATCCTCAGGAGTGTCTGACTGAGGGCTGGAAATTGGACAATATCTTGCAGAAAGGGCTTGAGAATGGGATCACCAAGGGTTTCCATCACTTGAAAGACGGTAATCAGCAATTGGTTGATTTGTTGTGGATCGAGGTTGCGATCAGCGGGGGCGCGCATCGATTCTTGAAATAACCAAGTGGCAGAGAGATTGGGTTGATAGGGTTGTAATTGATGCAGGGCAGAAGCGTCTAAGGAATCTGTGCTCAAGGCTTCGTGAAGACCGCTATCGAGACGAGGCAAATGTCGAAGCATGGCCCCAAAACCGCCAAAGCTGAGTGGGGATTGACTGCCACTGCTATCGCCAATGGGCATTATTCGGTGCCAGGGAAATTGCAAAGGGCTGCGCTCATAGCTGGGAAACATGCCGAATAAGGCGCGCTGAATTTTGATTTCAGCGCTGGAGCAGCCTTGATACTCAGGTAATTGCTGTAGATAATCTCTAAACAGTTGTTCTAAGCTGGGGCGTTGGGGATGTAAATCTGCATAGGTAAACAGATAGGTGGTCCGACCCTCTCTGGCGGGAAAGGCTTCCCAAAAATATTGGCAATGGTTTTGGATGGGTGTTCGGGAGACGAGCAGATCTCCGGTACTTAGGGACGGCAAACCTTGGCTGCAGGTGCCGACAACAAGGCAAATGCCAGCGGGCTGCTGTCCTTGACGTGCTTGGGCGACCAAGGGAGAAAAATGCCCCATGGCGTCAAGCATAAGCCGCGTTTTCAGCAGAGTACCCGCTTGGAGGGCGACACCATCGGGATGGACGGTCGCACTCGTAAAGCTGACCTGCTCTTGCAAATGCCCTCCGACGGCTAAGAAACGGGCTTTGAGGGTTGCTAATAGAAAAACAGGATCAACCCCGACGGTTAAGACGTCCTCTACCCAAATTGCTGGTCCACCCTCAAATTGAATGCGATTCGCCTTGAATTCACTTGAGATCGCAGTCTCTAATTGATCAGCAGTTAAGAGTTCCAACTCAAGGAGCACTGCCAGCTCCGAGCGAGAAATATTCCATTCTTGGTCACGACCCCTGAGAACCCCCCGCTCGAGCAGGAGCACGCGCCAGCCCCGTTGAGCGAGGCTGGTGCCCAGCAATATCCCAAGGGTGCCGCCGCAAATGATCAGATCCCAATCCACTCCTCCCAAGGGCGTTGCTTGCTCTTCAATAACTAAGGCTGGCGGAGGCTGAGCTTGATGGCGAAGCTGATGCCAGCGGCGATCTGCTTGGCGTAGATTTGCAATAGTGGGTGCAGGTAGGGTTTGAAATAGATCTAAGGTTGGCGGCATTGCAGAATAGGGTCAACCCAAGTCATGGAGAGCGGGATAGGGCAATTGCACCAAAAAGATAGTTTTCCCGGCTTCGCTGGTCACTGAGATGTCGCCCTTGAGTTGCTCAATTTGCCGTTGGACTAAGGCCAGTCCTAAGCCGGTGCCACCTTGCTTCCAAGGATCTGAGTTAGGGATGCGGTAAAACTTATCAAAAATCCGGGGGAGCTCTTCCTCAGGAATTTCGGCTTGATTGGTGACCTTCATGCAAAGCATGGGTTGTGGTGAAGGCTGATAGTCAATAGACAGGGTTACTTCTCCCCCTTGAGGGGTATACTTGCAGGCATTATTCAAGAGTTCTGCTAAAATCCGATCTAAACTAATCCGATCGGAATAAAAGGTGGGCATGGATTGATCATAATTGATCTGGAAGGTTTGGCCACGATTCTTGGCGCGGGTGTGAAAGGGTTCTAGGGCGCGGGGTAACCAGAGGGGCACCGAAATCGGCTCCATCTTGATCGGATTGCCGCCCGCCTCTAGTTTTTGCAGATCGAGTAAGTCATTAATTAGTTCTGTTTCCCGACTACATTCTGCATCCAAAATGGAAATATAGCGCTGCTGCCGAGGCTCGAGGGGAAACTGATTGAGCATGTGGATGGCCATTTTAATGTTGGACATCGGTGTACGGAGTTCGTGGGAGACGGTACTCAAAAAATCATCCTTGAGGCTATTGAGGCGCTGGAGTTCCAGCATTTTTTGTTGGAGTTCGGCGGTGCGATCTTCGACCTGTTGGGCCAGGTTGGTGTTGAGGTCTTGAACTTGTTGGTATAGCTGGGCTTGATGGATGGCGATCGCACATTGGTCAGCAATAGTTTTCACCAAGCCTCGCTCATCAGGGGTCCAGGCACGAATAGGTTGCTCCTCTTGGTTCAGGGCAGCTTTATCTCGGCATTGATAGAGACTAATACTCCCCAGATAGCTTTGCAAATACAGCAAGGGTGTTACCAGCACGGTTTGAATATCGCATTGCTCACAGATAGCGACTATTTCTGAATCAAGATTAGTGGCATTGCCACTATGGTTAAAAACCACCTGCTGGCCTTGGGCCAAAGTCTCTTGAGAATGGCGCAGAAACCGTTCATTAGCCTGAATCAAGTCTTGCTGGCCAATCGCCGTATCACTCACATAGTGATCCGCTGGTTCTCCATCGGTATGCATTTGGACAATCAAACAATGGCTGGCTGCCAAGGCTTCAAACAGCAAGCCCACTGTAATCTGTAAGACCTCAGCGGTTACCATCGTCCCGCGCATCGCCTGGACAATTCGATTAATAATGGCCTCTCGTTGAGCCTTGTGCCGGAGTTGCTCCTCCGCCCGTTTGCGCTCAGTAATATCGCTAACGTAGCTTCTGATTAAATCGCTTTCGACAATATAGTGAACCGATTGCTCATAGACTCGCTCCTTTAGTTCAACCTCCCGCATAAAGAAGTTGCTTTTCCCTGCATGCTCAGTCTGCACCATCTTCAGCAGACCCTCCAACATTGGATGTTTCGTTGCCACCTTAGAAATTTCAGGAAATTGCAGCACTGCTGCTGGATTCAAATAGGTAACAGTCCCCTGCAAATCCATTTCCAAAATTGGACTCGGCGTTAACTCGGGAAAGGATGCCATCCGCACTAGGGCGGCTTCGCTCATATTCTGCAAATCCGCATCATCTGGGACTAAGGTCTGAAAGGGATTAATCGATTGGGATAAGATCGTCGATAGATCCGTTGCCTCACAGAACTTATCGAAATCAGCATCGGATAAGTTAGAGACCACATAGTATTTGGTCTTTACATCCCCGCCAAAAATCACCACATCCCCATGCTTAAGATCATGGGAGAATAGCCGTCGCCCATTGACAATTAAGCCGTTGGTACTGCGCTTACCCTGGAGATCGCCATCAATGATCCGAAACAGGAAGTTAGCCGTCTCGGGGGCAGTCACCCGCAACAAAATGGCATGTTGACGAGACACCATTTTGGAATGCAAGACAATAGAGTTGGTCACATCGCGTCCCATCGAATAGGTTGCTGCTTCGAGGGAATGGTGCGTCGCCCCTCTGCATCATCAATGATCAGGAGATGCCGGAAACGCTGCTTTTGATCTTGCTCAAGGTTGCTCACAAAGTAGGGAGTCGCGATGGAGTAGTAATTGGGTTCATTCTAGTCTGAAGTTCAGCCTAAGCCTAGTCCTTGATAAAAGGCGGCTAACTAGGTCAGGACTCGACCAAAACCTATATGAGTCGGGATTGAGCTATTTTAGCCCTTTTGTGGTAGATGGTGGACACAGTTGCGACCCAGATCTTTAGCAGTACTTAAGGCCTGGCCAGCATCATGCAAAAGAGTTTCTAAGGTGGTGGAGGGCTCTTTTAATATGGCGACGCCCAAGCTTATTGTTACTTGAATAATCTGGCTTTCCCAGACGAAAACATGAGTTTCAATTTGGCGGCGGATCCGTTCGGCCATTGTTAAGGTGCCCTCCAGATCGGTCTCAGGGAGAACTAAAACGAATTCTTCTCCCCCATAGCGAGCAAAAATATCTTGAACTCTGAGATTACTTTGACAGGCTTCACTGCAAAATCGCAAAACATGATCGCCACCGAGGTGACCATAGGTCTGGTTAATCTGAGCGAGGTGATCAATATCGAGCAGAATAATGGCAAAGGGACGCTGATATCGCTTGGCTCGGGTGAGTTCTTCGGCTGCGAGTTCAAAGAATAATCGTCGGGAATAGGCTTGTGTCAATTCATCTGTGAGGGAGATTTGATGGGCGATCTCCCTGGCTTTTTCCATCTCTCGAAATAGGCGTAGGATCCAGTAGCTGGTATAGGGTGCAACTAAGGTGGGGATGATCAGGCTGATACTTAAAAGGGGTAAATAGTAGATTGCTGGGGCTGCCAATCCCTGTAAGGTGATAAACACCATTAGCATAGAAAGACAGCTTGCGATCGCAGTGATGATCACAATGCCTTGCACCATACCCAACCTCAGAAAAATTGTTGAGATTAAGCCTGGAGACGAAGACTGACGCCTCTGAATTTGGGGTTGAGAGGAGGGTTTTGAATACATCTTGGCTTTGCAGTTTAGCGCTATGGGATCAAAACACTAGCGGGTATTGACTAGGATGCCCCACTCTAGCTTGAATAAAAACTATGTTGACTGAGGGCCATAGACTTTAGACAGCGATGCTACAACCTGCTTGCAATCTAGCTTAGGGCTATGAAAGGTCTGATAGACACTTGAGCGAGTACCCATCGCTCAGGTTTCGTATTATGATTAAGCAAATCGAATAAGTATTAAAAATAATTTAGTTATTTGCATATTCTCACTGATTAGTATCTAAATTTCGCCCTTCTATGAAACAAGTCCTGATCCGCCGCTTAATTGCTATCTGTCTAGGTCTGATGCTGAATTTAGGGTTATGGTTTGCCCCGCCTGCAGCTGCAGCTTTTGACGCCCCCGAACTTTTGCCCGACCGCTATACAGCAATCCTTGATTTAGCAGAAGCATTGACAAATGCTCAACAAGCGAGGTTGGCCCACGACTTAGATGATTTTGAGGTAGAAACTGGGTGGAAGCTCCGGGTATTAACGCAATTTGATCGCACACCGGGCAGGGCGGTGAAAGAATTTTGGAACCTAGATGAAAGAAGTGTGCTGCTGGTTGCCGACTCGCGGGGGGGTAACATCCTC
Source organism: Acaryochloridaceae cyanobacterium SU_2_1 (assembly GCA_012030735.1). Classification (GTDB taxonomy): domain Bacteria; phylum Cyanobacteriota; class Cyanobacteriia; order Thermosynechococcales; family Thermosynechococcaceae; genus Acaryochloris. The sequence continues at coordinate 9,335 of JAAUUW010000055.1, forward strand.
AACTTCAATGTCGGTGATGCAGTGTACCAGTTGCTGCCAAGGACTTTTTGGGTCGAGCTACAGACCCGGTTTGGCAATCAATATTTTGTCGCTGAGAATGGCGAAGATGAATCAATTCTGCAAGCAATCAACTCCGTCAAGCTTTGCTTGAATAAGGGAGGCTGCCGGGTTGTGCCCGGATTACCTCAGGAGCAATGGGTTTTCACCTTAATCACTTCCGTGCTCGGGGGGATTATTTGTGGTTTTTCTGCCATCCCCGCAAACCAGGCCAATTTTTCTCTTGGCAATGGGCCTTGATATTCTCACCTCTTTGGGGAATTTGCTTTTTATCCTTTGGGATTGGACCGGTGATAGCCAGAACCTCTGACTGGCTCCCTATTCTCCGTAATGTTGCCGGATTTTTGGGCGGATTTTTGATCGCATTCTTAACCCCCGTCTACAAAGCGCCGCCGACCTCAGAGGTCTAAGCAGGCTTGGTTCTATCTAGGGTTATTGACAAGTCGTCATTCATCGTCCGTATTCGCAATTCCAAAAGGCGATGCTGCTCAGGCGGTTATGTCGCTAGTCTATATAGACTAGAAATCAATGACGCTTTCTAAGCGAATCATGCCAAGGTTTCAGCCTATCTCTCTCTGGCCAGACTGGGGTCGAGGCTTTCTGCTTACCTGGCTAGAAAGGCGGAGTTTTGTCGGAATTTGTTAAAAATCTACCAAAATAATCAAAGAGGACTAGGACTGCTCGGTATCATCCCCTCGAACAGCCCTAACTTAATCTTTTCTAGACTCTGTATCGATAAAGGGAAACTACAAGCCCTCTGCATCAACAGTGCCCCACCAGCCAAAATAGGGTCCCACAAACCGGATCACTATCCAGGACAGAATCAATAGGGCAATGGCAACCCAACTTCCTTTCATCACCAAGTCATACAGCTTTTGGAGCTGCTGTTTGGTCACTGGTAGCCAGGAGGTCATATTCGGTTCCTTGCCGTAGTCTTCTCCTAGGGCTGCTTGACGACGTTTGGCTTCACCCATTCTGGTTTCTCCCATTCAAAATTTTATTTTAGTAATCATTCAACTGCGCTGCCGAGGAGCTGCTAAGGTTTTCTGAGGGCTTTCAACCCCTCTCGCAATACCCTCACAGCTATTCTTTGGCTGTTAATTCAAGATCAACAGACCCTTGAATTTAAGATGCATTTATCATTTAAGATTGCATCTACCTATGATGTTAATGCACAAATATGCCACCGACCAAGACTGGCTAGGGAGCTTTTACCCTAGCAACGGCAGGGGGCTGGAACAGGCTGGCATCGATATAACTGAGCCGGGCATAGGGACTGATGGCTGCCAAGATTTGTTGACCATAGCTGCGATGGAGGACGCGGTTGTCCAGCAAAGCCACCACGCCTTGTTGGCGACGAATGGGTGCAATCGCATCTTGCAGTCTTTGCAGAGCATTAGGCAAGAGATACATCCGGAACCAATCTTGACGATGGTGTTTATAGTAAGCCACTTGACCTGCTACCCGTGGATCTTCTAAAGAGGGGATCGGCAAAGTCGCAATCACTAATAAGCGGGGACAGGGAATGATTTGCTGAACCTGCTGCCAAAACTCCCAGCCCGTAATTAGAATGCTACTCTCCTCTAATTTAGAGGTTTCAAACTTAACCCGAGAGCCAAACTCCGCAGCCATCAAGGTGGCCACTTGCCGCTGCAAAGGGGTATCTTCAATAATCAAAACCGTGGGCGCTAGACTCGGTTGGCTCACCGCCAGTAGATAGTGCAATTGCTGGATTAATTTTCCTTGAAATTGGGCTGTATTCGGCAGGGGCAGACCCTCAGGCAGATAGAGTTGAATGGCCTCTGTCTCCCGCTCAGCGGCAAACTGCACATAAGTTAGGGCCGCCAATCCTACTTGATGACGAAAGAGCTGAGCCTCTGGCTCTATATCAAAGCTACTGCCCATCAAAACAACCGCCTGCCGCGACCAAAGACCTTGGAGTTGGCGATTCACCGCTAGAGGGGCAGCGTGCAGAATGAAAGAGCCTTGCTGGCGATTAATTTGGCTCCACAAGAGTTGATCCTTCCCCTCATGAATTTGCCAAAATTTTTGCCAAAGCGCTGGGCTGCGGCCCAAATCAAAAGATAAAAGGGCATAGTGCAAATCCCTAATAATTTGGTAATCATGGGCCTCGATCAAGGCACAACCATAGGGGTTGTCTGGATGCTGAAAAAGCGCCCGAGTTAACTTAACTCGGGCTTCTCGAATAACATCAATTTGTTGGGGATAGCTCCAAATTAGTTGCTCCCAGTCTTGGGGATGTATAGAAAGGGTGAGATGCTCTCGCGCCCAGGAGGCGAGCTGATCAGCGCCATCAATGAGGGTGGGAATTCCTAGGGGCAACTGATAGTCTTGATTTAGATAGTCCTTGAGCCATACCTCGGGTGTGAGCAGCAGCACCCCTGAAAAGTGATTTCCGGGCCAATGATCGCTGGTGATGATTGGTTTTTGGACCTGCATCCATTCCCGGAGATGGGGAATTTCGGAGCGCAGCAAATGATTTTGGGCAGCCAGGGGAGCCACTAAGATCACCGCTTCTCGCCATAACATCAGGGATGCTAAGTAACTGAGACGATGGAGCCCTTGCTGTTTGGCTGAGGCACTAATTTCAATAATGGCACTGCGTTGCAAGCGAAAGGCACGTGCGACTAAACGTGCGATCGTTAAATAGTGAGGCCATTGGTCACTGCCCTGATCACGCAGAAAAGCATGTAATTGTCGGTGAACTTCGACCTCGATCACAGTGATCCTATCTATTGCCTTAGTAAATGCTGAAAAGATGCACGCCTATCATTCTGGCATAGTCCTTCCAGAATTCTGTTCATGGGTTGTTTCTGCCCAAAAAGGCCACCAGCTTTTCTAGCTTCTGCCAAGCTGCACCCGCCTTCAGAATTGATTGAGCCAAAGCTAGCCCCTCTGCATAGCTATTAACAGCATCGCCCACAAAGAGCGCTAAGGCTGTATTCAAAGCCACAACGTTGGTTTGAGCGGGACTGCCCTTGCCTTGCAGCACTGACCGTAAAATGGCAGCATTTTCTGTTACCCCTCCCCCCCCTAGAGCTTCTAGAGAAACCGGTGGCAATCCTAATTCTTGGGGATTAAGATGGGTGGTTTGTAGCTGCTGCTGATCGAGAACGACCAAATCACTGAGATCTCCTAAGCCCGCTTCATCAAGTTTTTCGCGACCATGCAACACAATTGCTCGCTGAACACCCAAGAGCTGTAAGGCCATGGCCAAGGGCTGCAAGAGGGAGGGATCAAAGACACCCATGACCTGACCTGTGGGTCGTAGGGGGTTGACTAAGGGACCCAGTAGGTTAAAAATCGTGCGCATTTTGAGGGTTTGCCGCAGGGGAGCGACGGCTTTCATGGCCGGATGCCAACCAGGAGCGAACAAAAAGGTAATCCCTACTTCAGAGAGGGCCGCCTTGATCCGATCTGGTGCAGCCGTGAGATTGACCCCTAGCGCTTCGAGCACATCGGCAGAACCGACGCGGCTAGAGGCTGAGCGATTTCCATGTTTGGCTACAGGAACTCCAGCTGCCGCAGTCACAAAGGCCACAGCGGTGGAAATATTAAAGGTAGAAGCACCGTCGCCGCCCGTACCGCAGGTGTCAACAATCGGGGTGGGCAATGCCGTTTGCAGTTGGGCATCAGTATCGACGGACTGCTGGAGCAGGACCATGGCCATTCCCGCTAGCTCTGTCGCTGAGACTCCCTTAACCTGCAATGCCACCAGAATGGCCCCAGAAAGTACAGGCGCAATCGTCTCAGTTAACCAACCTTGCATAAGCTGGGATGCCTCAGCTTGGCTGAGGGATTCGCCATCGAGCAGTTTTTGCAAGAGCGCGGCGGCATCAAGGTTATCGGGGTGATCAAGGAGAGGTTGAAGCATCAGGAATGTCCTAGCATAAAGCACGATCAGCAAGATATTGAACGAAGTCTTCAGAGCGCAGGAACCCTGTGAAGTGCTCATGCTGCGCGGCGAAGAACCTTTGCTTTATGTATATTCTCCTCTGCCTGGGTTTATTGGCAATCTCTAGACCCTTATTGACCGACAAGTTGGTTGAGCTGAACGGCATCAGATTCTAACAATTCTTGCCAAGCCATCTGCAGGTTCCTGCTAGGAGTGGTCTTGTTCGCGGTTATTAGTTCATTAACGGCATCGTACCAATAGCCTGCCTCTGCATAGATATCATATTTTGTCTGAGGCTGTGCCACTGCCAGTTGGTTAGTTAAGCTAGGGGATGGTGGTACATATTTAACCCAACCGATGGCTACAAGTCGACTAGGTTCACTGAGGGCACAGTGGAAACTCACAGACCATCGGTACTCAATATTGGCGCTCAGAGTCGAGGAGCTGGCTTGCTGAGGTAAGGTAACACTCGAGAGTCCTGCCTGGCCAGAGAGTTGGGCGATGGCAGAATAGACCAGTTCCGCGGGATTATCTTCGGCGTCAACCTTGTGTAGGTTAAAGGTCACATATTTGTAGCTATTGATGGGTGTGAACCAATAGAAGGTCGGAGAGTTGGAAGCGGCTAAGCCCAGATTACTAGTGGGAACTAGTGTTGTTAGGGTGGGGCTGCCCTGGACTTGACATTCACCACCGCGGGTGGCTAAGCCTCGCCGATTGCCAGGTTTGCCAACGTCGCCTGGGGGTTTGAATTTGGCTTGACTGGGCAAGCCTGTGAGGAGGATTATTGCGATCGCAACCCACGGAATGCCCTGCATCCATCTTGACCGGGGTCGAATAAAAAACTGAGACATGGGATTTCGCATAAACCTGATGGACCCATAAAATGAGAAAATGCCAGGGGTTTAGGGGTGTAATGCAATGCTGGGGAGGCTCCCCTTGCTATCCATTAAAATTAGCCCGATGCTATTCGAGGGGCTCGACATTGCCCCAGTGGGCAAATCCTCCTCTAGGCTAAATCTCAATCCGTGACCTTGGCAATCTGTGATCTAAAGTATCTTCAGCCGCTGTGAGAGATCACAGCCTTTGGTCAGGGAACCCAGATAGGCTGGTTAGGTTCTAATGACTTTCTAGAGCGAATTCCTGTTCCCGTCCTGTTCAGCCCTTTAGGGTAAATAGTGAGGAGCGAAGGCCACCACTGTTTGTTATGCCTAAAGGGTGTCCCCCGCTTACCAATTTCTTATTCTAGCCCTTAGAAAAAATTAGGTTCTGTATGCAAACTGATGGTATCCAAATTCAAGATCCAATGAAGGCTTCAGGAAATGCCCAGGCGGTGGAGGCTGCGATCGCAGCCAGTCAGCAATATTTACTCAGCCAACAAGATGACCAAGGCTATTGGTGGGCAGAGTTAGAGTCTAATGTTTCCATTACCTCCGAAGTAGTTTTGCTGCATAAGATTTGGGGAACTGATGCCAGTCGCCCCCTCAAGAAAATAGAACAATATTTGCGATCCCAACAACGAGAGCATGGTGGCTGGGAACTCTACTTTGGAGATGGGGGCCAGCTGAGTGTCAGCATTGAAGCATACATGGCCCTCAAGCTTCTAGGCGTCCCTGAGCAAGATGCCGCCCTCCAAAGAGCGAAGAGCTTTATTTTGGAGCGGGGTGGCATTAGTCAGGCACGGATTTTTACAAAACTCCATCTCGCCTTAATTGGTTGCTATGAATGGCGGGGTATTCCTTCCTTACCCCCCTGGATAATGCTCTTGCCAGAGGGGTTTCCCTTTACCATTTACGAAATGTCAAGTTGGGCGAGGGGCAGCACCGTACCCCTGCTGATCGTCATGGATCGCAAGCCTGTCTACCCCTTAAACCCGTCCATTAGCCTCGATGAATTATACCTAGAAGGTCGAGAATCGGCTCAATTTGACCTACCACGCAACCATGACTGGACAGACATTTTTGTCCATTTGGATGGTCTGTTTAAATTCGGCGAAGCCACTAACTTGATCCCCCTGCGCGACCAAGGCATCAAAGCCGCCGAGCGTTGGATCTTAGAACGCCAAGAAGCCACGGGCGACTGGGGGGGAATCATTCCCGCCATGCTCAATTCTATGTTGGGTCTCAAAGCCCTCCACTATGACGTCCATGATCCGATTATTGCCAGAGGGCTGGCCGCCATTGACGCCTTTGCCCTAGAAACTGCCGAGGACTATAGAATCCAACCTTGTATCTCTCCCATTTGGGATACAGGCTTAGTGGTACGGGCCCTTGCTGAGTCAGGCATAGCCAGCAATCATCCCGCCCTCGTCAAAGCCGGAGAATGGTTGCTAGACAAGCAAATTCTCGACTATGGAGATTGGGTCGTCAAAAATCCCCAGGGTTTACCAGGGGGGTGGGCCTTTGAATTTGACAATCGCTTTTATCCCGATGTGGATGATACAGCGGTAGTGGTGATGGCCCTCAATGAAGTCACCTTGGCTGACGAGCAAAGGAAAAGGGCCGCCATTGACCGTGCCATCCAGTGGATAACCACCATGCAATGTCGTCCAGGGGGCTGGGCTGCCTTCGATATCGACAATGATCAAGACTGGCTTAACTGGCTACCCTACGGCGATCTGAAAGCCATGATCGACCCCAATACAGCCGATGTCACTGCTCGGGTTCTAGAAATGCTGGGTCGATGTCACCACAAGATCAGCAAACAAAGTCTAGAGCAGGCCCTTGCCTATCTCAAAGCAGAGCAAGAGCCAGAGGGCTGTTGGTTTGGCCGTTGGGGTGTTAACTATGTCTATGGCACTAGCGGCGTCCTAGCGGCCTTAGCCCTCATTGATCCCCAAGGATTTCGAGGAGAAATCGAGCAGGCTGCCACTTGGTTGGTTCAATCTCAAACATAGATGGAGGCTGGGGTGAAACCTGTGCTAGCTATGACAATCCACAACTTAAGGGTCAAGGGCCCAGCACGCCCTCCCAAACCGCTTGGGGATTAATCGGTCTGTTAGCCGCCGGAGAGGCCATGGGAACCTATGCTCAGACAGCCATTGAAAAGGGAGTGCGCCATCTAACCACCACCCAAAAACCGGATGGCACCTGGCATGAAGACTACTTCACTGGCACTGGCTTTCCTGGACATTTCTATCTTAAATACCATCTGTATCAGCAGCATTTTCCCTTGACGGCTCTGGGTCGTTATCAAGCTTGGGTGAGCAAGGTGAATCGGTAAAAGCCGAAGAATATTGATCCCTCAACTCTTTAGGCAGCGTCTCTGGTGGTGGGATGACTAGCTCTAGATTAAACTGTTTGGAAAATTCAAGGCTCAAGGTCTCTCGAATAGCGGCTATCGTCAGATCTGGTCGCCATTGGGTCAGGTTGCCAACAGCCCGATGGGTAATCCCGCAGGGAACAATCTGCTCAAACCCAGTTAGATCGGCGTCAATATTCAAGGAAAAGCCATGCATCGTGATCCAGCGGCTGACTTTAATCCCGAGAGCGGCTACCTTATAATTTTGCAACCAGACCCCTGTTAGGCTGGGGACTCGCTCTGCCTCTAGCCCATAAATTTCTAGGGTTTGAATGATCACTGCTTCCAGTTGTCTCAGGTACCAATGCAAATCAGGTTGATGGGATTGGAGATTCAGAATCGGATAGCCCACCAATTGACCAGGGCAGTGATAGGTGACTTCTCCCCCACGTTCAATGCGATGAAGGGGATGGGGAGGCTGTTGAGGATCAAACTTGAGGAAGGCAGTACTCGCTCCCTGTCCGAGCGTATAAACCGAGGGATGCTCGAGCAAGATTAGGGCATCGGGCAGCAAAGAATTTTGGCGGCGATCGGCGACTAATTGCTGTTGCCAATGCCAAGCTGTCAGGTAATCCACCCTCCCCAAATTATAGAGCCAGCAAGAACGTCGGCGAGCATGGGCTGGGTTAGTTGATTCACGGGGTAGAAACAAGGGCATTTTCTCCGAATTCTGACGCTCAGCATTTAAGAATTATCACAAGATGCAAAGCATATTGAAGACAACCTAAACCATTCCCCCTTGCAGAATACAAAATGTTAGGGTGAGGTTAGTTACTAGACATAGGAGAGACAACTCTATGAAGCTGGTTATTCACGGCAAGAATATTGAGATTACCGATGCCATTCGGGAGTATGTCCACCAAAAGATTGAGAAATCTGCTAGTCACTACCAGAATTTAACGACGGAGATTGATGTCCATTTATCTGTTGCTCGTAATCCGCGGATCACAACCAAGCAAACTGCTGAAGTGACGTTATTTGCAAACGGGTCTGTGATTCGAGCTGAGGAAAGTTCAGAGAACCTATATGCCAGCATTGATTTAGTCTCTGACAAGCTGGCCCGTCAACTGCGTAAATACAAAGAAAAGCGCCAAGTTAAAGGCTCTAGCCGGACCAAGGTTGAGCTGTCCGCCGCAGAGGAGCAACCTTTATTAGGCGATCTAACCCGCGATCGCACTCCCGAACTGCCGGAGGACGTAGTCCGGTGCAAATATTTTGCCATGCCCCCCATGACGATTCAGGCCGCTTTAGAACAACTGGATCTTGTTGATCATGATTTCTATGTTTTTCAAAACATAGAGACAGGTCAACTAAATGTCATCTATGAGCGTAATCACGGTGGCTATGGGGTCATTCAACCGCGCAATAGCCAAGGTGAATCCCAGAATGGTCGAGCCGCCGCCGCCGATTACCAAGCTGTATAAGCGGCTTATGGCGGTTTAGACCTTGAACCTCATAAAGGTTCAAGGTCTTTTTGCTTTCCGTTGCTCCCACAACCTATCCAGGGAACTCTGTTTAGGAATGTGTCCTATTTGAGTACAATATTGCGGTTGCCTTCATTTGTGTCGCATATCTATGTGGAAACCTAAGGTTCAGCCCGATAGCATACAAGTCAATCCTGACCTGTTGAGGATCACCAGGTTATGCTGACCTCTGAACCCCAACCAACGGGTAGTGGCTTTCGAGCCTTAATGAAGAATCGTCAGTTTGTGATTCTTTGGATCGGACAGATTGTCGCTCAGTTGGCAGATAAGATCTTCTTTGTTTTGTTGATTACCTTGGTGGCAGAGTATCAGCCCCCTCAAGATATCGAAAACTCTATGCGTTCGGCGGTCATGATTGCCAACACCTTACCCGCTGTCTTTCTGGGATCGGCTGCTGGTATTTTTGTTGATCGCTGGTCCAAGAAGCAAATTCTCTGGAGTTCCAACTTCTTTCGGGGCCTACTTACCTTAAGCATTCCCCTCTTACCCAAGGGACTACCTTGGTTTCCCTTGCTACTGTTGGCCGCTGGCTGCGAATCAATTCTGACCCAGTTTTTTGCACCGGCTGAGCAAGCGGCCATTCCCATCGTGGTTAGGCCCCATAACCTGATGTCTGCCAATGCCCTGTTTACCTCAACAATGATGGGGTCTCTGGTGGTGGGCTTTGCTGTGGGTGATCCGCTGTTAAGTTGGTCTAGGACCTGGGCTGGACGCCATGGCCCAGAATATTTAGTGGGTGGCTTATATATCCTATCGTCGATGATTCTGATTTCTCTGAGGATGCGGGAGGAAAAAGCTGAGAATTCTTTAGCACTAA
>JAAUUW010000056.1 GCA_012030735.1 Acaryochloridaceae cyanobacterium SU_2_1
CGAAGGTCACCAAAGGTCGTGCCATCGATAAGGTCTTCATGAATCAAAATGGGATTTTCCATATCTTTATGATGCTCTATACGGCTTCCTTACAGTCTAATTCAGACTTGTGTGTACACCGTAGGCCTCTAAGGTTATCAGCATTTGATGCCGCTACTGAGCTACAGGCTGTGTCTGTGATGGAGCTAATGGGCCAAGGGCAATGGTGTCGTCATCCTCAGACTGACTACGGCTCAAGAGCGACCTTAAATCAAGTTTAGGTTCCCCCAGAACTATGACATTGGCCGCCAGTTGTACGGCCTTGAGCATTGCGGTAGTGCTTTTATAGCGATTTTGCGGTAGCTTTTGCAGCGCTGTGTCCAAGACCGATCTCAGCAGAAAAGGCACCTCCTCTGGAATTTGGACCGCCTGACTGAGATGAGCAGTCATCAACTGTCCTGGCAACCCTGTGAAGGGGCGCCTACCCACCGCTAGCTCAAAGAGAATGACCCCGACCGCATAGAGATCTGACGCATAGGAATATTGACTATAAAAGCGTTCGGGAGCCATATAAGCTGGAGAGCCGGTATCCCCACCTAGCCCCTTACTCTGATATCCCGCTTCCATCGCCAAGCGAGCGATGCCAAAGTCAGTCACTCGGGCCAAACATCTTTCTGGTGTAAAGGTCAGCAAAATATTTTCAGGCTTGATATCACAATGGACAATGCCTAACTGATGGGCCATTTCCAGCCCCTTCAGAACATCAATGATCAATTGCAACCGTTGGCCTAAGCTATGGGAGATAGACATATCTAGAAGCTGTCGCAGAGTTCCCCCTTCGCAATACTCCATCACTAAATAGCGATCGCCCTCATCGTAGGCAATCGTTTGCAGCGTCACAATGTTGGGATGCTGCAATCTTGCCAAGCAACCGAGTTCACGTAAGAATAGGCGCGTGGGAATGCCACGTTTATCTAAGGCCTTCAAGGCAACCAGTTGTCCAGTCTCCTGATCTAAAGCAGAGTAGACTATTCCAAACTGACCTTGACCAACCTGTTGCAGAATTTTATATCTGGAGGGGGCCATTGTTTTTTATGACGATCCTTTGGTTGCAATCTGAGATGCACCCTTGGCCTTATTAAGCCCAGTTTTGCTGAATCGACGATCACCTTGTCGTGGCATGGCACAGCCATATCCTTCGTCATATAACCTCCAAATATCCTGCTGGGAAGCGAGATTACAGCAAACTATCCCGATCGTATCAACCAACTCGAGCTAACGCCCTCATCCACCGCCCGTTCACAAAACATGGCAACTGCTATATCAACCCCTTACTCTGATGGGGCGGTATTGGAGCAGATGCAGTATCCGATTGCCAAAATAGATGTGATCGATGGCTTGGGGTATATCCTAACTTCTCCAAACAGACTACATCCTCATTCTTGAAGGTAACTCTTGATTCCGTATTTTCACTGAGCGAGAAAAAGGGCCAACTGGGAAGATTAAGTCTATCAGCCTCCCGCCAGCCCAACCCGCAATGTCCTATTCCTCCTCCCAGCTCCCCTTATACCTGTATTTACTACGGAGCAAATCCTCAAAAGGTTTTACCCTGATTGAGCTACTCGTTACTATTATTATTATTGGCATCCTGAGCAGCTTAGCCTTGCCCTCAATGCTTCAACAATCCCTCAAGGCAAAACAATCAGCCGCAAAAAGTTATATTGGCGCGGTTAATCGTGCCCAGCAAACCTATCGACTAGAGCATGAAGTTTTTGCTAGTGATATGACTGAACTAAAGGCTGACATCCCCCTAACAACGGAGAATTATACCTATTCCTTTGGGCTGGCTACGACAACCTTAGCGGAGTTTAGAGCAACTCCCACAAACGATTTATTGAATGCCTTTTCCGGCTGTACCTATGTAGAGGTACTGATAGGCAACAATTCCAAAACAAGGGCCGATATTAAGGAACAAGCTGCCGCCGGCAGCGGTACTCCGGCTACTCCACCCAATTGCTAAACTTAAGAATTGAGATTAGTCCCCCTTAAGTTGACATCCCCACTGCTTTAGTTGCCGTTGTAGATGTTCTGATGCATTATTCAACTTTTGCGAAAAAAGCTATTGCCCCCAGCATCACGATACTTTGCTTAGGCTGTATTGCCCTGCTGCAAAATTCTAGATTGGCGGAAATTTCTGCTCAGGCTACACAACCCAAAAGCGAGACGGAACAGGCCCAGATCTTGGCCCAGGAAGAAGCGAGTTTAGCCTTTCTAAAGCGACTTCCAGCCTTTGGATTTGACAATGTAATTGCTGATTGGAGCTTTCTGAGATTTCTGCAATATTTTGGTGATGGCACGGCCCGTCGCCAGACAGGCTATGCCTTAAGTCCTAAGTATTTTGATGTCATCTTGGACCGCGATCCCAGATTTGTGAAGCCCTATCTGTTTTTATCGGTCTCTACCTCCCTCTATGCGGGTAAAGCTGATCAATCTGTAGCCTTAATGAACAAAGGTCTGCAATATTTAACACCGCAATCTTCCTCCGATGTTTATTTGGTGTGGCTCTATAAAGCAACGGATGAGCTGCTCTTTCTAGGTGATGTTAAAGCAGCACAAGCTTCCTTTGAGAAGGCAGCCGAATGGGCTAAGGCCACTGAAGAACCAGATAAACAACAGGCTGCTACTGTGGCAGCCAAAACAGCAAAGTTTTTAGCGACAAATCCTAATAGTAAGAAAGCGCAGATTAGTGCTTGGTTAATGGTGCTCACTAATGCAGTCGAGGATGAGAGCCGCCAGAAAGCTATCAATAATATTCAACGCTTAGGGGGGCAAGTCACCTTTGCACCTGATAATAGGGTTAGCATCCAGTTCCCAGAAGATGATTAGGGGCAGAGGACTTAGTTCAAGGCTGTCTATACTGCCTAGGTTTCATTCACCTGGATAGCAATTTGCAAAGATAGCACTTAGCAAAGCATTAGCCCTCTATGCCTGGGATAAATTTGCCAGCCAATCTAGAATCATGGGATTAATTATCTCAGGACGCTCGTCGTGGGGACAATGACCAGTTTGGGAATAATTTCAAAGGTGACTTGGGGCTGGGCATCAGAGTTAGCACTGAGATCTTGATAGACTTTGGCGGTGCGCAATGCGGCCCAAGGGTCATCTTCTCCCCAAATCACAAGGAGGGGATGCTGAATACGGGGCAATAGTTCCACGGGCCTGGGCCCTGGTGGCCCAGTCAACACAGACATAAAAACATGACAGGCCCCTGGATTACAGGAGGGGTTGTACAATATCTCCACGATTTCATCGGTGATCGCTTCTTTGTTGCCGTAGATCTGAAAGAGCGAATTACGAATGGCTTCCTTACGACGTACCTGATTAAAAAAGAAGGGTCCTAATCGTTGAGAGCGCATCATCATCCGCAACGGTCCCATGACAATCCGCAGGGGCAAGATGGCTTCCTCTCGCCGAATATTCATACTGCCTGCTGCATTTAAAAGCACGCCAGAACTGCCTAATTGAGGATAGTCTGCCAAAATCATCAGGACTAATAAGCCGCCAATGGAGTTACCAACCCATATAGCTGGTTTTTGAATATGCTCCTGCCAAAAATCCACAAGCAGATTTTGCCATAGATCTAAGGTGTAATCGATTTTGGGCATATCTGAGCTGCCAAATCCCAATAGATCTAAACACCAGACCTGATAACCCGCTACTGCTAACTCAGGAATATTTTTGCGCCAATGGCCCATATTGCCGCCAAACCCATGAATGAGGATCATGGGCTGCCCTGTTCCCTGGACAGTGTAATTGATACGATGTCCCTGCCAGGACCATATCTTGGTTTCTAGGGTTGGGATAGGAGTAAGCTGCATAGCTATAGTAGCGATGTTTAACAGAAATTACTTAAGGTTCCTTAATAATAAGCGGTACGCTACCAAAAGGCACGTCTATAGCGTGGCGTGGCTGCCTGGTAGAGCAAGGTTCATTAGAGAGGAATGATCGACCCTAGAGGGGGTAGCCCTTATTAACAGGGTTATCCAAGCAGAATCTATCCTCAGAATCGGTTGTTTGCAATAATGAGTCTTAGGGAGAACAGTCCTTTGGATTGTTTCTCTCAGAGATATTCAACTGGGTAGATAGTGATCAAGCCCATTGCCTTTTGCTCGACTTTGTCTTGAATTGTCCTATGACTGCTGCTTCTCAAGCGCCCCGATTAACCTCTCAATTAGTCAATGGCCTCCTTGCCATTAAGCCTCTTGCCAATTTTGCCAAATCCCAGGCTCGCCAGATGATGATTCAGCGGGCGGAGTCTATTGGGGTACCCTGGACTCAAACTGCCACAGCCTTAATGAGTCGGGGGCTAGAGGTTTGGGAAGCCGAGCGTCAAGAACTTGAAAATCATGGCTTGAAGTATCCAGACTATTACCTCACCTCGTTTCATGCTTACGAAGCAGGGAATTTGAGCTGGGAAGCAGCTACAGAAGTAGCAGTGGCCTCCTATGCTGCCCATGCTCGCATCTGGCCAGAAGCGGGTGCGCAAGGAGATGCCCGACTGCGCCAGAGCTATCATCAGCTCTTGCAAGCACAGTTGCCAAATCCACCTCAAGATATTCTAGATATGGGTTGTAGTGTTGGTTTGAGTACCTTTGCCATGCAAGATACCTTTCCCCAAGCTCGACTGACCGGGCTGGATCTATCTCCTTATTTTTTAGCGATCGCAGATCACAATAGTCCTCAAAGTCCCATTCAATGGCTGCACCGAGCCGCCGAAGAAACCCAATTGCCAGACCATAGCTTTGATCTGGTATCCCTTTGTCTGGTCTGCCATGAACTGCCCCGCACAGCCACCCAACAAATCTTTGCTGAAGCTCGGCGTCTGCTCCGACCTCAGGGCCATTTAGCGGTGATGGATATGAATCCAGAGTCTGAGGTCCATCGAAAATTACCAGCCTATGTGCTCACCCTCCTCAAAAGCACTGAACCCTATCTAGATGACTATTTCAGCTTTGATATTCAACAAGCTTTTCTAGAGGCAGGATTTCAACAGCCGTCACTCAGCTGCAATAGCCCGCGCCATCGTACTCTGATTGCTCAACGAGCATAGCCAGGTCAATGGTTGGTTATTAAGTTTTATATAGAACTAAGCCCTCCATCAAAATCACCCTAGACAGACTGAAGAATTTTGGGCTTGAGGCTGTCAGCTCTGAGCAACTTCAAAATTCTGAGCCTCAATTGTTAGAGTTGCGACTCGATTAGGCAACACTAAACCAAGAAAGGGGGGGAAATTTTGATTAGATGCTTACCAACCATTACTGACAGACTGGGATCTACATGATTCAGCACATTGATCGAGCTGACTCAATACAGCAGTTAGCCAATCTTCAAGACCTGATAGAGCAATTACAGCATCAGGAACAGTTTGGGGATTTGGTCAACTGTGCATTGCAGTTTCTAAAGGCTGAGTTTGACTATCCTTTGGTTTGGATGGCTTTGTATGAGCCTCAGCACTCTGAGTTAGTGGGACTTGGCGGCTCGTTTGTCCATACAGACCCTTTAACCCAAACTTTTCCACTGTTACCCGGAGATTTACTTGATCAGGTCCTGCTGACCCAGCAGCCCATAGAGGTCATGAATCTTCAGGAAGAAAGTCGAGTGGGTAAGTGGCAGAAACTAGCTCAGCGCTCTAATATTCAAGGAACACTCCTTTATCCGATTCTCTATCGCCAAGCCTCCTTGGGTGTGCTGATGATAGGGTCTACCCTTGGGGTGGTCACCCTCGCAAGGAAGAAACACTGCGGTTGTCTATCTTGGCAAGAGCATTGGGTACTGCTGTTGCGGCTCTGCAAAAGAATCATCCAGTTGCTGCCTATAGACCTCAACGACTCTCAGAAGTTCTGGATCAAGTGAGTCAACTCCAAGAACCAGAAGATCGCTTGCAGTTGATCTTGAAAGCAACTCAACAAGAGATTGAACCGACTTGGACCAGTCTCTATTGGTTAGATCAAGACGAGCAATGTTGCTTCTTGAAATTGAGCTGTCAGGCCCCAAACGGCAATCGTCTCCACCAAAGTAAATCCAGAAAAGTAAAAGTTTCCCTATCAGATATTGATTCTTTTTGTCAGTCTCTATCGGCGGGGCAGATGGTTTCCATTAGTGATGCAGAGGGCAGCTTGAATGCCAAGGTACCCATTCGCTTACTTCAGCAAACCCAAGCCAGATCATTATTGACTGCTCCGATCCTTCACAAGCAAAGGCTGGTCGGTTTTTTAGCCGTAGAGGGCAACCAGCCTCGGGTTTGGGAAGATCATGAGAAAGCATATGTACAAGCGGTCGCTCAGTTGATTGGTCTCTTAGAACCCTCCGTTAAGGGTGAATTATCTGTCTCGACAAGTAGCCAAAACTTAATTAGCCAATTTACCCAATGGATTTTAGAGTCGAAGGATTGGGCTCAAACCCTCAGAAAAGTCTCGGATCAGTTCTGTCGACATTTGCAAGCGCAACGATTTATCCTGTTGCGTCATGATCTCCAAACGGGTGACTTTCAGGTGGATTTCCAATATTTCGGACCTAAGGTTCGGGCTCTCAGTGAAAATCTATCGCCCTTAAGCGAGGTGGATCTGCGGATGATGGAGCGCGCTATTGGTGCGATCGCAATTTCTGACCTAGAAGATGATCTGCGGTTCTTAGCTTGGCGAGAATCCTTAATTAGCCAAGGCGTTCGCTCCATGATGGTCTGCCGCACCCTGGCCGATCAAGCAGTAGAAACAGTACTTTTAATTGCCAACACCCGAGCAAGAGTTTGGCAACCCAAGGATACCGATTGCCTTCAGCAATTTGCCCAAGTATTAGGGGCCTTTGATCAAAAAAATCGAGAAACCCAAGCAAAAAATCAAAAATTGCAGTTGTTGACATCGGCCTCTAAGCACCTCTCTCAACTGCAAGCCCTCACCGATCCGAATCAGTTGATCAACACTGGAGTGATCGCCTTGCAGGAGATCTTTGCAACGCCCTTGGTGGCAGCCTTAGACTGGCAACTGAGCACCGATCAAGCCACCGTAGCCGCCTATCAATCGACTGGATCAGGATTTAGCATCACTGAGAATCATCCCATTCAACTCAGCCAAGATCCGCTATTGCAGAGGTTACTAAAGCTTTCCAGAGAAGATAGTTCAACAAATTTGCCTCGCCTGACAATATCGACGGTGGAGTTACCCCCAGCCACGCGCACTTGGCTGAAGAGTCCCCCTACGGGCAAGGTGACCCTGATCCTCTTACAAGCACATGCTAATCTGGAGCCTTTAGCTGCACTAGTGATTGGTGAAACCGATCCTTGGCCTTGGCCAGAATTTAAGTCAAACTACCTGGAAGAATTTGTCCAAACCCTAGCGATTCAATATCGCTCTCTTCAGGAAATACAAGTTCTCAAGCAAGAAAATACAGCCTTAGAATGCCTCAATTGGTATAAACAACGGGCGCTTGAATTTGACTGCCAAGAGTTGCAGGCAGTTCATCAGCAATTACACCAGGCCATTGATCCCTGCTTAGATCATCAGAGTAATCAGTCGAGGAATGCCTTAGCCAAAAAACAAGCTCATCCCCTCGAGCGCTTGCAGAGAGCGATCGAAGCTGTAGAATTCCGCTTGCAAACAGAGGATTGGCAACTCCATTTCAGTCAAGAGGTAATGCCCTTAGCCAGTCTTTTTCGGCGATCCATGGAGAGGATTGAACCCCTCGTGCAGCAACGCCAACTATGGACACAAATTCATAACCTAACGGCGAACACAACCTTAACGGGTACCAGCCAAAAACTAGAAATGGTTTTGCATGAATTATTGTTGTTTGCCTGTATGCGATCTCAAGCTGGAAACCGCATTGATCTATGGTGTCGGTTGATCAATGCCCATTGGATTGAATTATCGATCACCGATCAAGGGAGCATTGATGCTCAATTAATCAAAGATTTTCAGCGTATTGACCACCATGATCTGCTCACCCCTAACAGCCTGAATCAATCCCCCGGACGTCACCTAAAAATTTGTTGTCATTTAGTTAAAAGTCTGAACGGCCGCATAGAGCTGGCCAAGTTAGAAGATGGTCGAATGCTGAGTCGACTCTCTTTGCCTCTCCAATTTAATTGTGAGACTAACCCTTAAGCCAGCCAGATACTTAAAATAGGAGTTGTTATCAAAGGCCCTAGTCCTGTAAGAATGCACGGTAATGATGGATGAACATCCAAGTCAGTAGGTTAGTTCTGAATCTCTCAGCTATCTCAACCAATGTAAATTCGCTTTTTTCTTTGAGGCACCCTAAAAATAATCTTGCCACTGAAAATCTCTTCGCTAAAATAGAGAAGGTGGTTAAACTGCTCATCCATCCTATTTTTGGCTTGGTTCCTTTGCTTTAGACTTGATTGCTCCTATGCGCTATCGTTCAATCCCATTTTTGGCCTTTTTCTTAGTCACGGGTTCAGCACTGAAATACTGTCAGCCCAGCCAGCCCAAGAAGTTGCAATCTCCCCCCCGCTGCCAGGTCTAGAAAATATTAGCGACTATTTACCGCCCGTTGTTGATCCGATCCGCTTAGAGCTAGATCTCAATCGTCGCCAAGTTACTGTCTATCAAAAAGATCAAATCGTCAAAACTTATCCCGTTGCTATTGGCCGAGCAGGTTGGGAGACCCCAGCTGGTAGCTTTGCTGTCAAGACCATGTATCGTGACCCGCCCTGGAAACACCCCTTTGATGGTTTTGTAATTCCTGGCGGTGATCCTGAAAATCCCTTAGGTCGTCGCTGGATCGGCTTCTGGACTGATGGTCGGCATTGGATTGGGTTTCATGGAACACCAACCCGTGATTCTGTAGGGAGAGCAGCCTCTCATGGTTGTGTGCGAATGTATGACGAAGATATTGAAGAGTTATTTGAATTAGTCGCTTTGGGTACGCCGATTAAAGTGACTCGCTAACAGGATTTTTTAAGCCCTATGCTTCAGATCTCCGTTGACTGTGATCTAGTCAGCATTTCGAGGTCGTGCAAAAATCAGATACGTATATCATGAACCTGCACCCAAACCCAGAGGCCCAGCTATGGACAATAATAATTTTCTCAAGCAGCTGTTGATGATTGGGGTGGGTACAACCTCCTTTGTTGCAGAAAAACTGCGTGAGGTCAGCGATCAATGGGTGAAAGATGGACGACTTAACCCTGAACAAGCCAAAGCCTTTGTTGATGATTTGCTTCAGCAGATGCGTTCTGATCCAGCTGACTGGGAAGCCCAAATGGAGCGTCAGGTACGAAATATGACCCAAGATTTAGGCTTGGGACGACAGGCAGAAGTGGACGAACTTCGGGGTAGGATTGATCGGTTAGAGCGCCAAGTGAGAGACTTAGAAAATAAGCTATGGCATCAGCCTTAATTGTCCTTAACTGAAATGGGAGGAAAAACTTGCGCAATATTTTTATCAGTTTTGGGATTCTGTTGGTCTGTACAGTAGTGCTGCTAACGGCTCAGATGACCCAATCTTCAGACGCTTCTGCCTTGAGCGGGTCGATTGATCCGATTCCACCAGCTCAATCCGTTGTTGCTGCTAACCCTGCAAATAAAGATAACGATACTGTATCTGATATGACTTCAACAGACGATTACACCACGACGCCCTCCGGCCTTAAATATCGAGACCTAGAGGTAGGAACAGGAGAGCAGCCGATGGTGGGGCAAATGGTGGTGGTTCACTACACAGGGACCCTCACCGATGGTACCAAGTTCGATAGTTCGCGCGATCGCAACCAACCCTTTTCCTTCCCCATCGGTAAAGGCCGCGTCATCAAAGGCTGGGACGAAGGCGTTGGATCAATGAAAGTCGGTGGCCGTCGAGAGCTGGTCATTCCTCCTGATCTCGGTTATGGATCTCGTGGCGCAGGCGGCATCATTCCACCCAACGCAACCCTGGTCTTTGATGTGGAGCTGCTCCGCACCCAATAAAAGCCCAATTATTATTCTTAGAACGAATCTAAGCCCTACCTAAGCAGATTGCTGAATAGCCAGCTTCCTGGGTAGGGTTAATGCTTATTACTACTTCTAGGCAAATGCCTAGGGGTTTAAGGTATCCTTAAGAACCGTTCTAGCTGCTAAATGATTGCGGGTGGAGGTCAAAATCTCAGCCTCGCGCTCCAGACGACTTTGGGTATCTTGCATCTCTAGTAAAGACTGCTGCTCCATTGCCGCGCCATAAAAATTACTCGCAATCCAATAGGACAACTCAAGGGGAGAATGGGGAATATCCTCGGGAAGGTTGATGTCCTGTTCCGTCAGTTTGGCAGATAGTCGCACTACATCTTGCAGTAGCTGTGCTACCTCTACGGTCAAGCGGCTTAGATCTTGATCTGGGGTTAAGGGATGATCCTCGATCCATTCCACCAAGCCAACCCGATAGGGTTTCTCGCGTACATAGTGAAGTACATGAAATCGCTGTTGACCTAGGGTAACAACCATAATTCGGTCATCTGGCAGCCGCTCATAATGTGTAATTTCAGCACAGCAGCCAACATTTGCTGCTGTGCCTTGAGTCGGATCCCACATGAGTACCCCAAACTGGCGATCCTCCTCCAAAATAGTGTTCATCATAATCCGGTAGCGATATTCAAAAATATGCAAAGGCAAGGGTCGCCCCGGAAATAACACCACATCAGGGAGAGGAAACAGGGGTAATTCACGAACTGCAATAGAGGAAGGAATAGCCATTAATTTGCGACAGCGGGGTAATGGTTGTACTTTACTTCACTCTAGCCCATGTCCTCTCCAGAATTCACAGCCATTTTATTTAGAGAGAGTAATCTTGGTTACCAACAAATTTATAGCTTAACTTCGATATCAACGCCAGCGGGTAGATCTAGCTTCATCAGTGCATCAATCGTTTTGGGAGAGGGTTGATAAATATCGACAATGCGGCGATGGGTACGAGTCTCAAAATGCTCTCGAGAGTCTTTATCTACATGGGGAGAGCGCAACACACAATAGATACGACGGCGCGTTGGCAAAGGAATTGGACCCACAGGGGTAGCACTTGTACGTCTAGCCGTCTCAACAATCTTGTCACAAGAGGTATCAAGCAAGCGATGATCAAAGGCCTTAAGTCTAATGCGAATCTTTTGCTGCTGCAATGCTGTCATGGCAATATATTCAATCCAATGAGTTGTTTAGTTGTCAAGGTCCAAACACTGGCCACACACCAGTGAATATCGTAGTTTTAAGCTACCTCGAGGCTACTCCAGCCTAGAGGGTTGTGAAGACAATCAACTAAATCATAGCGATTATCAGCCATAACCCTCTAGGAATGTTATCGCACTAAGGGCTTAAGGTAATTCACTACTTGAGAATTTTGGAGACGACCCCAGCACCCACAGTACGGCCTCCTTCTCGGATAGCAAAGCGCATCCCTTGCTCAATGGCAATAGGATTAATCAGATGAACTGTCATTTTGATGCGATCGCCAGGCATCACCATCTCAGCTTCAGTCCCATCATCAGCCGTAAAAGCGCTAATAGTACCCGTTACATCCGTCGTTCGCACATAAAACTGAGGACGGTAACCAGAGAAGAAGGGTGTATGACGTCCCCCCTCATCCTTCTTGAGGATATAAACCTCAGACTCAAATTGAGTATGGGGCGTAATCGAACCAGGCTTGGCTAGCACCATACCCCGCTCAATATCCTCTTTTTGAACACCCCGGAGCAATAGGCCAACATTATCACCAGCCATCCCTTCCTCTAGGGTCTTTTGGAACATCTCAACCCCAGTCACTGTAGTGTTACGGGTATCTCTGATGCCAACTAGTTCGACGGTTTCACCCACCACGACCTTACCCCGTTCAATCCGACCGGTGGCCACAGTACCGCGACCCGTAATCGAAAAGACATCCTCAACAGCCATCAGGAAGGGCTTGTCTACATCTCTCTCAGGTGTGGGAATATAGGCGTCTACCTCCTTCATCAAAGCGTAGATCTTATCCACCCACTCATTATCGCCTTCCTTCAGTTCTGCATTAGTCGTTAATGCTTCCAAGGCCCTCAACGCCGAGCCAGAGACAATGGGAATATCATCCCCAGGAAAATCGTAATCACTCAGCAATTCCCGCACTTCTAGCTCCACAAGCTCTAGAAGCTCATCATCATCCACTTGGTCCTGCTTATTGAGGAACACCACAATATTGGGAACCCCAACTTGTTTAGCCAAAAGAATATGCTCACGGGTTTGAGGCATGGGACCATCGGCGGCTGAAACGACCAAGACCGCTCCATCCATCTGGGCTGCACCGGTGATCATGTTTTTAACATAGTCAGCATGTCCAGGGCAGTCCACATGGGCATAGTGACGCTCCCCAGTTTCATACTCAACATGCGCCGTATTGATGGTAATGCCTCGCTCCCGCTCTTCGGGTGCTGCATCAATGTCATCGTATTTTCTAGCCTTTGCCTGACCAATGGCCGCCAAGGACATCGTAATTGCTGCTGTCAAAGTGGTTTTGCCATGGTCAACGTGACCAATGGTGCCAATATTGACATGGGGTTTGTTTCGTTCAAATTTGCGCGTGCCATGAATCAACTATTCCTTATGCGATGAATTATGCGTTCCCTTTGTTTTTTGCAATGATTGGTTCAGCTACACTTCGAGGGACTTCCTCGTAGGCGCTAAACTCCATTGTAAAGATACCGCGACCTTGAGTCATAGACCGGATATCTGTGGCATAGCCAAACATGGTCGCCAAGGGGACTTTAGTGGTCACCCTGGCTAGTCCTTGGGCCACTTCTTGTCCTTCGATCTGGCCTCTACGGGCAATAAGATCACCCATAACAGGCCCGAGGAAGTCTTCAGGGACTTCGACCTCAACTTGCATGATGGGTTCTAACAAGGCAGGTGAGGCATTCATAACCCCTTCCTTTATTGCCATCGAACCCGCAATTTTAAAGGCCATCTCAGAAGAATCAACATCGTGGTACGAACCATCCATTAATGTCGCCTTGACATCAATGAGGGGGTAACCAGCTAAGATACCAGATTCACAAGCTTCTTTCATCCCTTGCTCGGCTGGACCAATGAATTCTTTGGGGATTGCACCCCCCACAATCTTGGAAATAAACTCAAAGCCAGACCCGGCGTCGCCCGGCTCAACAGTAATCACTACATGCCCATATTGGCCTTTGCCACCGCTTTGGCGAATAAATTTGCCCTCGGCAGTCACAGCCTTGCGAATGGTTTCTCGATAGGCCACTTGAGGGGCACCAATATTGGCTTGCACCTTAAATTCGCGCAGCATTCGATCGATCAAAATTTCGAGGTGCAGCTCTCCCATCCCAGCAATCACGGTTTGATTGGTCTCGGGATCGACACTGACTCGGAAGGTGGGATCTTCCTGGGACAGGGATTGCAAAGCTTTGGAGAGCTTTTCCATGTCTTGCTTGGTTTTGGGTTCCACCGCTACGGAGATAACAGGCTCCGGCACAAATAAAGATTCCAAGACAATGGGATGAGTTTCATCACAGAGAGTCTCGCCGGTGAAGGTATCCTTAAGGCCTAAGGCAGCGCCTAAGTCTCCAGCGCGCAGCTCTTCCACTTCAATTCGCTCATCTGCTTTCATAATGATCAGACGAGATACCCGTTCCTTTTTGTTTTTGGTCGGGTTGAGAACATAGCTGCCCTTGGTAAGAACGCCAGAATAAACCCGAATAAAGGTCAGACGACCATAGGGATCAGACATCACCTTAAAGGCTAAGGCCGCTAAGGGGGCTTGATCATCTGCCGGTCGTTCCTCTTCGTGATCATCGGTGACCATGCCACGAATAGCAGGCACATCTAGAGGAGCAGGCAGGTAATCGATCACGGCATTGAGCAGTAACTGCACGCCTTTATTTTTAAAGGCAGAGCCACATAGCACCGGCACCAGATCACCCGAAATTGTGCCTTTACGCAATGCAACAATAATCTCTGCGATTGAGAAGGTCTCTCCCTCTAGATATTTTTCCATTAAGCTGTCATCGGATTCCGCCACAGCCTCTAGGAGCAAGGTGCGATATTTCTGCACCTGTGGTTGTAGATCCTCAGGGATCTGAGTTTCTTGAATATCTGTGCCTTGGTCGTTGTTATAGATAAAAGCCTTGAGGCTGATCAGATCAATGATTCCTTGGAATTGATCTTCACTGCCGATGGGAATTTGGATGGGAATGGCGCGAGATTGGAAGCGATCGCAAATTTGGTCATACACCTTAAAAAAATCTGCCCCTGTGCGGTCCATCTTATTCACAAAGACAACGCGAGGCACATGATACCGATCAGCTTGCCGCCAAACCGTTTCCGACTGAGGTTGCACACCCCCTACAGAACAAAAAACCGCAATCACCCCATCCAACACCCGCATGGAGCGCTCGACTTCAATCGTGAAATCCACATGACCCGGCGTGTCGATAATATTAATTTGATGGTCTTGCCAAGTGGTAGAAATCGCCGCCGCAGTAATTGTAATCCCTCGCTCCCGCTCTTGATCCATCCAGTCCGTGACGGTATTG
The DNA here is from genome assembly GCA_012030735.1 of Acaryochloridaceae cyanobacterium SU_2_1. Taxonomy (GTDB): domain Bacteria; phylum Cyanobacteriota; class Cyanobacteriia; order Thermosynechococcales; family Thermosynechococcaceae; genus Acaryochloris. The sequence goes on from JAAUUW010000056.1 coordinate 14,540, forward strand.
CCATCATGAACTTCTCCGATTTTATGCACAACACCGGAGTAAAAGAGAATTCGTTCAGTTGTCGTCGTTTTACCCGCATCAATATGGGCCGCAATTCCAATATTGCGCACTCTATCTAGCGGGACAGCACGTGCCACAGCCAACTCCTTCGTCCTCTCACATCATTTAACATGGGGTTGATGCAATTTCAGTAGTGATCTTATGACAATTCTTTTTTAGATCGCGATGTCAAAAGGCCAGCCCAAAGCCTAATATCGGTAATGAGCAAAGGCTTTATTCGCTTCTGCCATCCGGTGGGTTTCCTCCCGTTTGCGAATAGCTGCCCCTGTTTCATTAGCAGCATCCATCAATTCGTTCGCCAACTTACCAACCATAGAATGGCCAGGGCGTTGACGGGAAAAGCGAATAATCCAGCGCAGAGCCAAGGCAACGCCGCGATCAGAGCGGACCTCCATGGGCACCTGATAGGTTGCACCACCAACTCGGCGGGCTTTGACCTCCACCAAGGGAGTTACATTTCGAATGGCCGTTTCAAAAACCTGAAGCGGATCTTGGTTTGTGCGTTCCTCAATGACTTTCAGCGCATCGTAGAGAATACGAGATGCCAAAGATTTTTTACCACTCGTCATCAGGCGCCGGATTGTCATGCTAATCAGACGACTGTTATAGACCGGATCAGGAGGGACAGGGCGCTTTTGAACACGAATACGACGAGACATGAGAAATCCTAATACAACTCAACGGTGTTGAAGGGACAAAAATCGGTAGAAGCGAGATAAAGGAGCGATGGATCCCAGCGAGGAGATTCGCCTATCTTTGGTTAAGACTCACCAAGTGAATGCCCTTAATCTCAGTTAAGGATGGAGGCAAGACACATGAATCACCAGTACAGTAGGGCTAGCAATAGCCTAAGGCAGAAAGCTACGATTCTTTCTTCGGTCGTTTCGCCCCATACTTAGAACGGCCTTGGCGGCGATCTTTTACCCCCGCCGTGTCCAGGGTTCCACGAATAATATGGTAGCGAACCCCTGGTAAATCCTTAACTCGACCGCCCCGAATCATCACCACAGAATGCTCTTGGAGGTTGTGACCAATACCAGGGATATAGGCAGTTACTTCAAACCCAGAGGTCAAACGCACCCGAGCGACTTTACGCAGAGCTGAATTAGGCTTTTTAGGAGTAGTCGTATAGACACGAGTACAAACACCACGTCGCTGCGGGCAACTCTTAAGAGCTGGAGACTTGGTTTTCTTTTTGGCGTTGAAACGTTCGCTTCGAATGAGTTGCTGAATAGTGGGCATAGATGGGCAGCAGGTGAGTGGGATCTAGGAGTTTACTTTCTTCCAAATCCCAACTATATAGATCTTTGGCCCCCAGTGTCAACTTAGCCGCTCAAACCCGGGAAATTGAGATCGCCAGTCAAGTCTTCCATGCGCTCTCGCATGGTTTCTGTAGATTTTAGGTAGGCGTCTTTCATGGCAGCCGTCACCAATTCAGATAAGGCTTCTAGACCTTTATCAACAGCAGCTTGGGTAATCTCAGCCCGAATTGGCTCTTGATTGCCACTCATAAAAACCTTGACTAAGCCTCCCTCCGCTTCGCCTTCAATTTCCATCTGCTCAAGATCTTCTTGCAGTTGTTTGGCACCTTCTTGAACTTGCTGTGCTTTTTTAATGGCTTCAGCAAGTTCCTTCATTTGCCAAGACCGAAGCCAAAACCTTGTCCTTGTCCTTGTGCCATAGTTTTTATACTTTAAGAATAAAGGGGCTAATTAATGATGGTAGTTGTAGTTGCTAGTGTGCCCAAGGCGCTAAATCCTGTAGACACTACTCTCAGGTTAAACTGCTTATCATCATACTGGGCAGTCGCCCTCCAAGGGAAGCGTTCAAGAGCAGCGGAGGACGAATGAAGGCATCTCTTACGAAAATTCCCCTAATATTTTGACTTCGGGGTGCAGTTGCAGAGACCATTGAGCCTCGACTTTTTGCTGAATATAGTAAATCAAGTTGAATATATCGCTAGCAGTTGCATCGCCACGATTAAGGATAAAGTTAGCGTGTTTTTCAGCTACTTGGGCTCCCCCTAATCTGAACCCCCTCAGGCCAGATTGTTCGATTAGCCATCCTGCTTTATGAGGCAAGGGGTTGCGAAACACACTCCCACAACTCGGCCAATCATAGGGCTGGGTCTGGAGGCGATGGTCTAGATGAGTTTGGGTAGTTTCCTGGACCGCCTTAATAGAGGGGGCAAGGGATAGCTGAAAAACTGCTTGGACAATGAGCTGAGGCTGCGCTGCAAGAGAGAACTGCGATACTCAAAGGCTAAGTCCTCAGGCGTGAGAATTTGGATTGTACCATCAGGCCCAAGGATATGGGCTTCCACTAAGCAGTCGGCGATGCACCCGCCATGGGCACCTGCATTCATGACAACAGCCCCCCCACTGTGCCGGGGATACCGACTGCCCATTCAACCCTGACCAACCTTGCTTAGCTAGTTGCCAAGCCAGTCGAGGCAAGGGTTTACCTGCCTCGACTGTGATTTGAACCCGATCAGCCGCAAAGGTCTGTTGGCGGAGATGGCGGCTGGAGATGACTAAACCAGGTAATCCTTGATCGCTAATTAATAAATTTGATCCCGCTCCTAAGAAGGTAATGGGTAGACCTTGATCGATTGCCCAGGCATAACTTGCTTGTAGTTCGGCGATGCTGTGCGGGGCTGCAAACCACTCAGCGGCACCACCAACTCGGAAGCTGGTAAAGTCGGCCAGACTGATTTGGGGCTGAATCTCGCAGTTGTTTTCTAGTAGTTGAATGGGCTTTAGCGATGGGGTCATTGGAGGACAACCTCTCCAGTGATGGGTTCTACTATGGCAGATTGGTAATGGGCAAGGATCTGCGGAATGATTTGGTTAAGATTCCCTGCCCCTAGGAAGAGCACGACATCACCCACTTGTAAGTTGTGCTGGAGAAAGTCTCTTGCCTCAGCCAAGGAGGGCTGGAAGTAGACAGCAGGATGATGAGCTGAGATCGCAGCCGCAACCCGTTGACCCGTAATCACACCCGTATCGAGTTCCCCCGCCGCATAAATATCCGTAGTCACAACTAAATCAGCCTCGGCAAAGGATTGGCTGAACTCGGACAAAAAATGTTAAGGCTCGACTATAGCGATGGGGCTGAAAAACTGCGATGACACGCCCTTGAGTATATTTAAGCTGAGCCGCCTTGGCCTGTAAGCGCGCGGAGGCTAAGGTGGATTGAATTTCACTAGGATGATGAGCATAGTCATCGACAAAGCAAATCCCTTGAGCTTCTCCATAGCATTCAAAGCGTCGTTTTGTCCCCGCAAAGGCTGCCAAGGCAGCAGCAATCACCGAGAATTCTAAACCCAGGTGACGACCGATGGCAACGGCAGCTAAGGCGTTGCTTAAGTTGTGCTTACCTAGAAGTTGGAGGGTGAGTTGACCGAGGGGTATGTCCCGTTCTAGAACTTGGACTATGGTGCCCTGCCCCGTATAGTTGACCTCCCCAACGGTGTAATCAGCTTCACAAGTAGGCCCTACCCCATAGGTGATTAAGAGGTGATTGTCGAGAAACGGTTCGAGGCGCTCAGTAATGGTGGGGCAGTCGGCACAGACAACCATGATCTGGCAATGATCAACAAACTGTCGAAAAATCTCCACCACTTGATCAAGAGAGCTGTAATGGTCTGGATGGTCTAGTTCGATATTGGTGATCACACCGATCTTGGCTGTGAACTTTACCAAAGATCCATCAGATTCATCGGCCTCAGCAACTAAATATGGGCTGTTGCCAATGCGGGCATTACCACCCCAAGCGGCCACCTCACCACCCACTACAATGGTGGGATCAAGTCCGGCTTGCAACAATAAGTAACCAACTAAGCTACTTGTGGTGGTTTTGCCATGGGTACCTGCGATCGCAATCCCTTGGGAAACTCCCGAAAGAGGGCTGCTTAAAACATCAGAGCGATGGAAAATCGGACAACCCAAGGCAAGGGCAGCTTGATACTCGGGATTATCCTCATGAATAGCCGTTGAGCAAACGATTTGAGGGAGGCGAGAGGCCTCTTGAAGCTCGCCCTTCTCCGCCACAGACCCAGGGAAATAGGAGGAGCTAGACATTAGTTGACGTAAATTGGCTGCTTCTTGCTGCCAAAAATCTGAGCCCCTAAGGACTCGAGATTATCCGTGATCGGACTGGATCTCAGATCAGAGCCAGAAACTGGAAGTTGCCGCTTGAGCA
>JAAUUW010000195.1 GCA_012030735.1 Acaryochloridaceae cyanobacterium SU_2_1
ACCTTTTCCTAGCATTGCTCAGCGAATTGGTGCTGGTCTCTATTCAAAATTATCTCTTCAAAAAAAGATATATAATTAGATGCCCCTGGAGTCATCTCCTGGCAAATGATCTGCTACTCGATTTGATGTAGCACATTTTTTTAAATAGATAGAATCAGCCCATAAAAGCTTTTGTTGCCAGGGACCAGGCGGCCTTTGAATCATTATTCAGAGCCAAGTTAGCTTGGGTATTTTTCTGGCAAAAAATAATTCTAGATTTCATCTCTTTTTTTGACATTTTTTAGTAATTGACTAGCATCTCACTTGCACGCGGATGTATTAAATAAATGGATTATACATTTTTGTCTATTGTCTGATTTTTTTGGGGTTGATCCTAGGACGATATTTTCTGGTTGTGGGGGGAACCTACTGGCTTTTCTACACAGCGCTAAAAAGCAGAACCAAAGCAGCCTTGATGCAGCCAGTTCCACAAGATCAATCTATTCGCAGAGACATCAAATTATCAATGTTGTCTGGAGTGGTATTTGCTCTATGTGCGGCCTTGGTGATGTCAGCCTATGATTTAGATATTACGCTTCTATACTCTATTTGGCATGAGTATGGGCTCTGGTATATCGGGTATAGTTATGCTGTGGTTTTGGTGCTCCAGGATGCCTATTTCTATGGTATTCATCGCCTCCTGCACCGACCTTTGCTGTTTAAATGGCTACATAAAGGACATCACCGCTCAGGAGATCCAACGCCCTGGACTTCCTTTGCCTTTGACCCCTTAGAGGCACTGGTTCATTCATTATTCCTGGTGGGCGTCATTTTTATTATTCCCTTGCATTTTGTGACCTTAATTGCGGTGCTGATGACGATGACCGTTTGGGCTGTCGTTAATCATATGGGCTTGGATCATTTGCCGGTTGGCTTCCCTCACCACTGGTTAGGCAAATGGATGATTGGCCCTGCCCATCATTCCATCCATCATCGCAAATATACAACTCACTATGGTCTCTACTTTACGATCTGGGATAAGCTTTGTAGCACTCAAGATCCTAATTACGAAAAACAGTTTGGTGCTGCTTTGCACAAAGAATTAATGGGTTAAGTTCCAAATAGGCTTGACTATTCTTTCGGTGGCGATCTGACTCTCTAACTTCGTCATCTTGGTCAGCGGCAGCTCTACTGTCTGCGCTGATGTTTTCGGGTCGATAGGCCACAGCAGATCAGGCTATAAAGCTGTGTTTATTGCACGTCAGATTTGAATTGGCGGTTGATCCATGATTCCTGATGGCTGCAGTATCGCCAATGATCTGGTTGACTTGCGGCAATACCTCAAAGGCGAGACTAAGGGAGAGATGGAGTTCAGTTCTACCAGAAGCAATAGAATTGTCCATCCGATGAGGGCGGAGATTTTTTCCCTCGGATCTTGGATGCGCTGCGTTGGATGTATTGGTTGACCTGAGCAAGGTCAATGGTGCCATCGGCTTGCACAGGAATCTCTTGGACGGCGATAAAGCCTTCTGCTGCCGCGGGTGGAAACTGGTTGAGCAACTGAGCATAGTGGATGATCACATCGATGGGTACCTGCCGTTCTCGCTGCTGGTTCCGTTCAATGCAGACCTTCACTGGGGTGGGGAATACCCAAGCCATCCAATGTACGCCTTCGGGTTTAAACGCCCTCAGAAAATCCTGTCGCCATTGCCGACGAATATTGGTGGCGTCATAGAGGACTGGTCGCCCTTGGGAGATCGCATCCTCAAACTCTGCTTTGACCCGCTGCTGAATCACCTTCCATTCCCCCTGGATAATGGGGTCGCCATAGAGCTGCGCCCGAATCTGATCCGGTGAAATATAGATGTACTGTTGATGCTCAGCCAACCATTGCTGGGCAAAATGGGTCTTGCCCGAACCGGGAATCCCAATCAAAAACTGGTGGAGGATCTTATCTCGGAGGCCCGACGGGCCAGTTTACTGTAGGTCTTAGCGGACTCATAGGGAATCTCTAAATCCACCGAGATCGCACTCAAGGAGTCTCCCAATTCTCGCCTCGCGGCAATCGTTGCCCATAGCTGCGCCACCTGAGTGGCTCGCGCTCCCCCCTGACGTTTCCGTTGAGCCTTAAAGACAGCCGTGAGAGTTTCGATGCGTTCACTGAGACGTTCCTCCACAGCCGGAAGAGCTGGGGTTTGCCAATGGTCTAGCCAACCGAGGCGAGTGACCCCCAACCCAGAGGTCGTTTTATGGCCTGTGCCGCAATAGGGGGCAAACTGACCTAAACAAGCAAACAGTGGACCGTACTCACTATCCCCTTGCGATTTAAGGCTTAAGCCTAGCTCCACCGTGCCCATAAACCCAGTCACAGAACCCCGCTTCCCTGCCGTGGTTTTGACGCTAGAGAGCTGATGGCGAACCAGCACCACAGATTGATCTACCCAATCGAGAAAGGCATCCATAGCAAAGGTCTGCTTCGCAAACATATTCCACCGCCGCAGATAGCTATGCAGCAAATTGCGAGGAATAGGTAAAGGCAGATGATGGCCCCGACTTCTAAAGCTGGTGGGGCTAGCAAAATGGAGCGCCAAAGGGGGAGAAGAGTGTTTGCCAGCCAGCCATAGTTTGCGGTAGGTCGTCGGTGGCAAGGCCAGGGATATCTGGCGAATCAGTAATTCTGTATCACCAATAGAGAGGGCAGGGGGCATTTGCTTGATCCAATAGCTCATCCATTGGGCAAGGGGAGCTGATAGAGCCGTGATCGAGAAGTTGTAGGTTGCTTGAGCAAGGATGCCAATCCTCGGGATTCCTTGAAGAATGGCCCCTCTAGCCGGGTCAGAGTAAAATCTTTTTCTGTTTGGTCGTCATGCATGCGAGCCGATAGTTCTGGATCGCTCCCTTGGACTTGATTGAGGAACCATGCATGAAGTGCGATCACATATTGGGGATAGAGGATGGCATCTTGAGAGGGCTGCAAGGTTAACCGCAGGCCCAGTAGCTCTGTGCTGGGTGGCCAACTTGGCACTGTTGCATTTGGGCGGCGGGAAGCGTTAGGCAATAGAGGGGCCTTGCTCATGGCTGGGATGGTAACGTTGTTTGCAAGCTTACCGGATAGGGGTAGCAGAGGGTAGTGGCAGGAGGCGGATCTCTTTGTGGCTACGCATAAAATGACGCAAAGTCATAAAAAGTTTCATTAATATTTTTGAAATCTTGAAGCAGGTCTAATTTTTCTCTGGAGGTTGCTAATAGAAATAATTAGCTTAAACCTAAATCTAGCAGTGCAATGAGCGTTTTATTAAGAAAAAAGAAAGGCAGTATGTCTTCCACAATAGCTAGTCTAAACTGTAGAAGTTCACACAGGTCCCCCGATCCTTGAAAACCGCATAATTCCGTAGACCTCTGTGAAATACCTGACACAGCGTTGTTTCATGGCTTGTCATCCGTCTATTTTCTCAATAAGAGTAATTTATTGACTAGGTATAAATGACCCCCGTGAAAATCGTAAAATTAGCCCAGTCAGGGCAAGGGTTTCAGAGGAGACGGTTGACAAACCTATTACCCCGTAAGGGGATGGAAACGTCAGTCGCAGCATCGGCTATTTTCCGCAACTCAGGTTGACAAACCTATTACCCTACGGTGTACACACAAGTCGGTTTTGAGCTATTTCCCATGCAAAGAACATAGCC
>JAAUUW010000196.1 GCA_012030735.1 Acaryochloridaceae cyanobacterium SU_2_1
TGGGACAGCGGCAACAGGGCGGGTGGAGACAGCACTGCTAACTTGATAAGTCTCTTTTATCCCTAAGGGTTTACTCACTTGGCCCATTTGATGGATTTCAGCGACTTTACCCGCAGAATCCACGCAAGCAAAGAACCCTGCTAAGCCATTTACTTTAGGCATCCCACTGGAAGGGCAAGTCGGCTGAGCAGAGGAATCATCAATTTGGTCAATTAGGGGTTCATGAGTCCAGTTACTAGGGTCTGTTGGATTGCTGAAGTTACCCTGAACATCATAGGCAGGACCCCAACGGTAGACAACACGGGGACCCAGCCAAGTATTGTCAGAAGCAGCACCGATATAGTAAATAATTGGCTCACTGGCAGCCGCCAACCTTAAAACTAAAACCGGCTGGGCATTTGTGATCGGTAGCGAACTGGTAAAACTGGCAGGTTTGGCAGCAGCAGCAGCATCTTGGGCAATGGTGTCAGCATGACGGACTTCTGTGGCGATAAATTCTAAGGAGCGGTTAAGTTCAGCACGCCGATCAGTTTGAGCGCTGGCTGACTTACTAGAACCCAAAATAGAGACTAAGCCCATCCCGCCTAATCCGACCACTCCCAAACCAATGACAGCGGCAATGAGCAATTCCGGCAAGGTAAAGCCCCTTTGGGCTGTGGAAGGTTGAAGGAGTTTCTGTGGCATAAGATGTTTTAAGATTCGCTTCTGAGCAAGGGTTTGCTAGATTTTTAGTTGAATAGGAAGGGCAAGAGTGCTTTATATACACCAAAGCCTTGGGGATAATATTCTCGGTTTGGTTTAGCCCTGTCAATCGGTTCTGCTTTACAGGCTTTAGGCTAAGTTTTGATGAGATTTTCGGTTATTTTTGCGCCTAGAGAAAACTAAGAAGTCAGAGGCAGTGATTTTCTGTATTTTAGCGGCATATCCTCTAGATTTTATCTATATTTTATAGAGTTGTTTGACAGTTGGTGGTATTGATTTCCCCTAAGACCGGCGGATGGTTACCCGTAAACCGCCCTGTCCTAAGAATGCCAGACCCAATAGAAATAGCAAGACAGCGCATCTGTTGGGGCTGATCAGGATGAGAGAAGACCAGAATATTACTGGAGGGTGTTGAACCCTTGGGCGAAAACTGCAGAGTAATGGGGTCGATTGGGCTATCACTACAACTCGACTAGGACTGCCATCAGACTGGGTCAGGGTCCTAGGGCCAGTGGGTAAGCAAACGGGGGGGGTGGCTGTGATTGTGGTGGAGTTGATGGTGAGGGTGCAAATCTGGGCTTTGCTAATAGCTGTTGACTGGGCCTCTTTGAGGGCTTCTTCGGTTTGAATTAAGACATTTTCAACATGTTTGGTGGTTACCCAACCAAAAAAGCTAGGTAAGGCAAAGGCTGCAATAATTCCGATTATGGCAACAATACCCAGCATCTCTATGAGGGTAAACCCCAAATCATTGTCTCGGTTATGGCTAACGTTGAGGGATCTAAGCGCGCGCATATTCAGTCAGGACAGGCCAGGGCGACATTGGGGATCACCTTTGCCAAGCGTGTAGAAATTTGCTGGCCACTGGCCGAAGTGACGGTATAGCTAACCTCTAAAATGTTAGGAGAAGCGCTAGAGGGGGTTGTTGTGCGGGCTAAGGTGTAGGGGCGACTGCCAATGGCACTGCTTTTGTTGGCATCAACGGGAGCATTTGTGCTAATTTCTTGGGCCAGTTGAGTCGCATAACTGCTGGATTTGCAAGCAGTCGGATCGGGTTTATAGGTGCCGGCTACTAGCCCCAATTGAGCTGCCTTGTATTTCACCATTTCTAAATCTTGGTTGATCCAGTTGGTGGCTTCACTGATTTCCTGGCCTTTTACCCTAAACAGGGTGGCTGTCAAAAGGGCTTGCATCGTGGTGCTGACAAAGGCAACGACAACCACTAAGCCCACTAGCACTTCCACTAAGGTGAAGCCAGACTCTGATGGCGATGGTGGGTGAGATTTAAGGGGCATGGCGTTATCTCAGATATTGGTTTAGTTGATGGTTTTTTCTTGGGTGGCCCAGGTTTGGATCGGGCCTAGGGTGGGTGGATAGGGAACATACATAGGGGCTTGAGTCCAACTTCCCCATGTTTCCTGTGGTTGCAAGAGGAAGATTGAGCCGTAAGAAACAAAACTAGGGGCTTGAGTCCAACTTCCCCGTGGTGGATCTAACACAGGTATGCGAACAGAGCCAGTGTTGTTCCAACTATTTACCCAGAAGACACCTGTGTTTTTGGTGCCACTGCCAGCTGCACCGCATTCTGTTGCTGATGATGTACCTCCTGCGGTATTGGTAACAGTGTATCCAGGGGCATAGATGAAGACATCACAAATGACAGTGCCTTGATCTAAGGTGATGTCAGTACTTGCAATACCGAGGCCATAGATCTTGACCTGAAAAGGGCCACAATTGGGCATTGCACCACAAGAATGGATCAAGGTTTTGCCTGCAAGATTAATGGTGTCATTCACCCAAATTTCAATTTGTTTAGGAATGCCGCTACTGTTATCAACGGTAAAACCTTGGTTAAGGTTGGAAATTTTATATTGGTATACACCACTAGCATTTGGGCTATCGCCGGGGCGCGGTAGAACTCCACCGGATGCAAGACTGCCAAGAGAAATAACACCTGTGGGGGCAGAAGGTGGGGCAGGGAGGGGAGGGGTAGGTAGGTTTAACTCTCGCACTTGAAAGTTACCTCGGGGGGTAGCTGTTATCGAAGTGTTGCAGGGACTTAATACATCTGCATTGATGTCGCCAACGGTAGAGGCGGATTGAACCCAAAGCCCAGGAACTTGTGGGGGCGGAGCATTAACGAGAAACTTAACTTCTAGTTCGGCAACAGATTCGCTCGGTTGGCTTGCGTTAACACGGCCCTGAACTCGTAAGGTTCCTTGGCTGGGGCTGCCGGGAGTGGGGTAAGTATAGTCGATCAGGTGATACTCACCTTGCTCTGGCTTGCTGGCGTCAATGGGTTGCCAGTTCCGTTGGCCGACTTGAGCAATTTTTGCTTTTAAGTCTGGGTTGCAACTGAGGTTGATTTGGGGAATGTTCGCAGGGCTATGCCAGCTCAGGGCAGAGCTGCTATCGGCGCAACTGCTGCTACTGGTCCAGGGTTGCTGGCTTTGGCAGGCGGGATAGAGGGCAATGGCTCGATGTTGGTTGATGAGGGCGCGAATTTCGCTTACGCCTGACTCCGCAGCATCTAGGCTTTTGGCGGCATCTTTTTGGGAGATGGCACTGCCTTGGCTGGTTTGCGACCTTACCATCAGCGTAATCCCCACCAAGAGCATAATCAGCCCTATACCCAAGGACAAGGGCAGTACAAATCCTGCTGAATCAGCTCGCGTTTTGAACAACAGCCGTTGAGTTTTTGGTTGCATCCCTCAGGTACTTCAGAAGATAGTGCTGGACTAGGCGAAAATTCTTAGAGTCTTGCCATCATTCCGGTTTATTCTATCAAATTGAACAGAGCAACAAAACCTGGCTGTTATAGCCCTTCCTGCAACAGATATCAAAATCGAGGGAAGCCAATTTGCTGAGTCTTGTTAGGGAAGGGATGCTAACCCCAACCCTGAATAGAGTTCGGGGCAAAAATTAAACTGTAGACAAAACTACATAATTT
>JAAUUW010000003.1 GCA_012030735.1 Acaryochloridaceae cyanobacterium SU_2_1
TCACCTGTTGCAAACTTTCCTCTAGAACGGTTTCAATATCTAGCCAAACAATCTCCGTGCGAGGTGTCATGATGGACTTGATGGGGCGGATCGCCCAGCTCGGAACACCCGCTGCACAATTTTATGTTCGACTTCTTCGAGCACTCCTGACTCTGCCCCCTGCCGAAGCAGCACCTTGAGTTCTTCTTCAGTGAGGTTGGGTTCATCCGAAGCGCTAATTCCGATGAGCTTGAGCAAGGCATCCGTTGACCCGCCTAACACATGAACCAAGGGTGCGGTTAAGCGAGATAGTAGCCGCATCGGCTGCGCCACCATACAGGCAATCTGTTCTGGAGCGTTCAGAGCAATCCGCTTGGGAAGCAGTTCACCTAGCACTAGCGACAGGTAGGTGATAAACGTCACCACAATAACAACGCTGATGCCTTCACTGTAGGGCTGTACCGAGGGAATCCCGTCAAAAACCGGCTTTAGGCGTTGGGCAAGGGTTGTGCCGCCCAACGCACCACTCAGAATACCAATCAGCGTAATACCAATTTGCACCGTGGATAGAAAATTATTGGGTGCATTGACCAGCCGCAGTGCAATGTGCGCCTTCCGGTTGCCCCGGTCTGCCAACTGTTCCAAACGGACTTTACGGGCAGACACAACGGCAATCTCTGAGCCTGAAAAATTCCATTAGCTAGAGTGAGCAGAATAATAAACAGCACTTCAGAGACGATCGAGGACATATGAGGTTATCCACCACGAGTAAATGTTTTTAGCATAGTCGGTAACGACTTCCTTCGATGTCTATCACAAACTCATTTCGGGTTATATTTCATTGACCTTTACCCGAAAAAGTGGTCATTCCTTCAAGGCCTTGCTCAAGATGTCATCACACCTGATGTAGATCACGATTATCATTGCCAAGATACTGAAGGTTGCCAACACCCTCACTGTTGCATGGGCAGTGAAAGCTGTTCCACGACTTGGAGGATATCTGGAGCATCGTCGCAACACACCGATGGGGTTCAAGGGCTGTGGCAAAGATGGGCCAAGTTAAATTCCCTGATGAAAAGATGGCAGTTAGCGACACAGGCGTCTTAGCGTGAACAGTCAGGTTAAAATCACGGTTAAGAACAAGTTCCTATGGATGGTTGGAATACTGGACAATGACCGACAAGATTCTTGATGTGCACAATCTCAGTGTGCAGTTCCAGACCGATAGCCGCGTAATCCAAGCCGTAGATGATATTTCTTTTACCCTTAAACCTGGGCAGACCTTAGGAATTGTGGGAGAGTCAGGGTCGGGCAAGTCAGTGACATCTTTGGCGATTATGCAGTTGGTGCCTAGCCCCCCTGGGCGGATTAGCCAAGGGCAGATTTGGTTTCATGGTCAATCCGGGTCTTCTCCAGCCATTGATCTTCTGAAGTTGCCGATGGCTCAGATGCAAGCCTACCGAGGCAGCCGGATCTCGATGATTTTTCAAGAGCCAATGAGCTCTTTAAATCCGGTTTTTACCTGTGGGTTTCAGCTGATCGAGGCTTTGAGGCTTCATCAAAATATTTCTGAGGGCGAAGCTCGTCGACAAGCCCTTGCTCTATTACAAGAAGTCAAGCTCATCCCACCGGATGAAGAGCTAACTCAAATCGTCAGAGGAGAGGCTAATCGCGATAGATCGGCAGCCTTATCCCTAAATAAGGAGGAAGTACAGCGCCAAGTTAATCGCCAAAAACGGTCATATCTTAATCGATATCCGCATCAGTTGTCGGGGGGGCAAATTCAGCGGGTGATGATTGCCATGGCTATTTCTTGCAATCCCGAAATTCTGATTGCAGATGAACCAACAACAGCCCTGGATGTGACGGTGCAAGCCACTATTTTAGATCTGCTACGGGAGTTGCGCGATCGCCGTCGGATGTCGATCATTTTTGTGACCCATGATTTGGGTATTGTTGCTGAGTTGGCTGACACAATAGCTGTCATGCATCAGGGCAAAATTGTCGAAACAGGCTCTGTGAGCCAGATATTCGGCAATCCTCAACATCCTTACACACAAGGGCTTTTAGCCTGTCGTCCTCGGATTGATCAATGCTTGAAACGGCTGCCCACAGTGGCCGATTTTATGGCCAAGCATTCTTCCTCAACGGTTGATGCGAACATTGAGGCTTTAGAGTCGGCAGGGACTGCTATGCCCTTAACAGATGCGGGTTTGCCATTGCCGGTCCCCCCCAGTCATGAGTCTGATCGGCCTAGCCCGCGGCCCGATGCTGTCCTGGAATATACCAGAGAAGAAATTGAAGGGCGGTTTGCTCAGTTAACTCAGCAGTCTCCCTTGCTGACGGTACAAAATTTGCAGGTCTTTTTTCCAGTCAAGGGCATGTTTGGTAAAACGGCCCGTTATGTGGCAGCGGTGAATGATGTTTCTTTTCAAGTCTATCCGGGGGAGACCTTGGGGTTGGTAGGGGAGTCTGGTTGTGGCAAAACAACCTTGGGTCGTACTTTGGTGCGACTGGTGCAACCCACGGGTGGCTCAATTCAGTTTGCTGGCCGAGATATTACGAAACTTAAGGGCAAGCATCTACGCAAGTTGCGGCAGAATTTGCAAATTATTTTTCAAGATCCCTTTAGCTCTTTGGATCCACGCATGAATGTGGGGGCGGCGGTGATGGAACCCATGCGGGTTGCTGGTGGAGTGCCTCAAAGGGGCGGGGAAGGCGTTCATCAATCCCATAGTATTCGCGATCGCGCCGCTTACCTACTGGAGCGAGTGGGTCTTGATCCTAAGGATATGAGGCGCTATCCTCACGAATTCTCGGGCGGACAACGGCAGCGCATTTGTATTGCCCGCGCCCTCGCTCTCAACCCTCAATTTGTGATTTGTGATGAGTCAGTTTCGGCCTTGGATGTCTCGGTCCAAGCCCAAGTTCTCAACTTGTTAAAGGAACTCCAGAGCGAGTTTAAGCTGACTTATATTTTTATTTCCCATGATTTGAATATAGTTAAATTTATGAGCGATCGCATCATGGTCATGAATCGGGGCAAACTAGAAGAAATTGGACCTGCAGAAGAAATTTATCACAGCCCTCAAGCCACTTACACCAAGCAATTAATTGCTGCCATCCCGGCTGGATTTTCGTCGCCCCAGGCAACTTAGACTCCAGCCACCGGCTCAAACGACCCAAGTATCGTCCGATCAGTAGACTGGCGAGGCCCTTCTGCCCCGACTATCATGGAGCTACATCCCTCCGCCCTCCCTCTATCTTTACGCTTGTCTGGTGTATGGAAGACCGCGATCTGATCCAACGATATATTGTCAGCTATCTAGCGGGCCAATCTTTGCTGCTGTCTAATACAGACTTAAAAGTTGAGCCGATCAGCGATACGCTGCAGTTGTTAGCTAAGCATGAGGGATTGGTGGCAACGGCCAAATTAACAGGAGAACATCGCCATACCGCTGTCCGGTATAAATCCAGTTTTTGGCCCCAACTGCATGAAGCTATGGTAGACCAGCAATGTTTGCCGACTCGTCCCGCCACAATTTCTGGGTTCTATGATTATGAGCCCATTGAAATTCCTGCAAATTATCAGGTGCAATTTACAGATTCCTTAGATCTCTTGCAAACTTGGTGGAGCTTCAAAACCCCTGAAAAACAGCAGTCCTTAATGAAGCTACTAGTCCTACATCGTGGCACCTGGTACCCAATTCGCGACTTAGATTCTAGCCAAGGTACCCTCACCATTCAAACGCTGGGTCATCAGATTAAGCTGTATCCCTTAGATATGCTAGTTTGGCTGAAAAAAGAAGAACTCCCTACGGCTCATAACGGTATCGATCAAGAGAACAGACAGGGCTATAGTCGACGACGGAGCGATCGCATCAAGCAGCACCTCTCTATTCATCGACGGGCCATGGCTGCCCATTATCCAGACGCCAAAAAGATTGGTAGCTATTTAATCGAAGCAGGTCTGCTATCGAGCGCCCAACTTGAATTAGTCTTAGCAGATCAAAAACTAACAGGGATGCGCTTTGGCGAAATCTTGGTCTCCCGAGGTTGGCTAAAGGCCCAAACCATCGAATTCTTGATGGCAAACATCATCTTGCCGCAGCGAACCTTAGCAAAACGGCAGGCGGAATCAACCCAAAAGCAGCTCGTTGACCAGCTCAAGGAAGTCAATGCAGTTCAACAAGCCCGCCAGGGCCTGACAGAGGCATCCCCATCAATGCCCCCAGAATCCATGCCAGCCACTCCCCAAAACGTCTCCATTCACGACCGCGAGACCTTACTCACCTACGATAAATCTGGCTTGGACGAATTGCCGGACTGGAAAGACTGCAAAGAGTAGTCCGTAATATCTCACCCCTTAGCCCTATTGTAGGCGATCGATGGTTCGGTATTGGATAGCCTCCGCCACATGGGCGGTTTCTAATTGGGGGGCAGCCGCTAAATCTGCGATAGTACGGGCAACCTTAAGAATCCGGTCCGTTCCCCGTGCCGACAAACCCAAGCGATTAATGGCTGTTTCCAGAAGTTGGCGAGTTGCGTCGTCTAATTGACACCAACGGCGAAGCTGCTGGCTATTCATTTGAGCATTACAGTGCAACTGCGCCTCTGCCTGAAAGCGATCGATTGCCAACTGTCGAGCCGCCTGCACCCTGTCTCGAATAGGAGCTGAGGCTTCACCCAATAACTGCTGGGTCATTTCCTCGGGCTTCAACCGATTCACCGCCACTTGCAAGTCAATCCGATCCATTAAAGGGCCCGATAATTTTGCCCAGTAATTTTCCCGCTGGCGCGGAGAACAAGTACAGGACTGAATCGGATCAGCATAATAGCCACAGGGACAGGGATTTGTACTAGCCACCAAGGTAAACTGCGCCGGAAAAGTGACAGATTGTCTGGCCCGCGAAATACTCACAAAACCGTCTTCTAAGGGTTGGCGTAAAAACTCTAACACCTCCCGCTTAAACTCAGTTAGCTCATCGAGAAACAACACCCCCCGATGGGCCAGGGAAATTTCTCCTGGCCGGGGAAAACTACCGCCCCCCACAAGGGCTGGCCCCGAGGCTGAATGATGGGGAGAGCGAAAGGGTCGCTGGCTCAACAGAGCCCCTTGCTCCCTCAACAACCCCGCCACAGAATGAATTTTCGTCACCTCTAAGGATTCCTCAAAGGCTAAGGGCGGCAAAATTCCTGGTAAACGCCTTGCTAGCATTGTTTTCCCACTTCCTGGCGGCCCGACAAAAACCAAATTATGCCCCCCCGCCGCTGCAATTTCTAAGGCACGTCGAGCATGGGCCTGACCCTTGACATCCTTGAGATCTAAGTGATGCTGGGCGACTTTAGCTGAGCTGGGTTGATGCTCTGACAGCGGTTGAACCGAGTCTGGATCGTTTAAAAAATCCCTCACCTCTGATAGATGGGCAAACCCATAGACAGATAACCCCTTAACCACAGAGGCTTCCTGAGCATTGGCCCTTGGCACCACAAGTCCCGACAATCCCATCTGCTGGGCTGCTGCAGCTATGGGTAATACCCCCGTTACCGAACGTAAGGCCCCATCTAAGGAAACTTCTCCTAAAAACAGAAAATCTCCCAGCAATTGGGCACTAATCTGATCTGAGGCCGCAAGAATACCAATACTGATGGGCAAATCAAAGCTGGGACCTCTTTGCGCAAATCGGCTGGGGTGAGATTAATGACGATGCGACGCATGGGAAACGTCATGCCTGCATTCCGTAAGGCTGCCTTGACCCGTTCTCTAGATTCTTGTACTGCTGTATCAGGCAAGCCAACAATCACAATCCCCGGCAGTCCGCCAGAGACATCTACCTCCACTCCCACCTTGACTGCTTCAATGCCAATCAGGGCAGCACTCCAAACCCGCGCCAACATCGTTGAGATCTCTCCCTTGTGCGAGTGATATTTCTATCTGCTCTAACACTTTAAATATCCCTCATACTGCACACTAATAAAGTTAAAGGTCCAAATTGAGGGTCGGCAACCTACCCATTGGTGAATTCATTGGGCAGGATAGAATGATATATCCGATCCTTTATTTGCACATCGCCCTAGGCCGGTGATAGGAGAAAGAGAGTTCATGGGCAGAATTGTTGGCATTGACTTGGGTACTACGAATTCAGTGGTGGCCATTATGGAAGGCGGCCAACCCATTGTCATTGCGAATGTAGAGGGGAGCCGAACAACGCCTTCTGTGGTGGCCTTTGGTAAGGAAGGTGAACGACTGATTGGCCAATTGGCAAGACGGCAATCGGTATTGAACCCCCACAATACCTTCTATGCCATTAAGCGGTTCATGGGCCGTAAATATAATGAGCTGTCCCCTGATGCCAAGCGGGTGCCCTATACGATCCACCCTGATCAAAATGGCAATGTTCGCGTCAAATGCCCAGGTTTGGAGCGGGATTTTGCCCCAGAAGAAATTTCGGCCATGATTTTGCGTAAGCTGGCCGATGAGGCCAGCCGGTATTTAGGTGAGCCGATTACGGGGGCAGTGATTACCGTGCCTGCTTATTTTAATGATGCCCAACGACAAGCGACGCGGGATGCAGGTCGGATTGCAGGGTTAGAGGTGAAGCGGATTATTAATGAACCGACGGCTGCCTGTTTGGCCTATGGACTCGATAATCAATATAACCATCGGGTGATGGTGGCGGATTTAGGAGGAGGCACCTTTGATGTCTCGATCCTAGATATTGGGGATGGGGTGTTTGAGGTGCGGTCAACGAGCGGTGATACCCAATTAGGGGGGAATGACTTTGACCGGGTGATTGTGGATTGGTTGGCAGAGCAGTTTCTGCAGCAAGAGCAGATTGATCTGCGTCGTGAGCCTCAATCTTTGCAGCGGCTGACAGAGGCGGCTGAAAAGGCCAAGATCGAGCTGTCGGGGTTGCCGGAAACAAATATCAGTTTGCCCTTTATTACAGCAACGGAGGATGGCCCCAAGCATTTGGATGTGACCTTGAGTCGAGGACATTTTGAGAACCTTTGTGTCGACTTAATTGAGCGGTTGCAAGCCCCTGTGGAGAGGGCGTTGCGCGACGCTAATCTGCGCTCTATTGATATTGATGAAGTTGTGTTGGTGGGCGGTTCAACCCGAATTCCGATGGTCCAGGGGGTCATTGCCCAGATGGTGAATAAACGCCCGAGTCAAAATGTCAATCCTGATGAATCGGTGGCGGTGGGTGCTGCGATTCAAGCTGGTATTGCGGCTGGGGATTTGCAGGACATTTTTCTGTTGGATGTAACGCCCCTGTCCTTTGGCTTGGAAACCATTGGTGGGGTGATGAAAAAGCTGATTCCTCGCAATACAACAATTCCAGTGCGGCGCTCGGATCTGTTTTCCACGGCTCAAGATAACCAAAATCAAGTGGAAGTGCATGTTTTGCAAGGAGAACGGCAGTTGGCCGAACATAATAAGTCCTTGGGACGGTTCCAGTTGCGAGGTATTCCACCGGCTCCGCGGGGGGTGCCTCAGGTGCAGGTTTCCTTTGATATTGATGCCAATGGTATTTTGCAAGTGACGGCGATGGATAAGTATACTGGCCGTGAACAGAGTATTACGGTGCAGGGGGCGGCTAATCTTTCGGAGAATGAAGTTAATCGCATGCTTGAGGATGCTGAGCAATATGCGGATCAAGATCGCCTGCGCCGAGAGCGGGTTGATAAGCGCAATCGCGCTCAGGATCTGATTAGCCAATGCGATCGCAAGCTGCGAGAAATCACCCTCGATTACGGCCCTCAATTTGCAGGCCTTTGCGGCGGCGGGTAGAAACGCTGTCACGGGATCTTCAAGACAGCATTAACCAAGATCAAGATCGACAAATTGATCTCGATTACGTCAGCTTGCAAGATGCTCTCTATGAGTTAAACCAAGAAATCTATCGCCTCAACCAGGAATATTACGAAGACGACGAAGAACTGTTTCCTCTGCCTTCAATATCATCGATAGGAAATGCTGTTTCGAAGGGGGTGACGAAGGGGGTCGAAATAGTTAAGGGTCGAACTTCTGGCTCAAATTCTAACCGGCGGCCGTCGAGTCGGATGGGCGCTGATAACTGGGAAGACTGGGATGATGATGTTTGGTGAATTAAAGCGGTTGGACCTTGCCTGTGGATGTTACCCAGATAGCTAGACCTCAGTTGAATTAATGCAAAATTTCCGCAACTACTACGAAATTCTGGGGGTGCCTAAAACGGCATCGAATGACGAGATTAAGCGTACTTATCGTAAGCTAGCCCGCCAGTACCATCCAGATTTAAATCCTGGCGATAAAACCGCAGAGGAGAAGTTTAAGGATATTGGTGAAGCCTATGATGTTCTCTCTGATCTAGATAAGCGATCACAATACGATCAATTTGGCCAATATTGGCAGCAGCGGGGCTTCCACAGCCCTAAAACCTCGCCTTCCCCACAGACCTGGAGCAACAAAGCAAAACCCTTCTCCCCTGAGGATTTGGATTTTAGCGAATTTGCTGATTTCCAGGAATTTATTGACCAATTGCTAGGCCGTCCCTTTGCCAAAAAGACGAGCCGAGCCACTAGTAATACGGGCCAAAGCAGCGCTAACTCTCCTAAATCTGCCTCCAGCTCGGCCCAGCGTCGCGATGCTGAAGCCCGCCTGACCTTACCCCTAGAGAAGGCCTATCTGGGTGGGCGGGAGCGCATCCGTCTAGAGGATGGCCGTTCACTAGAGGTCAATATGCCCATGGGCATGGTCTCTGGCCAGCGCATTCGCCTCAAGGGTCAAGGAACAGCAGGGGGTGATCTTTATCTCAAAATTGAAGTCGCACCCCATGATTTTTTCCGGCTAGAGGGGAACGATATTATTTGTGAACTGCCGATCACCTGCATAGAAGCCGTTTTGGGTGGCCAGATCGAAACGCCAACCTTGGATGGCTGGGTGAAGGTCAAGATTCCGAATGGTGTCCGATCGGGGCAGCGCTTGCGATTAGGCGGCAAGGGCTACCCTACCCCTGAAGGATCTAGGGGAGATCAGTTGGTGGAGGTTCGCATCGAAGGGCCCAAAACCATAAGTAATCGCGAACGAGAACTCTACGAACAATTGCGCCAGCTAGAAACTTATAAACCGCGCACCCATCTATCTATATAGCTGATCTAGCGGCCCATGATCTAGACTCCTGGGATCTCTAGTTCACAGTTATGGATCTTGAAGTTGTTTGAGTAATTCTTGGGCGAGGGTAAACTTTGGCGCCAGTTCGAGGACTGCCTGGGTTTCTTGGAGGGCTCGTTCTCGGTTACCCAAGCGGGTGAACAGAATGGCCAAATTGTAATGGGCGAGGGTATGGGTATCGGCCAAATCCGCGGTTTGATTGGGAGCCGCGATCGCACCCGCAAAGGCCAATTGAGCTTGGTCATAATCACCAATCTGCATCCATGCCAACCCTAAATTGATATAGGCCGCCCCATATTGATCATTCAGCTGAGTCGCTTTTTGGTAGGCAATAACAGCCTGATCGAGCTTAAGTTGATGGTGCAGACTAAGCCCCAGATTGTAATAGGCATCAGCAGACATCGGTTGTTCCTTAACAACCCGTTGCCAGAGCGTTACGGCTTGAGGATATTGCTGTTGTTTTTGTGCCGCTTCAGCCTGCTGTTTTAGCTGCTCTAGCGGCTGGGCAAGGGCTACTCTAGGGGCTAGCAGCAAAACACAAAGGTAGCATCCCATCACCAGCCCCCTGCCAAGATTTCTACAGCAGGTTGGTAAAGCTGCGCTGTTTTGTCTGAGCATAGGAGTAGCAGTTGAAAGGGCTAAGAGCAATAAACCTGGCCTCGGATAGATCGTCCGATAGATAGGGTCAACCGCTCTGCTATCGATGCTTAGGCTGGCATGAGGCCATAGGCAGACATCCGCATAATTTCGCCAGTAGAGAAGCCGATATTGCTGAGGGATTCACCATACTGAATCATGAAATCTTCGGATGAGCTGCTTCCTTTTCCATGCCTAAGACCGCAGCATCTTTATCAACCTTGTTCAGCATCCGCCACACAATGGGTAGATTTTGGCGATTAGCAGTTTGAATTTCGGACTTAACTTCCTCAAAATGGGCCTTAAGCCATTCTTCCCCATAGTTAAGATGGGTATATTCGTCTTTGACGACAGATTCTGTAATCTTACGAGCAAAATCGTCGGCGACAGGAATATAAATGTTGTACGCGGCGATCGCAAAGCATTCGATAATCAAGGATTGAATTACCAAGCAAGTAGCCACTTGATTGTTAGCGGCAGCCGCTTGAAAATTATGGTGCAAATCTGCAAAAAATTGGCGAGCAAAGTCCAAATCCCAGTTCACATTGAGGTTCCGGCCACAGGCTTCAAATCCCTTCTTGTGCCGGGCTTCCATCTTTGACAACCGTGAAAAGTCATCTTGGTGCTCCGGAAGCAACTCTCCCAGCCGGATATAGTTTTCGTAAGCTTCTTGCTCACCTTCAATGACAATCCCGTCAATGCGGCTGTAGGCGTCTTTATAGACCTCACTACAGAAATCGATACCTGAAATAGCCTGAGTTTGGGGCATTTGCATAAATTCTCCTGGACTTTATGTGAAGGAACATTGCCCTAGCAACGAAGGGTTAAGTACCAAAGAATGATTCCTATCACTCTTCAGTCTACTCTATGACAATAATTAATTTATGAACGATCTACGATAGCCAACTTGAGCAATTATACTCAGTTTATTCAAATCCTTAAGGGTATTGGGATCAGAGGAGTCTTGGGAAGTAAACTTATAGCAGATCGCCTCGAGGTAGATCTATCCCAGTAGGTTCAACCCTCTGAGCTCCTTTGCAAATATCGTTCAATCAAAAGGATCGCCACAATATCATCGATAGGGCGTTCAGGCGTTCTCATCCCCCGAGGAATCCATTGGGTCAAACCTTGGGGAGGATACATTTTCCAGTAGCGATCGCGAGCTTCTAAGCTGCTATAGCGCTCATCTACTTGAACAATCGGCAAAGATTGATCGAGGGAATCCCTAAGAGTTTGCTGCCATTCCGCAGCCGTTGTTTGATTCCCCATCACCACTAAGGAAATAGGATAAAGTTGTCAGCCATTGATTAATGGTACTAATGACCTGGTCTGACAACACCACTTGATGGCAATGGAGAAGATGCTCAACACTCATCACCGCTAAACCACATTTCTGACGGCCTGGATCAAAACCGAGCAACAGATTGGATTGAGAGGCTAGATCCGCATCATAAGGGGTGGAAGTACCAGGACTCATCTAACTTTGTTCACGCCCACATGGAGAATCTTGTCTCGATTGTAGCAAGCTCTTTTTCGATTCCTGGCAAAGACAGCCAGAATTTATAGCATAGGTTCATTACAGCTTGCGCTAAGATCTACTGTGAACTCATCACCCTAATCTGGAGAGGTGGCAGAGTTGGTCGATTGCGTCTGACTTGAAATCAGATGAGCCCTTGCGGGTTCCGGAGGTTCGAATCCTCTCCTCTCCGTTCTAAAATTGGCTTCTGGCCTTCCTTCTATCTTTAACCATTTTCAATCACAGGATCATGATTGAGGGTGGTTATCTCACTTTGTCAAGGGCTTCAAGCAACACAAGTCTGCTAACGGATAGTCCCTGCAGAAATGCCCCAATGGTTTGGGTGCCCGCATCTCGCCCTAAAAGATGGGCGACTTCAACCAAAGCCATCTGGGGTAATAGAAGGCGCGGGCATTGGAGCATAGAGCGTTCTGACCTCTGTATGCCTGATATTGGAGCGATTGGTGAGGGCAACAACCAAGCCGGTATCAGCGATGACTGTTTCCATGTCAATTGCGGCTTGGAGGGTGTCAATGCTGCCATTGTCCATGATCTAAGCGGGTCTTACTGAGCTGTGGTGGATAGCTGCTCTAAAATTGCTGGTCATGAGGGGCAATATTAACCTGCTCAAAACGTCTTGACCGATTTGAACGCTCTAGAGTATCGATCAGCAGCCCTTTTAGCTTCCTTCAGGCTGTTCTAAAACGGAGTGAGTATCAATCCATACAGTTTTGCCATAACCACTGCCGAGTAAGATAGCCTCAAGTTTCTCAAATCTCAGTGTGGTGGATACTCGTGCAATTTGACACCTATGATCCAGAACATTTTTATGACGAATTATTTGCAGGTCCACAGCAGCCTCGATCTCAAGGAAAATCTCTGATTGAACAAATTCAAAGTCTGCCGGAGGGAGAATTGCTCCAACGTCAACAGGCAGCTCAAGAGGCTTTGTTTAAGCTAGGAGCGACCTTTAATGTCTATGGGGACATCGAGGGCCAGGAGAGGGTATTACCCTTTGATGTTATTCCTCGCATTATTTCGGCCCAGGAATGGCGATATTTAGAGGGCGGCTTAAAACAACGAATTCATGCCCTTAATCTGTTCATAGATGATATCTACCATGATCAAAAAATTCTCAAGGATGGGGTGATCCCTGAAACTTTGATTGTTTCAGCCAAGGGATATTTACCCCCTTGTCAGGGATTAAACCCCGCTAAGGGGGTTTGGTGTCATATTACAGGCACAGATTTAGTTCGCGATCGCGATGGCCAATGGTATGTTCTTGAAGATAATCTGCGCTGTCCCTCGGGAATTTCCTATGTTCTAGAAAATCGACGGGTGATGAAAAGCACCTTTCCTCAAATTTTCCGGACTATCCCGATTCAACCCGTGGATGAATATCCCAGCCATCTTCTACAAACCTTGCTCCATCTGGTTCCGCAGACGGTTGATAGCCCCACCGTGGTGGTTCTGACCCCTGGAACTTATAACTCAGCTTATTTTGAGCATTCCTTTCTAGCCCAGCAAATGGGCATTGAACTGGTGGAAAGCCGAGATCTGATTGTCTTGGATGGCTATTTGCAAATGCAGACGACCAAAGGGTTGCAACGGGTGGATGTGATTTACCGCCGCCTAGATGATGATTTTATGGACCCTCAAGTCTTCCGAGCTGATTCTGAGCTTGGCATACCGGGCCTGATGGAGGTGCATCGAGCGGGTAAGGTTGCAATCGCAAACGCTTTAGGCACCGGGGTTGCAGACGACAAAGTTATCTATGCCTATGTCCCAGAGATGATTCGGTATTACTTGGGTGAAGATCCGATCTTGGCTAATGTACCCACCTATCTCTGCTGGGAAGAGAAGCAATTAAAGCATGTCCTAGCCAACCTAGACAAACTGGTTGTCAAAGCCGCCAATGAATCTGGAGGCTACGGCATGTTAGTGGGCACCCAGGCCACAGAGGCCGAACGTCAAGACTTTGCAGAGCGAATCAAGGCCAATCCCCGCAACTATATTGCTCAACCGACCCTCTGTCTATCGAGGGTTCCTACCATCGTAGGAGAAGAATTTTCCGGCTGTCATGTTGATTTACGACCTTATATCCTTTACGGTCAGGACATTTACGTACATCCAGGTGGGTTAACTCGCGTAGCCCTCAAAAAAGGATCTCTAGTCGTCAATTCTTCTCAGGGGGGCGGTAGTAAAGATACATGGGTATTGTGTTAGATATAAAATGCTAAGTCGTGTTGCCGAGTCTATCTATTGGCTCAATCGCTATATTGAGCGTGCCGAAAATGTTGCTCGTTTTTTAGAGGTCAACCTCAACCTCATTTTGGATCTTCCCAGGCGGGTCCAACAACAGTGGCAGCCCCTCGTTGCCACCACAGGTGATAGTGAGTATTTTGCCCAGCATTATGGCGAAGCCAGCGCCGAAAAGGTGATTCAGTTTCTCGCCTTTGATCGAAACTATCCCAACTCTCTAATCTCTTGCCTGCAGAGGGCCAGGGAAAACGCCCAATCTGTCCGCGAAGTAATTTCTACGGAAATGTGGCAGCAGGTCAATAGCTTTTATCTCCTCATTGCCAATACAGCAGCAGACCTGACCCTGGCTGACCTCAATAAATTCTTAGAGGAAGTTAAGCAAGCCAGCCATTTATTTGCAGGGGTAATGGATGCCACCATCTCTCATAACGAAGGGTGGCATTTTGGCCAGGTCGGTCGCCTTTTAGAACGGGCGGACAAAACCTCCCGTATTTTAGACGTCAAATATTTTATGCTATTGCCCTCCCTAGAGGATGTCGGTACCCCCATTGATGAGTTGGGTTGGATTGCCCTGCTCAAATCTACCAGTGCCTACGAGATGTATCGCAAACGTAGTAATCGCCATTTGATTACGCCAGCAGAGGTGGCTGAGTTTTTGATTCTGGACCCCGATTTTCCCCGTTCCATTCGATTTTGCTTAAGTCAGGTGGAACGATCTCTCCATCTGATCACAGGTACTCCCCCAGGAGCTTGGCGAAACCCAGCGGAACGATCTATTGGCCGGCTTCGTTCAGAGTTAGAATACTTGACCGTTGAGGAAATTATTGAGCGGGGAATACACCAATTCTTAGATAGATTGCAACAAGAAATCAACCAATTAGATCAGGAAATTTTTACAACTTTTCTTGATCTGCGCTCTGTGGTTTATCAGTCCTCGCAAACGCAAACGCAAATACCCATACAAACGCAAACTCAGTCCCAATCAACCCTAACCTAGTGTATTTTGAAATCATCCATACCCTGACCTATAGCTATCCCCAACCCGTTGTTCTAGGTCCCCATCTACTGAGGTTACGGCCCCGTGTCACGGCAGAGCAGCAACTCCTCTCTTATCATCTAGAGCTTCAGCCTCCAGCCTTGGGGGTAACAGAAACCTTAGAGCCAGAGGGAAATAGCCTCTGCCGGTGTTGGTGGCCAGAGACTGAGGTGACTCAACTGCAGACGATCACCACCTCTCGTCTGGTGACCCACTGCACTAATCCCTTTAACTATCTGCTCGAACCTTGGGCCACTCAGTTTCCCCTCGATTATCCCCATTCTCTACACCGAGCCTTAAGTCCCTATCTTGATCAGACCCTTGATCCTGTGGCCAGCCAACTGGCGGCAGAAATTGCCCTTGAGGTAGACGGGAATGTCAGCAATTTTTTGACTCTCCTCAACAAACGCATTCATACTGAATGTCAGTACCAGATTCGTGATACAGGCTCCCCATGGCCCCCTTGGATGACTTGGAATCAACGCCAAGGGTCTTGCCGCGACCTTGTGGTGCTTTGGATGGCAGCTTGTCGCAGCATGGGGTTAGCCGCCCGATTTGTGAGTGGCTATGAAGCGGGCGATCCTGAGCAGGATCAGACCCTCCATGCCTGGGCTGAGGTCTATTTGCCGGGAGCGGGATGGCGTGGCTATGTAGTCCGACGGATTGGGGTTAGTGGTTTGCGATCGCCATATTGCCCTTGTTGCCCATGCCCTACCCCACCAAACTGCCCCCCTCACCGGAGCACTAAAAGGCTTGCAAACTAGTCCCATTAGTCACTTTCATGTGGCGCTCAAGGCAGACTCTTATGTCCCCGAGCCCTCCGAATTACCTAGTTGGCGCTAAGGGCCTTAATTTGCAGAGGCCTAAGGTCTATCAGGCCTGACCATCATGATCCAGAATAGCCTCACCCTTCCCCTCTTCTACTAGCTCCAAATACTGGCTGCTCAGCAGATATGCACCATGATCCATCCGTACGCGCCAATAATCCCCTGGTTCTCGTCCCAGAATTACCCCTTCCTCACCCAGTTGAATCACATCGGGGGGACGAAGCATCGGCATGGGTTCTGCAGTTTTAATATAGGGGGGAGCTGTGACCAGGCGAACCCGTTTCCCCTCGGCAAAGGAAGCTGTCATGGGCAGGAAAACTAGCGTATAAAGAACATCGGCAACAGAAGCGATTAAAACCCTCCCGACTTAGCGCAGCTATTCTGAATCCTGAGCGCAGCCGATACAATCAAAGAACTGCTGGCAAAAAGCTGCTGGCTTGCCATATATTTGAGGGCCTTAAGGTCGATGCCTGTTGACACATCTATTCTTGATGGTAAAGGATTGGCAGAGCGAATCCAACTCGATCTAAGGGATCAAATTACCGCCTGGACAGCTCAAGGGGGTCGTCCTCCCGGTCTAGCGGTGCTGATGGTGGGCAATAACCCTGCCAGTGCGGCCTATGTTCGCCATAAGGAACGGGCCTGTGCCCAGGTTGGTATTGCTTCCTATAGTCAGCATTTTGCTGAGGATGTCACCTTTGCAGAGCTTCAAGAGGTGATTCAGCGATTAAATGCTGATGCTCGGGTGGATGGCATTTTAGTCCAATTACCCCTGCCAGACCCCTTAGACTCTACAGCCCTCCTCTATGAAATTCATCCCGACAAAGATGTGGATGGGCTCCATCCTCTAAATTTGGGTCGGCTAGTACGGGGAGAGAGAGGTTTACGCAGTTGTACCCCCGCAGGGGTCATGCGCCTGTTAGCCGCCTATGACATTAACCTATCCGGCAAACAGGCGGTGGTGGTGGGTCGGAGCATTTTGGTGGGCAAGCCCATGGCCTTGATGTTGGCCAATGCCAATGCCACCGTCACCCTCGCTCATTCCCATACGCAAGATCTACCTGCCCTAACTCGAAGGGCAGATCTCTTAATTGCAGCAGTGGGTCGACCGCAGTTGATCACTGCTGATTGGGTGAAGCCCGGCGCGGTGGTCATTGATGTGGGGATCAGCCGTCAGGGTGATGCTGCCAACCCAGGCAGACTGGTTGGAGATGTCGATTTTGAAAGGGTTCAGCCCCTGACTTCTTGGATTACACCTGTACCGGGAGGAGTGGGTCCGATGACTGTGGCCATGCTGTTGCAAAATACAGTATGGAGTTACAGTCAAAGACACAAACCGTCCTACAATGGAGAAGCTGATTCATGAGTTACTCCTTGAGCCGCTGTTATTGTCGGAATTCAGGCATCTCCCTCGCTTTTGTTTAGTTGGGGAATCTGTTCATCATAAAGATCATGAAGGATCACAAGGATGATTTCTGCTGAAAACCCTTATACCACTGTTTCCGTCCAAGATTTACTCACAGCCAATGTAGAGCATTCTTCAGCCTTTGATTTAATTGGCTATCTCTCCCAAAGACGGGACATGGTGGAGACTGCACTGGACAAGGCTATTCCAGTGGTCTATCCCGAAAAGATTTATGAGGCCATGCGGTACTCCTTAATGGCTGGGGGCAAACGCCTGCGACCGATTTTATGTATTGCTGCCTGTGAGTTGGCTGGGGGCAGCATTGAAATGGCTTTGCCCACAGCTTGTGCCTTAGAGATGATCCACACCATGTCTCTGATTCATGATGATTTACCCGCTATGGACAATGATGATCTGCGGCGGGGTAAGCCAACGAATCACAAGAAATACGGTGAGGATATTGCGATTTTGGCTGGGGATGGCCTGTTGGCCTATGCCTTTGAATATCTGGCGGTGCATACACCCCAGGTCCCTGCAGAACGGTTACTTCAAGTGGTGGCTCGTCTGGGCCATGCGGTGGCTGCCACCGGCTTAGTGGGTGGCCAGGTGGTGGATCTAGAGTCGGAAGGCGTTGGGGATGTGACCCTCTCAACCCTGAATTTTATTCATGCCCATAAGACAGGGGCTTTGTTGGAGGCTTCTGTGGTGACTGGGGCTCAGCTTGCGGGTGCGGACCAGGAGATGCTGGAGCGATGCTCTCAATATGCACGCAACATTGGTTTGGCCTTCCAGATTATTGATGATGTTTTGGATATTACGGCCACCGGTGAAGAATTAGGTAAAACAGCAGGGAAGGACTTGCAGGCACAGAAGGCCACTTATCCAAGCCTTTGGGGAATTCCAGAGTCTCAGCGACAAGCCCATCATTTGGTTGAGCAAGCTCAGGCTGAACTGACAATCTATGGTACTCAGGCGATTCCTTTGATGGCCTTAGCCGATTTTATTACGGCACGCAAATCATAAAGTTAACGCCTGAACTGAAAATTTTTCTTGCCGTCTCGACGCTCTTATTGATCAATCAATATGCAGGATTTTGGCGATATTATCGATAACCGGGTCTTGCTGGTATCTTGTGCCGCGAGCTTAATTCGCTCAAGTATTGAAATTATTTATTGAATTTATTCGCAATGGCAAAATTAATTTTCGAATTGTTGTCGGGGCGGGGGGGATGCCTAGCTCCCATTCTGCCTTGGTAACTGCCTTAGCTACGGGCGTGGGTCAAGTGCAAGGATGGGGCAGCACTGAGTTTGCGATCGCACTATCTTTGCCATTATCGTCATGTACGATGCCGCCGGGGTGCGGCAAGCCGCAGGTCAACAAGCCCGCATTCTCAACCAAATTGTCGATGAAATGTTTCAAGAACATCCTGAATTTAACCAGGATCGGCTCAAGGAACTGCTAGGGCACACCCCGTTTCAAGTCATTGTGGGGTCTATACTTGGCATTCTTATGTGCTGCTTGATTGGACCAGAGGGGTTGCTCTTGCAGTCATAGCCCTAGACTCTAGATATCACCAGATCTAAGTAAAGATCATTAAGATCTAAGAAAGAGTGAACGCTAGGGGATGGGACTGCGAAGAATGGCACGAATCGTTCTAATTGCCGGTTTTGAGTCGTTTAATATTGACCTCTATAGACAAGCTGCCCAGCTTGCCCACGCGCGCTGTCCTGGCTTGGAGGTTTGTATTTTTAGCGATCGCGATATTGCCACCGATCCAATCGCTGTCACCACCGCCCTCCAAGAGGCCGATGTCTTCTTTGGCAGTTTGATCTTTGATTATGACCAAGTCCTCTGGCTGCGCGAGCGAGTGGAAACCATCCCTATTCGGCTCGTCTTTGAATCGGCCTTGGAGTTGATGAGCCTCACCCAACTGGGTAAATTTGTGATTGGCGATCGTCCCAAGGGGATGCCCAAGCCCGTTAAATTTATCCTCGACAAATTTGGCAGTGGTCGAGAAGAAGACAAACTAGCAGGCTATATCAGTTTTCTCAAAGCTGGCCCCAAGCTCCTCAAATATGTACCCGTCCAAAAGGTGCAAGACCTGCGCAATTGGTTGATTATTTACGGCTACTGGAATGCAGGTGGCCCCGAGAATGTGGCCGCCCTCTGCTGGACCTTAGCAGAAAAATACCTCAACTTGCCCCTCAACATCGAGATCCCGCCCCCGATCGAGACCCCCAATATTGGCTTACTCCACCCCGACTATCCGGGCTTTTTTACCAGCCCTCGAGCCTATTTAGATTGGTATCGCCGGGAGCGTCTCCCCTTCCTTTGGCAAGCTCGCTCAATCACCAACAGATTACCCACAGATCACCATCTAAAATTCGACCAGCCGCCGGTGGTGGGCATCTTGCTCTATCGCAAGCATGTGATCACTAAACAGCCCTATATTCCCCAATTGATTCGTAAGTTCGAAGCGGCTGGACTGATTCCCCTGCCTATTTTTATTAATGGGGTCGAAGGTCATGTTGCCGTGCGTGATTTAATGACAACCCGCTATGAGCAAGAGCAGCGCCAACAAGGGGTGATGGCGCTGCTTTCCCTATCGGATCAGGCTGGGGAGGTGGATGCGATTGTCTCTACGATTGGCTTTCCCTTGGTGGGTGGGCCTGCCGGCTCCATGGAAGCGGGTCGACAAGTGGCGGTGGCCAAAAATATTCTCACAGCCAAAAATGTCCCCTACCTGGTGGCCGCACCTCTCTTGATTCAAGATATTCATTCTTGGACTCGTCAGGGAATTGGTGGTCTGCAAAGTGTCGTGCTCTATGCCTTGCCAGAGCTAGATGGTGCCATTGACACCATTCCCTTGGGAGGGTTAGTGGGCAATGATATCTATTTGGTGCCCGAACGGGTTGAGCGGCTCACAGGACGGCTGAAGCAATGGATCTCTTTGAGGCAAAAGCCCAAGGCAGACCGCAAGTTAGCGATTCTACTCTATGGTTTTCCACCAGGCTATGGCGCCACGGGAACAGCTGCCCTGTTAAATGTTCCGAAGTCCTTGCTAACCCTTTTGCAAGCATTGCAAGCCCAAGGCTATGATCTGGGTGAGTTGCCCGCTGATGGCCAAGAGATTATTGATTGGGTACGGGCAGCCGATAACGCGGTGAATCAACAGGTGACCTCTAACGGTCATACCCCTGAGGCGATCCAGGGAGGCCGGGCATTGGTGAATGTCCGCAAGTTAGAGAAATGGCTGGGCTACCTCCTCACCCAGCGAATCGAAAAGCAATGGGATTCCTTAACGGGCACGGGCATAAAAACTCAGGGAGAAGACTTTAGTGTTGGTGGGGTCCAGCTTGGCAATATCTGGATTGGGGTGCAGCCCCCTTTGGGCATTTCCGGCGATCCAATGCGATTGATGTTTGAGCGGGATATGACGCCCCATCCTCAATATGCGGCCTTTTATCAATGGCTCCAGCAGGAGTTTAAGGCCGATGGCGTGATTCACTTTGGCATGCATGGCACCGTAGAATGGTTGCCTGGCAGTCCCTTGGGGAACACTGGTTACTCTTGGCCCGATGTGTTGCTGGGGAATCTGCCTAATCTCTATATTTATGCGGCGAATAATCCCTCAGAATCGATTCTGGCTAAACGGCGCGGCTATGGCGTTCTCATTTCCCATAATGTGCCACCCTATGGCCGAGCGGAACTCTACAAAGAATTGGCCGCTTTGCGCGATTTAATTCAAGAATATCGAGAAGACCCCGATAAAAATGCTCTCCTCCGTGAACCGATTTGCAAGAAAATTTTAGATGCGGGGATTGATGCGGATTGTCCTTTCCCTGAAGCGCAGCAATTAGGCATTGAATTTACGCCTGAAAATATGCGGATGTTTAGTGTTGGAGCCTTTAATCAATATTTAGTGACCCTATATGATTATCTCCAGATTCTAGAAACGCGGCTGTTTTCCTCCGGATTGCATGTCCTTGGTCAAGCGCCTAATCCAGAGCAGTTAGCAAGCTATCTGCAGGCTTACTTTGGTGATGAATTACCGGAGGCTGCGATCGCAGCCCTTGCCGCTGGCGAAGAGTCAAACCAAATCTTAGACCGGTTTCAGCTCAACGGCAGTACCCCCAAACTCGAAGAAGCTCTCGAAATTCGCAAACTACTTGCCCAAACAGGAGATGAGCTGACCAACCTGCTGCGCGGGTTAAACGGAGAATTTGTGCCCCCAGCCCCTGGCGGTGATCTACTCCGCGATGGCCCAGGTGTATTGCCCACTGGCCGCAATATCCATGCCCTCGATCCCTATCGGATGCCCTCCCCCGCAGCCTGCGAGCGGGGCCGAGAGATTGCCCGCAAAATTCTAGCTCAACATCGCGAAGAAAAGGACAACTACCCAGAAACTGTAGCGGTTATGCTCTGGGGATTAGATGCCATTAAAACTCGGGGAGAATCTTTAGGTATTCTGCTGGAATTAGTCGGAGCAGCACCAATACAAGAAGGCACAGGCCGGATTGTTCGCTATGGACTGACGCCCCTAGAGGAGCTAGACCATCCCCGCATCGATGTTCTCGCCAATCTATCTGGGATCTTCCGAGATACTTTTCTTAATATCATTGAATTACTGGACGATCTGTTCTTGCGGGCGGCCGAAGCCGAGGAACCCCCAGAGCAAAACTTTATCCGCAAACATGCCCTAGCCTTAAAAGCCCAAGGGGTTGAAAATGTCTCAGCTCGTCTTTTTTCTAACCCAGCTGGGGATTTTGGCTCCTTGGTCAATGACCGCATCACCGACTCCAACTGGAGTAATGCTGATGAACTGGGACAAACTTGGAGCGATCGCAACGCCTTCAGCTACGGCCGCCAAGACAAAGGCCAAGCTCGCCCAGAAGTCTTACAAACTCTTCTCCAGAGCACCGAACAGATCATCCAAGAGATCGACTCCGTTGAATATGGTCTCACAGATATTCAAGAATATTATGCCAATACAGGCGGTCTAAAACTGGCGGCTGAACAACAGCGAGGCCAAAAAGTAAAAGCAAATTTTGTAGAAAGCTTTTCCAAAGATACCACCCCTCGGGATTTAGATTCCCTCTTGCGCATGGAATATCGCACCAAACTTCTCAACCCCAAATGGGCCGATGCCATGGCCGATCAAGGGTCCGGTGGCACCTATGAAATTTCCCAGCGCATGACCGCCCTAATTGGTTGGGGAGGCACAGCAGATTTTCAAGAAGGTTGGGTCTATGACCAAGCTGCCGATACCTATGCCCTAGACGCAGCCATGGCAGAAAGGCTGCGCCAAGCCAACCCCGAAGCCTTCCGTAATATCGTCGGCAGAATGCTAGAGGCCCATGGCCGTGGCTTTTGGCATCCCGATCAAGATAAGCTCGATCAATTACGGGCCTTATATGAACTGACAGATCAAGAATTGGAGGGCATTACCCTTTAGCCCCAATCAGTTCACCCCAGCCAAATTAAGAACTCCCAAAATCCTCCAAGTTAAAAATAGTAAAGAAAATAAGTAAAGATTGGCAACCCACTTATTTTTTTGCTAAGAATTTTGCGTCTTAGTTTATGATGAGGGCGAAGTAAGCTTCATTAAATTAGTTCTTCACGAGATAAAATTTCCTTATCATCTCATGATTTCATAAAAAAACAACTTTTCCTATGTTTTTAAACGGATCAGTGAATTCTTTGTGAACGCAGCTTGAACTGTTAAAGTTTCAGCATAATATTCCTCCAGAGCAAGATTTTTATCAATAAAGCAAAGTTCATCCACTCCCAGAGCCTGATCTTTCTCAGAAAATTGGGACCTGTGGTGTGGAGTTCTTTATCTTTTTAGCTCTCAATAGAAGGTTCAGTTAACCCGCTGGAGGCCTAGCCTCTAGTTGCTCCTTCTCTCGTTTGTAATGGTTAAGCTCAGTTGATCTGAAGGTTTAGATCAATCGCAAACTTCACAAACCCTATTGCCCTAAACGTTCTCAGTGGTAACTAAATCATGAAACTACAACAAATCGCATCTGCTGCTATCTTCATTTCCCTAGGCTTAGCAGCTTTGCCTGCTGTCGCTGGCGAAACCTATGTCGAGAATAGCTATCGACTCAAAAGCATTTACAACGGTAAATCCACCACTAATGTCAATGTTAAGGAAACTTACAACGCCACAACTTGGGCCGGTTCTAATGCAACCAAAAGAGAATGGGGTAGTACTACTGTAACCGAAGCCGCAAACGGCCGAACTTTTAATGAGCACGAAGCCTTCGATATCGTCACCACCAGCAGTGCTACTGAAGATGGCAAGCTATCTCGAATCACCAATGTTGATTCTAAGGATTTCTACGAATTCTCCGGCTTCAACAAAGACCATAGAGTCACTAGTGGCTTCAGCTTCTAAATTAGTCATTTAGAAGTGATCTCAGGGGTAGCAGTCTTGTTACCCCTTCAATATCCTGGAGAATCTAGCTATGCAAACTCGTCTACTCCTGTCTTGTGCTTCTATTGCAGCTTTAATGCTTGTACCTGCTGGATCTGCCTTGGCTCAGACCACTACCAATAGTATTAATGCCCCCAATAATGCTCAATCGACGGCCAACCCTCAAGTAGACCTTAATCAACAAGGCTCCCTAGTCAATACTCAAGTCAATACCTATCCCCTAGGGCGGAGCATTGTTGGCAATGGCGTCGCCGATTGCACCAGCGAAGGAATCGCTCTATCGGCCTATGGCAGTGGCATTGGACCCTTTGATTCAGGCTCCATTGGTGGCTCCTTTACCTATACTCATTCCTTTGGGATGAAGACCTGTAATGAATACGCCCAGACCCAGTTATCCAAATCTCGGTTAGAAAACTGTCTGCTGCTGATTAGCAACTATTCCAAAATGAAAAAGGCAGGCGTAGAAGTAAGCTACCAAGCCTTAAAACAGATTGCTGGCGTAGACTGTCCACCAGTGGCAATTCAAGGGTTGGGGGCCTCTGTTCCCTTCAATAATGGGTTTAATTCAGGTCCAAATTACCAACAACCACAACAAAATCAACATCAGCAATCCCAAGCTCAATCTGGGCTGAGTAACGATGATTATGGGCAACCTATCCATCATCAGCAAAGATCGGCTCCCCAATCTCCCCCACCCGTTAGACAAACAACCCCCACTACCCAACGATCACTCAGTGCCTATAAGTAATGGATTCTTTTCTACCAACAACCTTACAATCAGCAGCAGGGTTATACAAAGGGTGGTGGACTGATACATTCCAGAAAGGTTAGGCAAGAAGGGTCAGGTGATTTTGTGAAACAGATTGTTTGGTTGCCATTATCAGTTGCATGGATAGGGCTCATGGCTTCTAATGTCCAGGCCCAGACTGCCTCTGCAACCACTGTTACTAGTTTTTCGACATCAAACTCTGGCCAATCTTCAACAAAACGAAACTTTAGTACCTCTAGTCAAGACTCACAAAACTCGGTTTCCTTAACGACCGATAGTAACAATGGTTCGCAGCAAACATCTACCAGCAAAGATGGAGTTGTAACCACAGTTGATTACAACTATGGTGCAACAGCTACTAGCACTCTTATACAAAACACTAACTTAACCAAAACAGTTCAGGTTCAGATCACAGAAGAATACGAATTCAACGAATCCAGCATCAACAATAATGTCACCACTGGATACGATTTTTAGACCGAAGCCTTCTTTTTAAGTCCTAGTGCTAAAAACTTCAAACTCCTTCACTACAAAAATCGGTCGGGTTGCCTTGATCTGCTCCTTAGTCGGGCAGTTGTCAATCATATCAACCCGAGGAGCGGCACAGGTCAACAATGCCATTGATAACTCCAATACAGCGGAATCAACGCTAAGCCCTCAACTCAATCTTGATCAACAAGGGGTTTTGTCCAATACCCAAGCCAATCAACAACCCCTGGGCCGAGCAATTATTCGAAATGGGGTAAGCGATTGCACTACCAGTGGATTAGCCATATCGGCCTTTGGTAGTACCATTGGTCCCTTTGACTCCGGTGCTGTGGGCGGTTCCTTCACCTATACCCAATCATCTGGCATGGAAGCCTGTCATCGGTATGCCAGATCTCAAAAGGCACGCACTAAGCTAGAAACTTGCTTGCTTTTGATTAGTAGCTATTCTCAAATGAAGAAAGCGGGGATAATCGTCAGCTATCAAGCCCTTAAGAAGGCTTCAGGGATAGACTGCCCCAATCTTACCCTGGAGCAGATTGCTCCAGCTGCAATTAGCAACTAAACATCATCTTAGTCAGCACCCGCCACCCCACAAGACTCTTAGTTTCAGGCTGCGTTATTATTTTTCGCTAGTTGGACCAGCTGGGCGCTAATCTAAAATCTTAATCGACTTAATCTGATCGCCTTGGCGAATGGCATTGACGACATCCATATCCTCTGTCTGCCCAAAAGTGGTATGGACTCCATCTAAATGAGGCTGAGGGGAGTGACAAATAAAAAATTGACTCCCACCTGTATTGCGACCTGCATGAGCCATGGATAATGTACCTGCTATATGCTTTTTGGCATTGATTTCACAGTTGATTTGATAGCCTGGACCCCCTGTACCCGTTCCCTGGGGGCATCCTCCTTGCACCATGAAATTGGGAATAACCCGATGGAAAGACAAGTTATCGTAAAATCCTTTGTTGGCTAGATCAACAAAGTTCTTCACGGTATTGGGGGCTTCTTGATCAAATAGATCAAAATGAATTGTACCTTTATCCGTTTCCATGATCGCTTGAGTCATTGATGATCTCCGAAGGGCATTTATTCTGGCATCCTATCTTGGCACCCAGATCAATGCAATCTTTTCTGGGTGATCGCCCTCGCATAACCCATGTCAAACGTTAGTTCACTAGTTTCATCTGTTCAGGCCCTTTGGCTTCTCCTGAGGCGTCGAAGGCGCTGCCTTGCCTGGATTTTTGCCCTTAACGGTTCAATTTGGGGTTTACCAGCTCTATATATTGCTGTATTCACCCCTCAGCCAGCCTTCGTGGCCTTGAGTCAAACCTCTTTGGCCCAGGATAGAACCTATGCGATCTATGTTGCGAATTGGGGCTTTCACAGTTCAATTATTGTGGAGCAGCCTCGCGGTTGGCAATTAGGTCCCCCCCATGCCCCCCGATCAGCCTTTGTTGAGTATGGCTGGGGAGATCGGCGAATATTCATGCAGGATGACTGGTCTATTCCGACGGTGTTAGCCGCTGCATTTTTACCGACAGACTCCATCGTGTATCTGCGCGATCGGCCTGCGCCACCGACACGACAAGATCAGGTTCGACAGCTTTATCATCGGCAGGTGACAGCTCAACAACTGCAGGCACTAGTCATCAGCCTAGAGCAAAGTTTTCAGCGTACTGCCGAAGGTCACCGTTTGGCTCCCTATGTTTATGCCTCTAGATTCAAAGGACGATTTTATCCAGGTCGAGAATTTTATATTTTTTGGGCTAACTGTAATGGCTGGACTATCCATCATCTAGAAAGGCTTGGGATTGCAGAAAAAGGTGGGCCGATTCTGTTGGCTGAGCAAGTGGGTCCCAGCCTAGAAGGATTTCAACTACAGGTTAGCTCGTCACCCTAAGGCCCAGTAGCCTTGGCCAAGGCAAGGATGGACTCGGCGCTGGGGCAATTTCCTCAGACTTAGATTTTGGCTGAGAACCTCTGCACTTGAGGTGAGTTTTTGGACTAATTCGAGGAGTTCTTGGGGGTTAAAGGGCTTAGTTAAATAGGCTGTGCAGCCGGACATCCGGGCTCGCATTCGATCAATGATGCCTTCGCGGCCAGTGAGCATGACAACCGGAATATTCTTGAGGAGGTCTACTTGCCGGACCATCCGGCACAACTCATAGCCATCCATTTTGGGCATTTCGATGTCCATCAAAATCAGTTTAGGTCGTTGCTCGATCAAAATACTCAGGGCCTGCATTGGATCCATAATTTGGAACACTTCAAACCCTTCGGCTTCGAGGGAGAATTTTACAAATTGCTGTATGGTTTGGCTATCATCAACACAGGCAATTGCCGGACGAAGAGATTTTTGAATCTCTTGGTAGGTAGACATCTCAACAGCCCCAGCCTGGACCAAGGGATATAAAGAATGGGCAAGGGCAAGAACATCTATTTTAAGTTGATCAGCTAGTTGATAAAGACTGGCTTCTCCCTGCAGCAGATGGGTCATTTCTTGTAGCTGTCGAGAATGGTTGGTTTCTTGCCAGATTACCTTTAGAAATTGGTCAGAATCATGAATGAGTGGCTTTTGGAAGGGAGACAGAATGGCGGGACGCATTTGACTCCATTGGGGAATCTGGTCTTTGATCGGCATGATCAGTTGGCGAAAGGGTGCCGAAAGCAGCAGGGGATCAAGGCCGATTTTGACTTCAAAATCTAAAAATCCCTGCGGAATGGCTAGAAATTGGACAAGGGCTTCTTGAGTCAGCAGAGCTAAGAGCTTACGGAAATAGTTGAGGGGTAAATTTTTGGTTTGCCAGTACTTGCAGAGCAGGGAATATGTAGAGGTTTGCCCCTGGGCTTGCTTTGGTAGCTGGAAATCGGGTAGATGTTTACTCAAAAGGTAGGTGAGCCGCTCAACCTGCCCCATTGTGCTTTCTGCATAATGTATCTGACCGCCACCTAGGTAAACCCGCCAAGAGATGGACGAATCTTGGCAGTCAGTAATGGTAAGCCGACCGGATCGCTCCTTGGTAATGACTTTTTGTAAGACCTTAGCAGGCGCAACCTGTGGTTTTTCTGAGTGCGCAGGTGAGGTCGGCAGACTAGAGGTATAGGTCATGAACAGCAAACAATGTAAGGAAAACAAAGAGCCTAGGCGTGGACCCCTTTAGGAAAGGGCAAGGGTGAGTGGTGACTCAGGGAAGATGAGTTGGGCTACACCCTTGTAGGTGAAAAATAGTTCTTACAGCTTTAGGATGGACATTTTGGGAGTGGGAAGAGACCCGTAAAATTACTTAGTTTTGGGTAGGGCTTGGCAAAGGGAGAGGGACTTGAGGCGTGAAGGGCCTAATGCTGGCCTCATTATGGCTCATCTTACCCAAGAAATTGGGTCAAGATGAGCCTGACATAGAATGGAGTCAGATCCTTTAACGCAGGCGGTATGTGATATGGAACAACTGCTCATCCCTCTCTTTTTACTGCTCGGCCTGAGTTTCTCAGGTGTACGAGTTGACCGTGAATATGAGCGCGGTGTTATTTTCCGTCTAGGCCGCCTCAATGGCATTAAGGGGCCTGGTCTCTATTGGATTATTCCGGTGGTGGATCAAAAGGCCAAGGCTGATATTCGCACCAAGACTGTGGACATTCAACCGCAAGAGACTGTCACTGCAGATAGTGTAACAATTCGGGTGAATGCGGTGCTTTACTATCGGATTTTGGATCCGGGTAAAGCGATTACCCGAGTTGAAAATTACCAGATGGCTGTTTACCAAACGGCGATGACCACGCTGCGCAATGTTGTGGGCCAAAATATCCTAGATGATATTTTGCAGAACCGTGACAAGATTAACTTAAAGGTTCAGGAGATTGTGGATGAGGTGACAGAACCCTGGGGGATTGTGGTGGAACGGTGGAAACGAAGGATGTTGAAATTCCGCCCACTATGCAGCGAGCGATGGCCAAAGAAGCGGAGGCGGTGCGGGAAAAACGGGCGCGGATCATTAAGGCGGCGGCTGAGCAAGAATCGTCTCTGAAGTTATCGGAAGCCTCTAAAAGTATTATGGCTAATCCAGCAGCTTTGGAGTTGCGGCGGTTGCAGATGCTCACTGAAATTGGAGCTGAGAATAATACAACCACAATTTTGATGATGCCTTCGGATTTTATCTCCTTGGCAAAGCAATGGTCAGAGTCTTTGCAGAGTCAACCTCAAACCGAAAACCTGATAATCCTCTTGCTGGGTAATAGGGTTCTTCAGGTTGGCTGGCTCAGGGTTTGGTTAAGGGGCTATCTTTTCGCTTCAGGATGCTTGAAGGCGATCGCAGCTCTCACGGCGGTGATCTTCGCTAGGTAGGCATACGTTAGGTGGGTATCAGTTCGCCTGGCCGCAGCCGTGACCATTTACCCGCTTCCTCCACAAAGCTCTCACAACCGACAACATCCCATTCCATCTGAACCTCAGTGTGCTTATGGGTAGAGTTACGAATGTTGACATTAATCGTGGGTTGACAGGGTTCAAATCCCGGAGCATCAGTGAGATGAGGCTGTTGATGCTGGGTTTCCACGGCATGATAGGTGATGCAATCATCTACATGGTGGCAATTAACGCAGATACACATTCTGGTTGCCCTCATCTAGGTATGGCACAAGGCTAAGGCAATCGAGAAGCCCTTTGACCCCTATAGTCACTTTAGCGGATCCATTGACGGAATGGGGCACCAGGTTTTGAGGACTCGCCCTCTAAGGGTTTGGCCCTGCCAGGGGGTATTGTAACTGAGGGAATGGAGAGACTGAGGGTCTATCTGCCAGGTCTGTTGGGGGTCAAATAAGACCAATTCCGCAGGGTGGCCGGCCTGAAGCACAGCCGGAACTTGGTGGAGGCATTGGCTGGGCTGGGTACTTAAAGCTCTCCAGAGGGTGAGGGCGGACCATCGCCCTGAGTTGACAAAGCTGTCCCAAAGTAAGGGTAGGGCTAACTCTAGCCCAATTGCCCCCGGAGGAGCTTCACTGAAGGCGACGGTTTTTTCTTCGTAGGTATAGGCATGATGATCAATGGAGATCGCATCAATGACCCCCGTTTCTATGCCACTAATTAAGGCTTCTTGATCTGCTACTGTGCCCACGGGCGGATCCAATCGCCAATTAACATCGTAGTTGCCTAGAGATTGACTATTGCCGAGTAAATGCATCCAAGTAGTACTGGCCGTAATTGGCAAGCCTTCCGCCTTGGCAGCCTTGAGCAAGGCAACACTCCGCGCCGTAGAGACACGCATAATATGAATTGGGGTTTTCACTAGAGCCACCATTTCTATCAAGGTTGCTAGGGCAGTGGTTTCGGCCAGAGTGGAGATTTCTGGCAACCCCAAGCGAAGTGCTTCTAACCCTTCTCGGATGACGCCTTGTTCGGCTAAAGA
This sequence comes from Acaryochloridaceae cyanobacterium SU_2_1, assembly GCA_012030735.1. GTDB lineage: Bacteria > Cyanobacteriota > Cyanobacteriia > Thermosynechococcales > Thermosynechococcaceae > Acaryochloris. The sequence continues at coordinate 29,918 of JAAUUW010000003.1, forward strand.
AACTTGGCAGGGCCAGAGAGCGATAGGAGGGGCCTGAGGTCCTAGATATTCTAGAAATCGCCGCAGCAAGAGCAGATTTTGCAAAGGTCGACCATCGCTAAACCCCACCACGCCAGCCTGTACTAAATCTGAGAATTCTACTAACTGCTGACCCTCTAGATTCTGGCTAATGGCTCCCCAAGCCTTGACTTGCAAAGGTAACCCTTGTGGTAGATGTGCTTGTAACCAAGCTATCCCATTCCCATGATCTAAAACAGGCTGGGTATCGGGCAAAAGCATCAATCGGGTAAATCCACCGCCCACTGCAGCAGCGGCCAAAGAAGCCAAGGTTTCCCGAGTCTCAAAACCTGGCTCATCGGCATGGCTATAGAGATCCACTAAGCCAGGGGCCAAGACCAACCCCGTACAGTCTCGACTGTTTATATTCGGTGGCGATGGTCGAGTATGGGCCGATACCTCTAAAATTTGCCCCTCGCCAATGAGCAAATCCCCAACCCGATCAACTTGAGAAATCGGATCTAACAGCCGCACTTGCCTGAGAAGTTCTTGCGTCATAAGCCACCCTCTTAGAATCTTACAGTGTTGACAGAAGTTGTTGGCACTTTCTCCCTCGGGGAATCGTCAAGGCAGCTCGTCCATGGGCAAAGAGGGAGGGTATACTGCTGCATACCTACCCTATGGTGCTGGACTTTAGTTCTTAGGCACAACCAACTTGTTGGTGGGGTGTTGGCCTGTCCTTCAGGAATGTGATTCTGTATGTTTCCTGCTTTTCTTCCTTCTGCTGTTGGTCAACTGACTGAGGCAACCTCCCTAGCCTTGGCGCAGATTATTCAGCAGCAGGCTATTGCTACCCCTCTCCAAGTCAATCCGATTCTGACAACCTATGCCTGCCAGGGACAGGCTGGCGTTCCTTTGCTGTTGTTACCTGGCTTTGATAGTTCTTTGCTTGAGTTTCGACGGCTTTTGCCCCTTCTAGCAGAGCAAACCGAAACTTGGACGGTCGATTTATTAGGATTTGGCTTTACAGAGCGGCCCCTGGTTTGGCCTATAGCCCGACCCAGATCAAAACCCATCTCCATTGTTTCTGGCAGCAAATGATCCAACGGCCTGTGACCTTGGTGGGGGCCTCTATGGGGGGTGCCGCTGCCTTGGACTTTGCGCTCACCTATCCAGAAGCCGTTGCCCAGTTGGTGCTCATCGATAGCTCTGGTTTTGCACCCTCGCCCATTGCCAGTAAATTTATTATGCCGCCGCTGGATCGATGGGCCACGGCTTTTTTGGCAAACCCCAAGGTGCGGCGCTGGATTAGTCAGCAGGCCTATTGCGATCGCAGCTTCGTTACTGCCGATGCAGAATGTTGTGCAGCCTTACATTTACAAGATCCAAACTGGTCCTCGGCCCTGATTGCCTTTACCAAAAGTGGTGGCTATAACTTCCTCTATGACAGCATTCAGACAATTTCTCAGCCCACCTTGATTCTATGGGGAGAGGCGGACAAAATTATGAACCGTCGCGATGCCTTAAAATTTGCAGCTGCGATCGCCCAAAACCAACTGATCTGGATCTCTGATTGCGGCCATGTACCCCATTTAGAGCAAGCAGACATAACCGCCCAATCTATTCTTGAATTCCAGGCTAGACTCTCCCCTGCCACTCTTGAGCAAAGGGGTCTATCCCTAGGGTCAGCCCATACAGACCCTTAAGCTGGTTGATTAGCTAATACCTGATGCCCCAATAACAAAGAGGTTGCCGCAGTAACCGTCAAGGGTGGATCAAATAGAAAACCCTGTCCATAATCACAATTGAGAGAACTCAGATATTTGAGTTGCGATGGACTCTCTACTCCCTCGGCCACCACCTTCAGGCCTAGGTTTTGGGCCAGTAAAATAATAGAACGAATGATGGCTTGCCCCTCTGCACCGATATCAATGCGTTTAATAAAATCACGATCAATTTTTAGGGCGCTAATGGGCAAGCTGTATAAATAACTCAGGGAGGAGTAGCCCGCCCCAAAATCGTCTAGATACATCTCTAGCCCTAGGTTTCTCAACTCTGACAGTAAGGTCAAGGTGGCATGATCATTGCGAATAATCGAGCTTTCTGTCAGCTCTAACTTCAAGGTGGCCGGATCAAGCTGAGTCTTGGCCAAAATATCGGCGATATCTGCCACCAAATTACTGAAAAAAAACTGCTTGGCGGATAAATTTACATTTACCTGCAGGAGCTGCCCTGGGGGAAGTAACCGCTGCCATTTTTTCAGTTGTTGACAGGCTTGCTCCAAGACAGACAAACCTAAATTTTGAATCATGCCAGATTCTTCGGCAATGTCAATCAACTCTGTAGCAGCGATGGGCTGATTGTTGCTGTCATGCCAACGCACCAAGGCTTCAAAGGCTGAAACAATCCCAGTCTTTAAGCAGATAATGGGTTGGTAGTACACCTCAAAACTTTTCTCCTCAATGGCTCGCCGCATCTCTGTTTCTAGTTGTGATCGAGCAATCGTTTGAGTTTGCATACCGGTATTAAAGACTTTATGGCAGCCCTTACCCGCAGATTTAGCCTGGTACATGGCGATATCTGCATCCTGTAAAATCTGCTCAGGATGATCATAGCCAAAACTGCTAAAGGTAATACCCACACTGACATCTACAAACACTTGCTGAGATCCCAGGTTAAAGGGCAAGGTCAACTGCTGTCGGATTCGATCAGCCGTTCCCAGGGCATCTTGAGTGCTTTGAATACCGTTAAGCAGTACCACAAACTCATCTCCCCCAAGACGAGACGCGGTATCCCCAGGTCTTAAGGAGGCCAAGAGTCGTTCGGCAATGGCAATTAGAAGTTGATCGCCAACGCTATGTCCCATACTGTCATTGATGATCTTAAAGCGATCTAGATCCAGAAACAGAACAGCAAACAAAAATTCAGGATAGCGATGCAGTTGCTGGAGGGATTGTTCTAAGCGATTAAGAAACAGAGCACGATTGGGAAGATCCGTGAGGGGATCATGAAAAGCATGGTGCAAAAGCTGAGTTTCTTTCTGCTGATGTTTTAAAGCACCACTCAGGTTGGCAACCAAGATCATCAAAATAGCAATATCTGCTGCGGACCATTGACGAGCAAATTGACAGTTTTCTAAACTGATGAAACCCCAGAGCTGCTCCTCAATCACGATGGGGAGCAAGAGAACAGATTCTACTCCCGCTTGAATTAAATGCGATCGCTCAGGATTTGCAAATTCTTTCGTCACCCAGGCCAAGGGTTGCTGTTCTAATAAGGCCTGATACCAAGTCCGCGTCGATAAAGGGAAGCCGACTTGAGGGTACCAAGGCAATTGCAATCTAGCAGACAGTTCCTTGCACTTCACCCAGCCATATCTCAGTGAGGGAGACAGCTCTCCTGGTTCCTCAGCATTCTCAAAGGCGCAGATATACATCCGGTCAACCCCTGTGGCATTTCCCACACGGCCAAGCCCTTGGTTGCCCAGGTATTAAAATCTGCCTGGGCCAGAAAATATTGACTGGCGGTCGAGATCGCAGCCAACAAGCTTTCTTGGCGTTGCAACGCAACCTGCTGCTGATGAGACTCCGTGCCATCTAGCCAACATCCCAGAATCTGTGATCCGGAAGCAGGAGAAGGCTCGATCACATAAAAATCACTCTGAACCCAGCGATAGATTTGATTCTGATGGCGCAACCGATAATGGCAGCGTTGTACTTCACCTAAAGACATCTTTTGTAGAGTCTGGAGAACTTGTAGCCGCTCCTCAGGATGAAGAAGAGAGAGCCAAAAGCTGGGTTCTGCCATCAGCTCCGACGAGGTATATCCTAATAAACTAGAAATATTCTCAGAAACTGTTGTTAACTCACCATCCTCTAGCTGAGCACTGAAAAAGACGACCGGACTAGCAGCTAGCAAAGAACCGAACTTAGCCTGTTGATTGGACTCAAAATCTCCAAACACCTGAGATGACAACATGCTAGATCAACCCCTACTCGCCTCAGCCGCTACTGTGAATCGCAAGAAAACCTTCCTGATCAGCCATAAACAACTCGCCTCCCGCTACCCCAAAGAGTAGGGAGAGACTAGCGATCAGTCTTCCGTAGATCTACGGATATCCCAGGGTGACCTGTTGGAAATTGTTGAGACCTAAGGATAGGACTGCCTGTCAGTAAGGTTACCCAAATTGCCCTCCAATATTTCTTAGGAGGGCTAGTAAGGGAGTTTGGCTATAGAGAAATCCGAGGGTATCCTGTAGACTACCTAGGTTGTTGGGCGGATCGACGAGCAACGTATCACTAGCAACAATATGCTGCCAATTGAGTGGATTAATATCCACCTGCTCACCCTTGAGGGCCCAAGCCTGCTGCATCACCTGGAGAAACTCATGGGCCACAATTCCATAGCCCAAGGTGCTGGGGTGAATGCCATCCAAACCAAACAGCCCACCCCTATATTTGAGCATTGGATCAGTCTGACCTGGATCAATCCAGGGGTATCGACTATCTACAAGGGGTTGACCCTCGACTACCCGGGCTTGGGTAGAGGGATTGGCCGCTAAAGCCTGCACCAGTCCCAAGGGAAATTTGTAGCTCGGGCTCCCCTGACGCCGCCGATAGGCCAGCTGATCTAAGACTGTGCAAATATCAACCAAATGCCAACCCCTATCTTGCGCTGTTTGGTGGAGCATCTGATTGTATTCATCGATGGTGGCGTCGATTTGACGGATTTCATCTCTCTTTAAATGGGGATGGTGTTGGGGAGAAAAGTCCCGATCCCAAATCCAAAAATGGGTGTAAAACTCAAAGTATCCCGCTGCATCTTGGCCTTGGCCTGCCGCTGCGCCAGGGGTAATGCCTCGACTGACAGGCGGAATGGTCACATGGGGCACATTGCCAATAAATACATGTTTGGCCTCGATTTTTGCTAGTTCATCAATGGCCCGATCTAAGGCGATTTTAAAATGTTCTGGCCGCCAAAGGGTAGAGCTTCGGTGATGGGCCAAGTTGTCTAGCTCTGTGCCATCAGACCAGGTCAACTGCAAATTGACGACGGAGGCGAGACAGTGATTAGCTCCTAGCCAAACAATCAAATTATCAATGCCATGGTCTCGCTTGGCAATCTGTTCAGCAACACCGATCTGGGTTAAATGCTGATATTGGGGGTTGAAACTAGGATTAAGCGTGCGACGGACACTTCGGTACTGGGCAAATTCTGGAACCTGGTTAAAACGATCCTCTCTGGGTAGCGGTATTTGGGTACGACAGATCTCTTCGGACAGGGTGTAACAGTCAACCCACTGAAATCCCCAGTTGGCAAGGTTGTGATGGAGTGGCCCCGTAGAGGAGGGATGAATACCCTCACCTCGCTCCCAATAATCTTCGGTACGATTCATAAAACTCTTGACAGTTTGTACTGCGGGCAGAAATTCCAGCCAATTTATCCGGGAACCATATCGGTTAGACAAGGTCTTCAGGAGTGTTTCAAGGTTGAGAGGCAGACCGCTTTCCCCAGAAAAATCGGGACTTTTGAACTCAGCCTTGAGAGATTGAGCCAGCATTGCCGGAAAAGCAAGATGAGTTTTAGAAATGCTGCCACTCTGAAAACCTTGGGTTAAACTGTCGCCGATTGCCACAAGTTTTGCAGACATTTAAGTCGCTCCTTGGAAAGATATGGGTGTTTATTTTGCTGCAGAAGGTTTACGCAACCTGGGCTACAGGGTTTTGAGATATTCAATTAATGCCTTTTTATCCTCAGCAGCCAAAGTTGTACCGTAGAGATGTCCTTGGCTGCTATTTCCAGGCAGTTGGGTTTCGTATCTAAACCCAGATTGTTGTGCGGGGGATCCTGTTGAGACAAAGCCCATGAGGTGGGGGTCGTAGACATCGTATCCCCGGTAAAAGACCTGGGGGCGTTGGTCAGGTGAGTTGAGCAGATCCTGGAGATTGGGAACAGAGCCATTGTGAAGATAGGGGGCGCGTAGCCATAATCCGTCGAGGGCGACGGCTAAATAGCCATCGGTTTTACGGAGCTGGTCAAAGTCGTAGTCGTAGCCCTCGGCAAAGTTGTTATATTTGTCGGCGGCCTCTTCGGTCCACATATCCAACCGATGGCGATCTGTGCCAATTTCGGCAAGAGGGATGACTGTGCCAGTCCGTTCTCCTCCCAAGGCATGACAAGCAGCGCAACTGTTTTCAAAAACTTGGCTTCCCTTAGCCGCCAGTACCTCATCAACGGGAAAAGGGAAGGTGGGCGGATCCAGTTCGGAAATATATTTCTCTACCCGCTCAAGTCCGGCAATATTGATTGACTTGCGAGTAGCACCATCGCCAAGGGCACCGGTGTTGACGGTTTCGGTGAGCGAGGTTTCTAGCCCATCCCAGTGCAGAGCAAACCCTTGATGCTGCTTTTGGTTCCAAAGGGACATCATGTCGGAGTTGCCGATAGTGTCATCCACTGGTATTTCTAACATGCCAAATTTCACTGGATTAAAGGGGTCAATACGCCCTGGCCCCCAGTCGGGTCGCGAGTCTGTCCAGTCAAAGGATGTTCCTTGCTCCAGCATCGCTTTTTGAGTGCTAGGGATAATCAGAAACCGATAGAGTAATTTATCTAAGACTGATAGTTTATGGTTGTATTCAATTTCAGGCAAAATGTAATCGGCCGTGAACCTCGGATCTTGAGCACAAGCCTTGAGGAAGCGCACATAGCCTAAGGAATTAAATTTCACTGATGGGCCAGCAGGCACAACCGTGGGAATATCCTCAGGAGCCTTGCGATAAGTGGCTGAATGGCAAACAGCACAGGTAATGCCCTGTCTGGGGAAACCGATCGTTTTTTTAGACACTCCTACAGGGGTTTCTTTACCTTCCTCCCAGGTGAATCCTAAAGAGGTATAGCCGTTTGGCCCTGGTAAGTGTTCAGGAAATAGGCGCGGTAGAACCTCCCAAATCCAGTAGGGAACGCCTTGATCATTCTCAGTGCCAATGGATCCGTATTTGAAGTGTTCTGCAGGCGATTCGATGTAGGTGTCTACCTCCCGCAGCAGGTTATACCAGCCGATGTAGCCCACAGTTCCCACGAGGAGAACGAGAATGAGGAGGGTGGTTACAATTGCACTCCCAATTCTTGATTTTAGAACGCCCATAGTCTTAAGTCCTCGATAACTTCAGCCCTTGCGGGGATGTTACATGTTGAGTTTTGCGGCAGCAGCCAACGCCTCTTGGTCCTGCATTGCCAAATAGAGCAAGATGCCTTCTGTTACCCCAAAAATGAGATCAATAATGGCAATGGATAAAAGCCGAGTTCTTGACCGAAAAACAATACAGCAATGAAGAAAAAAGAGGCTCCGCCGCCACGGGTAACCAGGACTGACATCCAAGCCGTGGCACGGTAGCGATAGGGTGCGATCGCACCTGGAATATAGAGAATACTAATTTCCAGCAGCAATAGACCTGCTGCCCGCACCCAGATAATCGGCACTGGAATCGTCATATGCAGCAGCGATAGCAACCACTCTGGGAAAAAGCAGGTGGGAATGATAAACAGGATATTGGCCGCAATTCCGACCCAGACCACGCGACCAAACCATTTTGCATATTGATTATTCATACAAGCAATTGCTCCAACTCCTATAGCGAGGATCCTCGGCAGTTTTAGAGTGTTTTGAGGTATTCCACCAAGGCCGTTTTATCTTGAGAAGACAAGGTCACGCCGTAGAGATGGCCGTCATGGCCATTCCCCGGCAACGACGTATCGTATTCGAAGAATTTGCTGCCGTTGGCTGCTGCAACATCTGCAACAAAGCCCACTTTCTCTGGGTCGTAAACATCATTGCCGCGATAAAACTTAGCAGGACGGTTTTCAGGAGCCTCTAACAGATCTCGCAGGGTGGGTACCGAGCCATTATGGAGATAGGGGGCGCGCAACCACAGTCCGTCAAGGGGATGATTAGCATAGCCATTAGTTTTACGGAAATGGGTAAACCGCTGATCCTCCCCTTTATAAGTAATGTCAGAAAACAAAGTGTATTGATTGGAGGCGAACTCATAGGTATACGAGTTTAATCGCCCTGGATCCGTCCCAATTTCTTCAATGGGTGTGATGTGACCGACCCCTTCACTGCCAAAGGCATGGCAACTGGCGCAGTTGTTTTCAAAGATGGGTTGACCTTGAGCTGCAAGATCTGCATCCACTGCGAAGGGATAGGTGGGGGCAGGCAGATTCCATAACCACTCTGCAATGCGGGTAATAGACGCAAAATTTATATTTGTGGGTGAAACCAAGGCCAAGGCTGCACTCTTATTGCGTTCCGCCACCGAGGTATTATTACCATCCCAATGGAGTTGCATCCCTTCCCGAGGTTCTTGCTGCCAAATACTAGGAAAGTCGCTAGCAGCTGCCTCAATTTCTGCTGAGGGTAGATCCTTCAAATTGATATTAAAGGTGCGAGTTTTATAAGGTGTAAAGGTATCGACCCGCCCAGGGCCATACAAGGGTTGATCAGCTAAAAAACTGAGTTTGTCAGCCTGCACACTGAGCAATGCCCTGGTCTGTGGAATTGCGATATAGCGATAGAGCAGAGCTTGAAGAGGATTGAAATTGGCACCTAAAGTTTTGAGGTAAGGCATCATCTCCCGTGCATTGAACCGAGGATCCTCAGCCACACTTGTAATAAATTGGAAATAGGCTGCCAAATTGACGGTGTTAGACGGCATTGTTGATACGATCTGGGGCAAACTGTCCGGCTTATCGCGCAGGCTACCCATATGACAGAGCGCACAGTTATTGGTGACAACCTCCAGGCCCAATTGTTTATCCTTAGCAAAACCAATGGGCAGATCTTGACCTAGTTCTTGGAGAAACCCCAACTGGGTATAACCAGTTTCAGAAATTTTATAGTCTTGAATGGGTAAATACTCTGGAAACATGACGGGTAGCACCTGCCAAATCCAGTAGGGAATGCCCATGGTGGATGCACCGCCAATGGACCCGTATTTGAAGTGATCGTTGATGTTGCTATATTGGGGCGTGCGAGCCGTTAGCAGAGGCCATGCCAAAACCAAAATAATAACGAGGACTAAACTCACCAATCCGATCACGAGTTGATTGAAGCGGCGACCTATTTTTTGCACCAAGTTGGGTGAATGGCTCATTGAAATATCACTCCCTCAGATATCAGTATCGGTTTCATACCCTGGGTAAGCTCAACCCTATGTCATTGTGATTGCACTGGACTAAAGGGCTGAGGGGGTGGAGTATAAACCTGCATCGCCTCTTGAATCATGGCTTCATGGGCTTCTGTTGTCGCCTTGGCTCGATCGGCAGGATTAGCCCCTTCCGTTGAGCGTTTGTAGTACCGACTGAGGTCATAGCAGCCCAGGGGATATTCGAGGTAGCTGCCGAGACATTGGTTACAGTAGGTACAAGGGCGCTCTGGGATATCTTTTCCGGCTGCAAACTGATGGGCTAAGTCCTTATTAGCCACCAGAGTACGGGCGAGGGTGACGCCATCACAAAACCCCTCTTGAAGGGCTTGGCGAATAAGAGAGGCTTGCTGAAATCCACCGGTGCAAAGGACGGGAATATTTATACGTTGCTTGATCGCCCTTGCATCTTCAATCACTGTGCCCTGATAGCGCGCCAAGAGATCCTGTAGCTCAGTGGCTGAGATCTGTTCTTGAAAGAATTTAGATAAGGAGGCTGCTTCGATGCGATCGCCCGTAATCGGAGATTGCCAAGGTCGCTCTAGACGGTTCCAAATACATTTAAAGAAGGGCCGTAGCAAGGGGCTGCGAAAGAGGAAATAATTGAGCAATGTTCGCCACTGAGCACTAGAGATCATTGTGTCGTAGGTGGATGTTGCAATCTGAAAGGGGAAAGGGCCTGCAGGCAGTAAAGGATGGGGAAAAGTACTGCCTCTAGAAACGTGAATGGCATCCACCCCGTCTCGCTCTAGCCATTGGCAAACTTGAATTGAATCTTGCAGACTATTGCCAGGTTTCTCCCAGGGCAGAACATTGTTGTAATCCACTGCGCTAATTTTGGCCTGCAGATGGAAATCACTGCCGACTTCTTGGCGAATGGCTTGCACAATTTCTTGCAGGAACCGATATCGATTCTCTAAGGATCCGCCATACTCATCGGTGCGCCTGTTAATGCCTGAACTAAGAAATTGGGTAATGAGATAGCCATGAGAGCTATGCAGTTCCACCCCGTCAAGTCCTGCTTGACGGGCCCGGCGAGCACCATGGCAAAGCGCTGAACAGTTTGCCGGATTTCGGCCTGGGTCATGTTTCGACAGCGAAACCCATGAATCTGCTCTGATGTGCTGGTGGAGCTGAGGGCTGGTCTGGACTGAAAGGATGTGGGGTAGGTATTTTCAACCCCGTCTATATCACGCTGACGGCCAGCATGACTGAGTTGCAGAATAAATTTGCAATCGTACTGGTGAACGGTTTCTCCTACTTTTTTCCAGAAGGGAATGCGCTGATCACTGTCAATCATGGCTGCATTCGGCACAATTCGACCTTCGATATGGATGGGGGTATAGGAGGAAATAATTGCTCCCACCCCGCCCCGGGCAAATTGTTCTTCCCAATTGATACGTGCTTGGGTGCCCGAGCCGTCATAGTTATCCCACCGACCGGAAATGCTGGAGCGCAGGAGGCGGTTTTTGAGGGTGAGATTCCGCCATTGTAAGGGTTGAAAGATAATATCCTGAGCCATGTCTATGTCCTTAGGGTGCAGAGCCATGAACGACTGATGAGAAGACGACTGATGAGGAAAGGATTGGTTATGGAACTACTGGTTACGAAACCGCTGATGTCTGAAAAAGAGTTGGCTATCACCGTAGAAGGAGGTCACAAAGGCTGAAGTTGTCTCTAGATGGCCGATCTGCTGGGCTTGCTGACGGGCATTAGTGGGCATCATCGTCCCGCTACCTTGCTCTCCAGGAAGGGCATAGACCGAGAACAACTGGCAACCCAGATCGATACTGGCCAGATCGGTTCTAAAGTCATGGGGGCCTTCGGCAAACTGGAGGTCAGGATTGGGAACCAAAAATACTTGGGTGGGCGTTTGGGGCTGTGCTTCTGCTTGGCCCTGCTGGGTGACTATTCCCAAGTTCTGGAGGTCAATGCGGGTGGGATATTTAGTCACCCGACGAAAAATCAAGTTAGTGATCCTTGGCCCTAACTCATTGACTACGGGCACAATATTAGAGAATTCATGGGCAAAGAAGTTGTGGTTCAGACCTTGGCCAGAGAGGGAGACCAAGGCCGAGAAATTACCGGCAGGCTGATGGTCCGCCAATAACTTGATGGCCAAGCCGGGGGCAAAACCGCGATCGCTAGGATCTCCGGTCACAGAAGCCCTGATCAGTCCATAGTCTGATCCTTAAACAATCCGGTATACGGAGTGTCAGTTGCTGGTACAAACTTAATTTTTGCCACACTGCCATGGGCATGGATCGCCTTGCGCCAACGACTAGGGGCCTCATCTTCTTGTCGATCCATCTTGGTGGTGAGAGCGGTCAACAATAGCCCTAGAATATCGATGCGGCGGAGGGGTGGGTTGTTAGTATAGGCAGATTTGAGGATGCGCTCATTCCAAAGAAAGGTTTGCTTCTGTTGGGCAGACCAAGTGGGATAGTCGGAGGGTAAGGATCGAAGTCGTGGGCTGTGGGCCAATACTTTTGAATCTCTGTCCGGTTATGCATGGTGATCCCCTAGGAACTAAGATTGCGCCAAGGTGCGAAGCCGTTGGTGACGCCGACGAGGGCGGGGGCGAGTTTCGGGTAGTGACGCTTTAACAAAGTCAGCATGTTGTTGCGGTAGATCCATTCCAGGCCAAAGGGGGTATATATTTCGGCGCGGTAGTCTTTGCTGAAGAAGCGATCGCTTTTCAGTCGCCGTGAGGCCATCAAAATAAAGACTCGAAAGGCGGTATCACTAAAACCAAAGCCTTGGGGTAGATCTTCGGCAAACATGCCCACCATTAAATCGACACTGTCGATGTCGTCGTTATAGGCTTCGCGTAGTTCCTTGACCCAGACAGGATTGCTGGTGATTTCTTCAAAGGTTTTGACAGGCCCCCGACCGATTAGTTCTCGGAAGCGGTTATAGCGGGGAACGCCCCGTTCGCGATCGCGTAGGATATCCACCGCTGCAAGATCAAATACTTCGCCATTGTCGCGTCTATGCATCTGCAAAAAGCGAGGGAAGTTATGCAGGGTCACTGCCCCTGGATGGGCAATGCCTAAGGAGTAGAAAAGATTCTCCATGCCGATCTCTTCCACAATGGCTCTTGTGCGCTTACCAGAAGAGGCAAAGAAGTCTTGCTCTTGCAATAGCTGACCCTCTAGAGAGTAGTACTGGTAGTCATCGGGGGATGAGGGGATGCATCCGATAAACCGAGACAAATTCCTCCGTTAAGTAGTAGGGCGTACCATGATGGTCAGTGGAGGAGCCAGGAATGCCGCTCAGTAACTCCCCTTCACCAATATGTCCGAAAATATACCGGAAATCTTCTCCTAGGAAGCCAGACCAGTTGACATTGAGGGCAATGTCTGTGGCGGGTAACGGTAAAATGGCGGGCGTCCATTCGGCGGTATGGATTTTGGCGGTTAAGGCGGCAGTGATTAACCGGGCATGATCAAAGAGCTGGTCATCGGACCAATCGGGATATTTCTGGTGGAGGCGATCGCAAATACAATTATGCTCTTTGACAAATAAGGTATGCAGCAAGGACAGCCCTACCCACCAGTTATCGTTAAAGCCAGTGGCATCAACACCGCTCTCATCGAGGGGCAATAGGCCATCATCGCCAATGATCAGTTTGCCGCCTTGATGGGAGCGAAGCCGATCTACAGTTTCGAGATCGCTGCCATAGATCTGTGAACCATCCCACCAATGGGTGACATGGTTAATAAAGGTGGGGGGGGCTGAGCTACCGTTCCCCTTGCGAGTCTCGTCGATGGCGGTTTTACCAATTTCTAAGGGGCGATGCTCGGCAGGCCAGTCATCCTCCTCTGCTAAGGGCAATTGAAACTTTTGCTGGGTTTGATTGGTGCCATGGGAAAACCAGTCGTGATTTTCAAACTGAATCCAGGCGGCAGCCAAGACATTCAAAATGGTGGCGGGTATAAATTCATCCCTGGTCATTAATTGACGACTGATCGCTCTTGGGTTCGGTGTCAAGATTGAGTCCTGATCAGGGAAAGTCTCTGACAACGGTACATTGCGACCAAAGCGTGTTCCCACCATGCCCATCTCTGGATGATCCAGATCGTTAAAACTGCCGTCCACAGTACGGGCGGATAGATGACGACCATCGGGGCTGGGTTGAGGTTGGGGGAGTGTATCTGTGGGTGAGATCGCAGCAGTATCGTGAAGATTATTTTTCCGTAATCTGTTTCTAAAACCAAGTAACCTCAATAAAGCTAAGGGAGTCAATAACTGATGCCATTGCTTGTTGGCCATTTAATTTCCTCCAGTTAACGATCATAGGAGTTACGCATTGACAAAGGCGCCTTAACAGGGTGAGTCAAAGGTAGATGCAGTTAGACTTTCCAAAATAAACTGGTGCATAACTGAGATAAATAACTATCTCGATATCTCGTAGGAGTTACGCATTGATAATTGTGCCTCAAGTCAAAGCCGATCTCGCCAATGCCGGCGGCCTGGGGGGACGGGCAGGGCGGGGCGCACGAGGGGGTAATGGTTGCGGTTGTCCAGAGACCGATTGGCAAGTCAATTATTGCGAGTGGCAACGCTATCGGAAACAACGAAATGTACAGGATGCCCCATGGATTAAAGATGAACGTCAACAAGGTCCCTGTACCGGGTCAGCAGGGTTAGATCACAAGCACCATCATCCAACCTTAAACACCAATGATTCACAATGGACTTATCGCTGGGAGTACGGGGGTGTCTACAAAACAGAGCGTTTTCACTGCCAAGGGGGAGCAGTGGGCCAACAAGGCAGCGATGGCAAAGCCGAGATCCCTGGGCAATACGGTAAAGCCACCTTAGTCCCCCGTGGGGATATTCCCTCAGAACAGGTGGAATACTATGCGCCTTTGGCACAACTGATGGGCCAGCAGGTTAATCTGGTCAAAAATATTTGGACGCAAAAAACAGGGCTGCGATCGCAGCTCCACCCAAGCTCCGATGTTCCAGATACCTACACTTATCTCAATTCGACAGCCCATCTGGACTACCGCATTGATTGGCAAGCCCCTGAATCTCCGACGGATTTGGAGGTTAGTGATACTAGAATAGGTGCCAGTATTCAGGTGCAAAATAACCAAGGCCAATTAGCCTTTGATCTACCTGGCACCTTAGAATACAAGCTGAATAAACAGGGTCAATTGACGGTGATGGCTATTACCGGAGGGTTTTCACCGAATCGAGTGAAATCATTCCGCATCGACGAAGTTGCTAGCCAAAAACAGGTGGGGACAATTAGTGCTGGTGGCTGATGGCAATCTGCGATCGCTCCTGCAGGGCACTCAGTTGAAAGTTACTTGCCTCAGCAAACAATCCGCTAGTGGGCTCCAGTCAAAGGACTATCAAATTCGACACAGTGTTGAATTGCGCGTCCCTCCCCTTGGCCGTTCCAGTGATGGCGTTAATGTAGAGAAGAACGTCTATACCTTGGATGTGCAGCCCTTTTTCAGTGCCTGGTTAAAACCGGGCTATGACATTCAATATCAAGTCGATATCAAACAAACGACCAAAAGTAATGCGGTTTATAGCCAAACCCAAACAGCCAATTTATCCGTTCCTAGTCAATAAGCCAAGCCAAGAGCCAGCCATTGTAAATTCAAGATATTGTCAAGCTAGGTTCCAGTCGTTGAGGATGTATTCATGCACTTTTGAACCCTACTACGATGAGGGAAGCTGTCCTGAATTTCTCCCTGTTGCTACGCTGGCTGCACCAACTACGTAGATAGAGGGGCCTTGTTGTCTCTAGGATGGGTTGTGTCTGAAGCTGGCCACAAAACTGGCATTTGAAGAGACTACAACGCCCGTCAAAAGAGCAAAGTTTAGGCTAGCTGTGCCTTGATCGCAGTCAATAAATCTTGGAAACGAAAGGGCTTCGGAATATAGTCCTGGGCACCGGCTTCTAAGGCGACTTTCCTGGCATCCGTTTCTGCGGTCATGACAATCACAGGTTGGACATTGCCCAATCGCTTCAGCTCTTGAAGAACGCCCCAGCCGTTCACTTTAGGCAGCCCGAGGTCTAGGATCATTAAATCGAAGGGTTGCGATCTCGCCTCCTTCAGTGCCTGTTCCCCATCCCCGATCACCCGAGTGTTAAATCCGTTCTGACGCAACCCCTTCTCAACGAAAGCGGCGAGTCGCGCTTCATCTTCAACGATTAAAATTAAGCACACTGCATTTACCGTATTCTCTAGCCCTCAAGCTTTATCTGCTCTCAGACTGAGCTATTGCCATACTTCTATACTACAGATCTGTATCAATCTATACTGCCCTATCTGCATGAAACTTATGCCCCACTTTCATGAGAACTTTCTCATGATTTCCATTAAATTCGACTTGCCTAAGGGATCACTCATTGCTCTGCTGGTACGGACCGACTACTTAGCTTGAAGCCCGAAGACGATACCCCATTCCGCGCACTGTTTCAACCACGTCGTTGCCCAGCTTCTTGCGCAAGTAGCCGACATAGACATCCACAATATTAGAGCCAGGGCTATAGTCATAACCCCAAACGCGGTCTAGAAGCTGCTCCCGACTCAAAACTTGCCCAGGATGGCGAAAAAAGGTTTCTGCCAACACAAATTCGCGGGCGGGGAGGTCGATGGTGCGATCGCCAATTTGGGCGCGCCGAGTTCGCAAATCTAGGCGAATCCCACCCACCTGTAGTGCCTCATCGATTGATGAGCTGACCGATGAAGTATCCCGAAAACGGGCTCGAACCCTAGCCAGCAACTCCTCAAATCGAAAGGGCTTGGTTATATAGTCATCGGCTCCGCTTTCTAAGCCCGTCACCTTATCATAGATATCGTCTCGAGCCGTCAAAATAATAATGGGAAGCGTTGCACCTTGACCGCGCAGTTCCTCTAAAACCTTCAAACCATCTTGATCGGGTAGCCCTAAATCAAGAATCAAGAGATCGAACTCACTCCCTAAGACCAGATTTAAAGTCTCACCTGCAGTTTTAGTAATAGCGGTAGTGAACCCATGGGAGTTCAATCCTTTTTGGACAAAAGAGGAAATGCGGGGTTCATCCTCAGCCATTAATATACGATACATGCTGATAAGGACCTTCATCTGGACTCATTACAGTATAAAGAATGATCCTTCGACGCTTTGTTCCCTTGATCACTGGCTGACTCCAGATCACGCTGTCACGCTCTGCTGAAAAATCCCACAGATTTTCTGATACGCGATCAGATGGCCCAATGAATCCCTCACCCTAGCCCAACCCACCCACGGCAGGGATTCTGCTACAATCGCCCAATGTTTGACCCCACCTGCAAATTCCTCGCAGAGAACTTCCCCGCTGACTTTGCCACCTAGCTGCTGGGTGAACCGATTGCCTTCACCACACTTAGCCCCACCGAACTTTATCCTCCGCCAGCTCACTCGTCGCATCGGTGACATTTCCCCAGAGTTACGATCGCAGATCCAATCCCTCACCCTCGACAAACTCGAAACCCTTGGCGAGGCATTGCTCGACTTCTCGGAACCTGCTGACCTGATGAACTGGCTGTAGAAGAATCGGGCTGAGTGATGGGTGTCTTAGAATTTTAGCCAACCAGAACGGTAAGCTAAGGCTATGGAAATTGCAGCGCTCATTGATCAATTTGAAGCTTGGGCTAACCCCCATTGGCAGGAAAAATGGGATAACTGTGGCTGGCAAATTCAGCCAGGCGTGCTAGATCAACCGGCCCATGTTTTGGTCTGTTTGACCCCAACCTTGGCGGTGATGGCCGAGGCGATCGCAAGTCAACAAGCTGGTAGACCCGTTAATTTGATTTTTGCCCATCACCCCCTGATCTTTACCCCCCTCAAATCGGTACAGCAGGGAGAGCCAATTGCCGAGATGATCCGGCTAGCCCTTTGCCATCAGATTGGTCTCTACAGTGCCCATACCAATTTCGATCAAGTGAGGGATGGCACCGCTGATGTTTTATCCCAGTTGCTCAATTTACAAGGGGCAGAGCCAGTAGTTTCTACCCAAGAGGGTTTGGGATATGGTCGCGTTGGCGATCTAGCCCCCACCTTGACTCTCCAGCAACTGTTGAGCATGATCCAATCCATCTTAAACCCGCCCCAATTATTGATCTCTCCAGGGGTAGATCAAGGCCAATTGATTCAACGGATGGCAGTGCTGGGCGGCTCTGGAGCGGCTTATATTGAGGCAGTGAGCCAAAGGGGTGCTCAGGCATACCTAACTTCAGATTGTAAGTTTCATCAGTTCCAAGAAAGTCGAGATCGTCACCTCATTCTCATAGACGCCGGCCATTATGCAACGGAACGACCCGCTTGTAAGCGATTGGTGGAGCAGTTCCAGGCCTGGGGGGTAGCATCGGCATCCCTAAGTCAGCAGGATGAAGATTTCCGCAACTTTTGGAAGCCAGAGGGAACAACCGCCTCGCCCATCAAAATGTGACCCATATCACTGAGCTATGGTGCCAATCATCGATAATAACTCACAGTGCTTTATTTACCCTTCTAGGTTTTTGTTTTGAACAATCCCTCTGCCGCCCTCACCACCACCCAATTAACCAAGCAATTTGGTGAGAGCATTGCGGTGAACGAGGTCGATCTACAGGTTCAGAGGGGTGAAATCTATGGCTTGATTGGTCCCAACGGAGCGGGTAAAACGACCTTGATTCGGATGTTAGCCGCTGCTGATCCCCCCACCCAAGGAACGATTACGATTGCCGGCCAGACCCTAAAATACGAGGAGGCGAATCCTGACATCAAGCGTCAGATTGGTTTTCTGCCGGATGATTTTCCGCTTTATGATGACTTATTGGTCTGGGAATACTTAGATTATTTTGGTCGGCTCTACTATCTGGAAGAACCAGCCTTAAGTCATCGCCTTCAGGAAGTATTGGCCCTCGTCAGCCTAGAGAATAAACGCGACAGCCCCATTAGCAGCCTATCACGGGGGATGAAACAGCGACTGAGTTTAGCTCGCACCATCATTCACAACCCGAGCTTATTGCTGCTGGATGAACCCGTCTCGGGCTTAGATCCCGTGGCACGGGTTCAGTTTCGACAAACCCTCAAAACATTACAAAAACAGGGGTTTACTATCCTTATTTCTTCCCATATTCTCAGCGATTTAGAAGATTTCTGCACTTCCATTGGTATTATGCAACTGGGCCAGCTTGTGGAGAGCACAGAGCTAAGAGCCTTATATAACCGTGATCAGCACCAGCAAATCTTGATCGCAACCCTAGGAGATCTAGCCCCCCTAGAGCAATTTTTGCACAATCATCCCCTGATTCCTGAATGGCAAGCGGTCCCCGATAAACAGCATCTGGCTGTGCGCTTCTCGGGCACAGAGGCAGAAATGGTGGAGTTTTTGCGATCGCTGATTACTGCCGATCTGCCCATTCTCGATTTTCATCGCAGCCAAGAAAGCCTTGAGGACATCTTTATCAAAATGGGCTACCGACAAACCTCATAACCGGCCAATCACTCTATGACATCAGCATTCATTAATTCTTTGGGCAATTGGAACCCCCAACTGCTGCGCGAAGGTCGAGGTCGTCTGCGTCCGCGCAGCATCGCTGCGACTATCCTCTTATCCATGATTGGCCAAGGCTTATTAGGGCTATTGTTCTCCCAGCAAGAGGAAAAATCCGTCATCGCCCGCTGGGCCGATCTGGCCAATGCCATCACCTGGATTTTGCCCTATGTCTTATTTAGCTTGGGGGCCTATTATCTGGTTAGTGATCTTAACCAAGAAGCCAAGCGTGGCACTCTCAACTTTATTCGCCTCAGTCCCCGGCCTAGTCATCAGATTCTGTTAGGCAAAATCTTAGGTGTGCCACTATTGCCTTATTTAGCAGTTGTTCTGGCGATGCCTCTACATGTTATTGCGGGATTGAAGGGAGGGATGCCGCTGCCCTTCTTGGCGAGTTACTACCTGATGCTGATTGTTGGTGCCATCCTCCTCTTTAGTTTAGCGGTGTTGTATGGCCTCATCAGCAGTGCCAAGGCTTTGATTATGGGTCAGCAATCGGTTGCAGCCATTGCCTTTTCAGCCTTGTCTCTCTTGCTGTTTGTGCCCCTCTATATGACCTGGCAAACCCAAATCACTTGGATGCCCTTGGGGATTAATCAATGGTTTGACAAGCAATCAGACTATGGCTATAACTCCAGAGATATTACTTATCCCATTCAATGGTTTGGTCAGACCATCAACCTCAATCCTTGGATTTCCCATGGCTTTAGCTTAGCTGTGATGGCTGTGGCGATCACCTTAATCTGGGCGATGCTGATGCGTCTATTCCGCAGCCCTGATGGGGTATTGATGAGTAAGCGGCAAAGCTATGCGATTGTGGCTTGTTGCGAGGCGTTGGTTGTCGGCTTTTTGGTGGTGACTAAGGCCAATAGCTTTCAACCCAGCCCCGAAGAGGGAACCGCTTTGCTCTATGCCTTCAATTTTGCCCTGGTGCTAATGGTCCTTCTGGCTCTCTGCCCCCATCGATTACTATTGCTGGATTGGTTGCGATATCGTCGATATCCTCGTCGATTTGGGCCAGATTTGGTTTGGATGGATAAGAGCCCGGTGTTAGTTGCGATCGCCATTAACCTCGCGATTATCAATGCGCTCTTTCTACCCTGGCTGCTCTTATTTGGGATTGGCAAGGGCCGCACTCTAGCTGCCCTAGGTGTTGCCCTCTGTTTATGCGTGATCTTGCTGATTTATACAGCCGTTGTTCAGTGGATTTTTACCCTCAAAATTCGTAATCCCTACATGTGGGCCTTTGGTTTTCTCGCCATTTGGATGGTAGTGCCGGCAACCGTGTTAGGGATTTTGGCAGTCCCCTTCGAAACGGGACAGACTTTTTCTACGCTTTGGACTGTTTTGGGATATCCCCTGGGAGATTTTTCTAAGGCTGGCACGATCAACGGCGTTATTAACGGCGTGATCATCTTGAGTTGTCTATTACTGTTTTGGGTTTGGCAGGTCCAGCAACGGTTGCAGGTTTTGTCCCTCGCCCCACTGTTTACCCAGTCTAATGTCGCCCAGCTTGATCAGTCCAAGCAAGAGGAGAGCTAAGATTTAGGCACCACCACTTGAAATTGATAGCCTTCCAGGGCAGTGATGCTGTCTGTGAGTTGAGCGGTCACAAAGTCTGGGCCAACCCAAGTCACAATCTTTTTCTTGATTTCCTCAGCATCGGCCTTGCCATACTTTTTAGCAAAGGCTTGGGCAAGGTCTTCATAGGAGTAAGCCTTTTTTAAGGCCGGATCAAAGATCAAGGTAACGCTATAGAGGGTTTTTGCTTTTTTAGGATCCTTTTCCGCTTCTAAAAAAGCTGAATTTGAATTTCTCGATTCCTGGAATATCCTGGACGGCCACTTCGCTAATGCCAAATTCAGAAATTTTCTCAGCCCCCGGTACCAGCTTGCCGACAGCCTCTGGTTTCATGTCGCGCTTGAAAGGGTATTGAGCAATGGCTTTGGGCAGCCAGCCATCCTCTGCAGTGCCCACAATATCGGCTAGGTTCACATCCGCCGCTGGGCTGTTACTCGTCTCTGGCGGACTAGTCTGGGGGGCTTGGGTATTGGCGGTCTGTGCTGTGGGAGTGGGGGATGAAGATGGCGAGGATTTGGAGTTATCACAGCTAGCCAAAAGCAGAGCGCCTAGCAACCCGAAGGCAAGAAAGGTGGGCTTGGGGCGGATGGAGATGGTTTGAGAAAATGGAATCATTAATTTGAAACTAATTGCCTTTTGTATACTGTCTTTATACAGAATATAATAAACCGTTCCGCTGCCCAGATTTTAGACCCAAAGCCGGATAATGAGGGCTTCTCTTGTGAGGGTTTGTCACTGTTTTCCTCAGCCTTCTTCCTGTCTGAGGAGAGGGCGGTAGACGCTAGCTGAGACTTTCTCTAGAATGAGAGCGATCGCATATTTGAGCTGAGACCTAATGAAATTACTCGATATTTTTTTGGCGCTCTTGCTTCCTCCCTTTAGTATTTTCCTCGCTGAGGGGTTTAGCGTTACCCTGATTATCAACATTTTGCTGACCTTGATGGGCTGGCTACCAGGCTCAATTCATGCGGTTTGGGTGCTTTCTAAACGGGCAGAGCGGGCTAGTCTGTAAGGATTGGCGCTGAGGGGTTAGGGGGTTTGGGTCTGATGATCTTCTCCAGACATTGGATAGACTCGGCCTTTCCAGGCTCCTCCCTTGCCTTGCCAATGGCGGCGTGCAGAATCTAGGGTCATGAGATTGTAAAGCAGCGCTACCCCAGGCAGAGTAATTGCCCAGAGGGGTGAAAGCTGATAGAGCCTCAAGGTGGGTAGATAGGCGAGGGTCATTGAGGCCCAAGGGATCAGACCTGAGATCGCTAAGCCTCCCTTGCCCACCAGCAGCCCCCAGCCACAGAGTAAGGGGGGAGCTAGATAGACCAAAATCATCCCCAGCACTGCCCCCACCAGCAGCCCCGGCGAATAATCTAGCTGGGTATAAGCAGTGCGGGCCACCATAGACCAGATACTGCCTAAGCCTTCATAAGGTCGCAGGCTTCTTGTGGCAGTAGTGAGGCCCAGCCAAATGCCTCGGTGAGGCTCGGAGGTGGCAGGATCGGGTGTAGACTGAATCGCCGCCGCTAAGGCACAGTCATCAATCAGCGCGGAGCGAATGACCTCAATACCGCCCGCTTGGGCGAGAACCTGGGCACGGACTAAGATGCAGCCTCCTGCTGCCGCTGCCATTGCTTTATCGCGTCGATTCACCCAGGCAAAGGGATAGAGCTTTTGGAAGAAAAAGACAAAGGCAGGAATCAATAACCGCTCCCACAGACTCTTGCAGCGCAGCAGCACCATTAAGGACACTAGGTCTAGCTGTTCTGCCTGGGCTTTGCTAACTAGGCTGCGAAGATTATCTGGATCATGGAAAATATCGGCATCCGTCAATAAGAAATAGTCGGGTTCTTGAGGAGCAGCGGCCTCTAGAGCAGTCTGGATTCCTGTATGCATTGCCCATAATTTGCCAGACCAACCCGGTGGTAGCGGCGGTGTGGTAATCACCCTCAGGGCATTGTCTTTGCCCAAGGAAGTCGCCACTTGCAGTGCGACGGCTTGGGTCTCGTCTGTGCTTTGATCATCCACGAGACAGATCTCGAAGCGCCCCGGATAGTCTTGCTGAAGCAGCGATCTGAGGGTTGCAGGCAATAAACTGGCTTCATTGCGTGCTGGAATTACCGCCCAAATCGTGGGCCAATCCCCAGCCGGCTGAGGTGTAGAGCTAACCTCTAGCCTGGGCCTTGCCCGCCAAAATCCACCCCGGAGAGTGAGTAACCCTAGCCAAATACAAGCCGACAATATGCCTAGACCCGTCCCCAAGCCTGTGAGATCTCCCATTTTGCCTCAACCTCAACGTTCCAAGATTTAAATATAATTGCCCAGGGGCCTATCCAGACCCGATCTTGGCAAGGCTAAAGAACGCCTCAGTCGGTCTGTTAAAACCCTCTGTTAAAGCTAAGGTCAATGGGTGCAACACTAAAAGCGCTTGGTAACCTGTCAAGCCCGACAGGCTAGCTGGCAACAGTGGAGGCGAGGAAGCGCTCCATGGTCGCGACTTGGTGAGGATCAGGCGAGGCGTAGTGATGTTGCTCTTGTACATAGGCAATGGCTTCTGGCAAAGGAATGCCCTGCTTTTGAGCCACAAATAGTGAACAAACCGAGGCCGACCGCCCTACCCCTGCTAAGCAATGTACATATACAACATGCCCCTTGCGATGCCAACGATTCAGGATTGTGAGAGCATCCTCAAACTGCTGCTCGGTAGGAATACCGCCAGTAAATCCATCGGGAATTGGCACTCGCTGCCAGAGAAACCCATGCTGTATATCTGTGGGAATGGGTTGCTCTGCTTCTTCATTCAGGCACAGAATAGCCGTAATTCCCTCTCGCTGGAGCTGTGAAGCAGAGGTGGTTTGGTGGGGGAAGGACCCTACGGCAAGTTGGTTGGGTAAAATCCAGGAAAAGCGTTTGGGCATAGGAGATGGTCTATATTCCAGGGCAAAGGATGGCAGGCAGAAGCGAGAAAGCCTTGTCTGTCCTGAGGGACGATCCTAGTTTAGCTAATGTTTCTGAACAGGCAAGAAATTGGATGGACGGTATGAAAAAAGTTGAATCCGATGTCTACCCCTGGCTCAATGTTACTGGCATCTGTGATAGTGCGTTTGAACTCAGCTTGTTCTGCTTAAGCCGGATATTTCGTTTGGGGTAGATCGGGTTGTGGTTTCTGCGGTTTGCATAGTCGCCTTGCTGAATGACCTCAATCATCGGAGAGATTTTAGGATTCCTTAGAGGCGGTTTGAAAAGATCAGGAAGCCTGTTCTAGTCCTGACTTTTCCCGCTAAGTTTCCTGGGTGGCCAACAGCCAGCCCTCCATCAGGTCATTTAACTTAGCCCATCCTTCCAGAGCACTTGAATTCCAATCGGTGTGTTGCGACGATGCTCAAGATATCCT
>JAAUUW010000197.1 GCA_012030735.1 Acaryochloridaceae cyanobacterium SU_2_1
GGAAAGGCTATGTTGCATAGCGATTGAGTCACTTAAGGGGTTCAATTTGAAAGCCCTATCTCTATCTGTTTTTAGAGATTTAATTACCCCTTAAGTGAGCGGTGTCATGGGTAAGGCATAGCCTGTGCTAACCAAGTGAAAACCCTTTGAGATTGGTAGTGCGAATGAATTGCAGAATTGCTGCCCTTTTCAAAGCCAAGTCTGGAGGAAAACTCCCAGGCTCAGTATCCGTATCCCTGGTGGATTGCTCACCATTGCAAAATTCGCTTGAGCAACAATGGGTGGGGTTAGCCATAGGGTTACCCTCACGGTCTTGTGATAGATTTGTGGAATGTAGAGGGTTAACCGAGCGCAAGAGTTGGCATATCCTCACCTTCAGAAACAACCTGCTGGGAGGCTTGCTAAACTCACCCAGCCTTAAGGCCTAGAAGTTGACCTAGTTATAGAAGCTGCAGCGGCTTGACTCAGGATCCCAGTTCTTTAGTGTGGATTTCTGGGACAAGCTCCCTTCAAGAGCAAACATGATGATAGCCAAAGCTGAATTACTCGCTGCGATCGCAGGCACAAACCGAGGCGTGATCACCACCGGCGCGATCCGCGCCCAAATTGCAGCCAAAGTCTCTGCAGTAGAAGCCTTAAACCCGACCCCTCAACCCTTCCTTAGCCCCAACTTATTGGGTGGCACATGGCGACTGATCTACACCACCAGTCCAGACCTCTTGGGCCTAGCTCGCCTACCAGTGATTCCAGCCGGATCGATCTACCAATGTATTCTTGCTCCAGAGCTGAAGCTTTACAATGTCTTAGAATTACAAGGAATTCCTTGGCTAGAAGGTGTTCTCTGCGTTGCAGCGCGCCTGATACCTGTCTCAGATAGCCGCGTCCAAGTCAATTTTGAACGGTCAATTTTGGGCCTCAAAGCCTTGATGAATTACCCGTCCCTAGACAGTTTGATCACCCGACTAAAAACTGAGGCAGAACTGTTAGCCTTAACGATTCCGCTCAACTCTAGCCCATCGGCAGGATGGTTAGAGACAACCTACTTAGATCAAGATTTGCGGATTGGCCGGGGCAATAACGATAGCCTATTTGTCTTAACTCGGGCCTAATGGTAACCATGTCACCACCGGCCTTATATGTCGCCATCACAAATCACGGCTTTGGTCATGCCACCCGCACAGCCGCGATCTTGGCCGAAGTTCAACGCTTGGCTCCTAAAATTCCGTTAATTGTGGCCACCAACGCTCCCCATTGGCTCCTTAAAGCCTCCTTGCCGGGACAGTTTATCTATCATTCTGCTGTGCTGGATGTTGGGGTCGTGCAAAGCGACAGCCTTAGCATGAACTTACCCGCAACCCTAGCTCAACTCCAAGAGATTCGTAGCTATCAAGATCATCTGGTGGCCAGTGAGGTCGACTATCTGCGCCAACATAATGTGCAGCTTATTTTTGCCGATATCCCCCCCCCTAGCAACAGTGATTGCTAAAACCGCTGGCATCCCTTGCTGGATGGCCAGTAATTTTGGTTGGGATTTAATTTATGGGCAGTGGGGCACAGAGTTTGCGGAGTTTACAGCTTGGATCAACGACTGTTTTGGGCAATGCGATCGCCTCTTTCGCCTTCCCTTTCACGCACCAATGTCAGCCTTTCCCAACATTGTGGATGTGGGTCTCACCGGTGGCACTCCCCTCTATACCCCCCCTAGAACTACAGCGCAAATTTGGCATCCATACCGATCCCCAGCATACTACTCTCCTCACCTTTGGTGGCCTAGGCCTTAGCCTGCCCTACCGCAACCTGTCCCAGTTCCCTGATTGGCAATTTATCACCTTCGATCGCTTGGCCCCCGAGATTTACCCCAACCTGATTAAGGTCACTGATCGCCTCTATCGTCCTGTAGACTTTATGCCCCTCTGTGGTCGCGTGATCAGCAAACCAGGTTATGGCACCTTTGCCGAAGCCTGCCTGCTTGATGTCCCCATTATTTCGATACCTCGGCAAGATTTTGCTGAGGCGCAATATCTGATCGCCGGCTTACAAGAATATGCCCATCATTATTTGCTCGCCCCCCAAGAATTAGCCGAAACTGCCTGGGAATTTTTGTACCAACCGTTGCAACCACCAAAATCGAGCCAAGGCTTGGCTAAGAATGGCACCCAAACCATTGCCCAAGCCATTATTGATTACTTGAGCTAAATCAAATGCTTCAAACGCCGCAACCGCTCTGAATAACTGCGCATCACTTCAATCGCAAACATTGGCGTCGACTGCACCGCAAATAAAAACCGCTCCTGGTTCAGATAAACCAAACTTGAATCCTGCCGAGCCACCGCCGTCGAAGCCCGCTTCCCGGAGGGATGCACCAAGACACCTTCGCCAAAAACATCCCCAACATGGATCGTCTCTACCACTTTACCGTTGACAACTAAATCAACTTCACCCATGAGCAGGCCATACATCACGTCGCCCGGTTCCCCTTCGGTGAAGATGACTTCCCCTGCCTTCTTAAGAATTGGCGCCTCCCCTTTATGAAAGATACTGACAGTCCTTGCAGGTTCTGACATGTAAACTCGGAATAGATACAGTACGCAAGTCTAGGTTAAGGCATTACCATGAAACTTTCATCACCCCTAGTGCCAGTTGAGGCAGAGGCAAGGGGTGCGACCTCTCGTTGATTGAGTGATCCGAGGGTGACACTACTCCGCAAGCAAATCATCGAAGCGCTAGAAAAAGCGAGAATCCCCAAAGTAAAAGCTTTAACGGCAAACGTTCCTATCACTTTTTTTGCATAAATTACTACCCTTGTTCTGACAGTTAGGGTAGATAGTTTTTGTGATTCAATGAGTATCAAGCATGTTGATTTCTAATTTTGAAATACTAGTGAAGCCAATTGCTCCAGCTGGCCCTCCTGGCGTCGCTCGTACCGTCGTCCAAGCTTATTTCCTCACCATTTCTAACCTTGATCCAAACAGTGATGTATCTTTAGATATTGATTTTACGGCGATCACACCGGATCTCAGTACTAATGTAATCACATTTTTTGATGTGATTGGTTCTAATGATCCCAGTGCCCTTATTCCCTTGCCCGGGGGTAAGAAATTTCGACGGACGGTTACTTTACCTGCCTGTGATACGGGGCTTTTTCTTCTGCAGCCAGACATCATCATCAATCCAGCCTTACTAACAGCTGCAAATCTAGAAATTCGGGGCTATGTAGAAATTTCTGTCTCGCCCTTATCGGCAATTCCTGCAGTTCAACTATTAGTCACCCCTGAGCATCGAGGGACCTTTATTCCGCAAGATCTAATCCCCCCACCAGACCTAGATTTTGACCAACTGGCTTACGCTCTGCCGATTGCGGGCGGTAAAGCAATCATTGCTTTACCCTAAAATATCGCAGCATTAGAGCTTGGGTAAGTTCCCCATTAGCCCGATGCCTTAATACCTGTACCTTAGACCGTCTCGCTCTCCTGCTCGCCTCAAGTTTAGGATGAGGATGATTACCCCTAAGCACCTACGGTGTACACACAAGTCTGAATTAGACTGTAAGGAAGCCGTATAGAGCATCATAAAGATATGGAAAATCCCATTTTGATTCATGAAGACCTTATCGATGGCACGACCTTTGGTGACCTT
>JAAUUW010000057.1 GCA_012030735.1 Acaryochloridaceae cyanobacterium SU_2_1
CTGACAGGACTTTTTCTTGGAATTAACAATAATTAAGGTGCTTGGGGAGGTGCACTCCTTAACCAAGATCACACTATCTCTTTGAGGAATTTTAGAAAAGTTAATAAACCTTTACTTTTGACAGGCTTACAACATTTTATTGCTCTGCTCTACTCTTGAAGCTTGAGGCTTGATAAATGTTTGTACTCCTTGATATTTATAGCTTAGCAACCTATAGAAAACCCTTGGAATTAAAGATTGAGTAGAGTCGATGTACAGTCCCAATATTTTCTATAATCGGGGATCATCGACAATATAACTATATGTAAAGTTTATGAATATGTTGCAATCTTGTCCCATTCATAAACTTTACCTTTCGTAAAGATTGATTATGACTCTAGGGAGCGAGGGTTTTCCGGTATAGTTCCCCTAGGCGAGAATTTCGAGCCTGGGGCATGTCCACCGTTCAGCCAGTATTCTAGGGATGTTGAGTATGTACTGTCAGCAGGCAATTGTCCGATGGCTCACAAGCCTTATGTTGATGGTCTTGGCCTTAATGATATGGATTCAACAGCCTGTCTTCGCCTTGAAGGACTTGGGTCATGAATCTCAAGATACTGATCTTGTCGAGGTTTCGCCACCACTGGTCATTCAACAACTCCGGGCAAGCCTCACAACTTATCAACCCCAAGTAAAAATACTCAGCCCAGCGGCCGATCAATTGCTTAGCGATGACAGAGTTTCAGTTCGTTTTCAAGTCAAGGATTTACCCATATTTAAGGATGCCAAGTGGGGATTGGGACCTCATCTTGAAGTTCTCCTAGACAACCAACCGTCTCAGGCTCTATACGACCTTAGCCAGCCCTTAGAGTTAACAGGACTTGCCCCTGGGACCCATACCCTTCGAGCATTTGCAACACGCCCTTGGGGTGAAAGCTTTAAAAATGCTGAGGCCTATGCCCAGGTCACCTTTCATGTTTTTACTCCCAACCAAGATAATCATCCTGATCCGGCCCAGCCATTGCTCGCCTATGGCTATCCGCAAGGTACCTATAGCACTGAGCCAATCCTATTGGACTTCTACCTGCGCCAGATGTCAACTCCCCAGGTTTTAGGTCAAGACTTAGGATCAGCTTTACCAGATAATATAAGAGTCCAAGTCACTGTTAATGGATCGCGCTTTACCATCAATACGTGGCAGCCTCTGTATTTAAAAGGATTTAAGCCCGGCAAAAATTGGGTGCGCTTGACCTTGACCGATCAGCGAGGCCAACCCATTGAGAATGCCTTCAACGACAGTATTCGAGTAGTTCAACTCTCTCCAGACAGTCAGGATCCTTTAGCTAAATTACTGAAGGGAGAACTTACCCTTACTGAGGTAGGGGGTATTGTTGACCCCAATTATGTGCCTCCTGCATCATTGCCCCTTCAGGACCCATCAATCGGTTCATCGGCAACTCACACAGTTCCTCCTCAAGAACTGCAGCCCTTGCTCTCTGATCCTATCCCACCCTTAAACCAAGCCATATTCGAGCCCTCGCCTACAGTTCCATCCCCAGAGACATCTGCATTGCAAACACCAGTATCTTCTCAGCAATTTAATCCAGAACCTTCCTCTCAGGCTGACAGTCCTCAGCAGACTCCTGACACAGAAGTAAATGCTGACAAAGCGATGCCCCCCTGTTCAAATATCCAGAATCAGAACAGCGGCCTATCTCTAATTCTTCTACCGGGGAAGAAGACTCCTTGTCGCCAACAACAAGCGACCTGACTGATCCTGCGAGGATAGCTTCACCCCCTGACCAAGAAGACAGGAACATTCCAGAGACAAAGGCTTCACAAACACCGTCTGCAGCAGATTCCTCTGAAAATTTAAGGTTAAAAATTGTTGATCTTTATCATCAGTTTCGCAAAGCTGCTTTCCAAGCGATTACTCCCCCTGAGCAAGAGACGTCAACCTCTACCCTTCAGAATATCGATGTTCCTTGACAGGCCTATCTCTTAACTGGGCGTCTTCATCAGCTAGTATGTCCTACAAAATGGAGATCTAATGGAGATCTATTTAGATAGTGAGAGCTTGAAGTTCATAGCGTTGAGAATGCCCAATAGCTGACAATAGGGAGTAACTAGTCTATATTTGGCCCAGCTACTCTCTAAGTGCTAGACCTCTGATCTTTAGTCCTGCTGCTCCATGTCCCTTGGTTTTTCATCTGCTTCGCAAGGTTCTCCATCTACACCGCATCGCCCTGTAGAGGATCCTATCGTTATTCCCTGGGAAATGTCTCAATGTCTTAACCCTGATTGCCTTCATTCCAATCCGATTGATAGTGCAGTTTGTCAAAGATGTGAGTCACAAATGTTACTGGGTGGTCGCTATCGAGCGATTCGCTCCCTTGGTTCTGGAGGGTTTTCCCGCACCTTCGCTGCGGTGGATGAGCACCGCTTGCAAACCCCCTGTGTGATTAAGCAATTTCTACCGCCGCCCATTGATTCTAGTCATTTAGATAAGTCGATTGCTTTATTTAAACAAGAGGCACTGATTCTTAAGGAACTGGGCAACCACCCTCAAATTCCGTCGCTCCTAGCTTTTTTAGAGCAAGAGGGACGTTTATATCTAATTCAAGAGTTTATTGAAGGCCAAGATTTATTTAAAGAGGCAACTGAACAGGGACTGTTTACGGAACAACAAGTCCTCCAGCTGTTTATGGAGCTATTGCCCATTTTGCAGTTCATTCATGAGCAGAAAGTTGTTCACCGCGATATCAAACCAGGAAATATCTTACGGCAACCAAATGGCTCTTTAGTCTTAATTGACTTTGGTGGTTCTTTTCAAGTTGCAGGTGCGGCCCAGGCGGTAACAGGAACACCCGGTTATGCTGCACCTGAACAGATTTTAGGGCGAGTTGAAGTTGCCAGCGATTTACATAGTCTGGCGGTGACAGGCGCGCGATTGCTCACGGGGTATTTGGGCGAAACGGAGTCTGATCCCTTTGCAGACCCACAACAGCGCCATTTGATGTGGCACCGCCTTCAGGTAAAGGTAGGGCCTGAGCTGCGCTCTATTTTTGCTAATCTACTACAACCTGACGTGAGGCAGCGCTACCAGTCAGCGGTGGAAGTTTGGCAGGCGTTAAGTCCGAGGAGGAACAGCAAAACCTCTGTTCAGGCTATTTCTGGTAAGTCTTTTCAGCCTTTGATGATTTCTTCTATCCCTAATACAGAATTAGTGAGTGATGTCGGAGCTGACTTTACTCATCTCCAGAGATTATTAGCCCAACACAATTATGCTGCTGCGGATCAAGAAACCTGGAGTTTAATGTTAGAAATTGCAGGTATAGAGGATCAAAAAGCATTAACGATTGGTTGTCTCCAGAATTTCCCTGGCAATGATTTACAAACCATAGATAGGCTGTGGACAGAGTTAAGTGGTGGACATTTTGGTTTCTCTGTGCAGCAACATCTTTATCAAAGGCTGGGGGGACGTAGAACTCTGGATTATGCTGTTTGGCAGACCTTTGGCAAACATGTGGGCTGGTTGGTGGATGGGGAATGGCTTAATTACAATGAATTGCAGTTTGAGCAGCAGGCACCGATTGGCCATTTGCCTGCCTGTTTTGTCGATTCTTTGAACCGTAAAGGATCGCGACGGGGGGTTTGCGGCTGGTGGCGGTTGGGATTTGTGACGATGACTCAACGGCTGGAGACTGTGATAGTTGAGTCTAGATCTAGGATCAAATAGTCTACTTATTGTCTAGATGTCTTCCGGACAAGCTAACAAGAGGGTTGGCGAAGGCTTGTGTTGGCAAAATAAAACTAGAAATCACTCCCATAACACGAGTGGTAAGTTGGGGCTGTTTTACGATAGTTTTCTCAGGGTTGCAAATTCTCTCTAAACATCGGAAAATCACCAGATACATAAGTTTGCAATATGCAATAGTTGTCGCCCTCGCTTTAAAAGCTTGATTCTCTAAATCTAGATTTTGTATTCACTGCTTGCTGATCCATTGCTTACATAAGACATTGAGGGTTTTCAGAAATGACGTCATCTTCTCCGTTAGACAGTTCTTCTGTGGATGATCGCGAGTCTGATCAAGTGAAGGATGAACCACAGGATGGTTTAGATTGGCAAGGTGATGAAGAGCATGCTGCTCAAGAAACATCTCTGGATTTAGCACAAGCAGCGAGGCCAATTACTGGATCTAGTAATGGGTTAGGGGCTGAGAATCCCTCTAATAGTCCTCTCGCTGTCCCTGATCTGACGATGGCTCCTATGGATAGGGAGCAATTGCCTGGTATTTTGTCTAATCTCTATCCCAGTGAGCATTCTGAGGGATCTGATGCTTTGTCGACAGGGGCGAGCGAGGAAACATCTTCAGTATCTTTGTTTAAGGCAAAGATGTTGTTTTGTGCCTTAGCTGTTAGTCTGTTACCGATTTTGGGCGTGGGGATCGCAACTTACTGGACGGGTGAGGTCATTGAGCAGGAGATGGTTGAATCTCAACCGTCGAAGGCAAGTTTCAATCCCCCTAATTTTGGTTCAACGGTTGTGAAGGAGCGATGGTCTCTTTTGCTGGGGGGAACGGCTGTTACGGCTGTTGTGGCAGGTGCGATCGCAGCTTGGTTAGCGAATCGAGCTACCAGCTCAGTGCTACGAGCAACGCAGGTTTCTAACAAGATGGTCAAGACCATGCAACCTAGCACTGAAGCTCGCCCCAGTCGCGATACCATCGGGCAACTAGAAAGTAACATTCACCTAATAGAGAACCATCTACCTGCCCTACTAGAAAAACAAGATGCAGAAATTCTTCAATTAAAGATTCTCAAGCATATCACCAACAAAATTCGAACATCCCTCCACGAAGAAGATGTGCTGATCACCACAGTCACCGAGGCTCGCAAAATTCTGCGGGCCGATCGAGTAATGGTCTATGGCTTTGATGCCGACTACTATGGAACAGTGATTGCTGAATCTGTTTTGCCAGGCTTTCCTAAAGCCCTATGGGCAGAAATCAGGGATCCATGCTTCGCTGAAAACTATGTAGAAAAATATCGAGAAGGTCGTATTCAGGCAACAAACGACGTTTATAAAGCAGGGTTAAGCCAATGTCATTTGCGGCAACTAGAACCCTTTGAAGTCAAAGCGAACTTAGTTGTACCCATCCTGAAGGAACGGCAGTTATTTGGTCTATTAATTGCCCATCAATGTTCTCGACCTCGTATTTGGCAACAAGTTGAAATTGATTTATTCGCTCAAGTGGCTTCTCAAGTCGGTTTTGCCCTAGATCATGCCCGCCTCGTTCAGCAATTGGATCAAACCAGTCAAACGAGCGTCGCTCAGTCTAATCAGGCCACAGAGAAATTTGAAACGCTCTGTCACCAAATCCAGCAATTATCTCAAGAAAGCAAAGGTGTCTTTAATCTACTAGACCTTGATGCCACAGCCACGCTTACTAATGCCCAAGATCAAGTACAAGCAATTGCCCAAAACACAGCACATATCCAACTGATTCTCAACGAAATCAGCGCCACCCAACAAGAGGCTGATACCAACACTCAGGCGAGTCAAGAGGGACTAGAACAAACGGCTCAACATCTGGAAGCGCTACAAACCTTCCTCAAAAACGTTCAAAAAACTGTTCAACCCCTTGATCAGCCCACACAACAGCTCGTAGAACTAATGAGCTTAATGGAGCATATTGTCAAGCAAATTCAACTGCAAGCAATGAATGCAGCCTTAGAAGCTGCACGGGTAGGCACTGCCGGCCAGGCCTTTGCAGAAATTGCTGAGAAAGTGCATGGGTTCACTCGCCAATTAGACTCTGCGATCACAGATATTCACCCCTTAATCACCCATATACAAGGAACTGCCCAAATAGCGTCAGCGCAGATTTCCGAGAGTCAAAACTCTCTGCTGACACCCGAGATTCTGCCCCTCGATACCACCCGAGAGCAATTGCAAAACTTAGCTAGCTCTCATCAACGCCTTTTTGATCTGGTTCACCAGATTACTGACACCACCAGTGGACAACTGGAAGTAACTGCCTTTACAGAACAACTGCTCACTCAACTCGACACCACAACAAAAACTGCCACAACAAGCTCTTCAAAACTTGCTCAGACCTTTCAGCAATTGCTCAGTCAACTTCAAACAGAGCAGAGGATCTCTACCTAGACTGCTGACAGTTCAGCCCCTCAACATCTCACCCGCCAAGCAGGATGTCCATTTACCTTCCACTTAATCCCTATCTTTCCATCGGAGAATTGTCCATTTCCCCTCATGACTAACCTTAGGAAGCCAACGATGGACCATGCCGACTCTTTAAGTCCTGCTCATCAACTTTTTATTCAAGAAACCCTAGAACTCTTGTCGCAAATCGACATGACACTGCAACAGTTGTTGCAGAATCCGAGCTCCTCTGCCATTGATTCTCTCCTGCTCAGTGTCCAACCCATCCAAGAAGGAGCAGACTCCCTGGAATTTGCTCGGCTGCATGAAACTGCCCAGCAATTTGAGACATTGACCCGTTGTTTGCATCGAGACCCAATAATTATCACCGCCCAACAGGTTGAAACCTTACGGCAAGCGTCCAAGACCATGCAAGCAACTTTATCTTGTTATATTCCTACATCTCCAAAGTCTATGTCATCAGGCATTAAACCCAATTTTTCTAACACCGATCTTGATTTTGAGCTGGAGAACCGTGATTCCTCTGCAGAGCTCTTCTCTGTATCGGCATCTGAACCCCTAGCATCCCAGGCTGTCGCCTCTGAGAAAAATGTGACCGCCTTGATTCTAACTACTGATGTTGCCGAGATATTAGATCAACTTCAGCAAGCGCTGAGTAACCCTCAAGTCTATGATTTAACGGCTGAACTCAAGACCCACTCAGAATCTCTGTTAGGCTGGGGCGAAGTCTTGGAATTAAGCGAGTTTGTGACCATTGCTCAATCTACGATTGAAATGCTCATGATTAATCCGCAAGCAGCCTATTCCATCGGTCAACTTTCCTTGGCGGGCTTTAGGTCAGCCTACAATACTGCCCTACAGGCTGAAGGGGTGCCGCTTGATGACGACTCTGAGGCCATCTTTACTTCTCCGCAATCTCTCAGAGAATCTAGGGGGACCATCGCTGAGATTCCAACGGCTGAGTCCTTTAACCTAGACCAAGAGGTAACTCTCAATACAACCTTGTTATTTGTATGGCAGCAAAACCGTTTGTTATTTATGATCCCATCGGATGCAGTGATTGAAATTTTAATTCCTAGGACAGAGCAGATGATGGGCAATGGGAATCAATGCTGTTTAAGCTGGCAAGACCAATATGTTCCCTTTCATCGTTTGACAGATTTATATAACCAAGAACAGCATGAGCTGCCACCATTGAGCGCTGGTTCTACTCTAGGATCTACCTCTGCTGCTGCGACCTTTGGCCTATCTCCCGTGTTGATTATCCAGCAAGGGGGTAGAACCATGGCCCTAGAAGTCAGTATTAATCGGCTGATCACAGAGCCAGAGCTGATATTACAGCCACCAACGCCGCCACAACAGACCTGCAGCTATTTCTCAGGAGAGACAGTCCTGGAGAATAATCAGCCTTATGCAGTGATTGACATTGCCCTGTTGCTTAACGAAACCTTAGGACTCAATCCCCTATCTAAACCGAAGGGATCTGCTCCTGGCAGATCAGGAAAGTCAACATCCCTCGCCTCTCCGCCTAGCTCAAGCCCCAAAAGACCTCCTTCACAAACAACGGTTTTGGTTGTTGATGATTCTAGAACGGTGAGACAGATGGTAACTATGGTCTTGGAGTCATCTGGATATCAAGTAATACAGGCTATAGATGGCCAACAGGCCATTGAGAAGCTGGAGGAGCATTCGGTGGCGGTCCAGTTGATTGTCTGTGACGTAGAGATGCCTAATATGAATGGGTTTGAATTTTTGGAGTCTCGCATTCGCAAACCACAACTTGCCGAGATTCCAGTGGTGATGTTGAGTACTTGCAATAGCGATCAGCATCGCCAATTGGCGAACACTTTGGGAGCCAATGCTTACTTAACTAAGCCCTACGATGAGACTAATTTATTGGCAACTTTGCAAACATTGATGGATCGCTAAGGACCCATATAGTTATTGCTCTAGGGCAAGTAGGCAGGAACTAAAAGAAGCTTAAATGATCTCTAGTTCATGTTCAGCCAGATGGGCTCGAAATTTTTTGTCAAATTTCACTAGGTAGGGGTAATTGGCACTGATTTCATGGCCTTGCCACTCTGTGGTGAGCTGAATAAATTCACCCTCAAAGCCCTTAATGTCGAAGGGCTGGTTGCGATGCTCTGGGTGGTGGAAAAAAACTACTGATTCTTTGACACGAACGCGATCGCCAACTTCCATGACTCAACCATTACATTTTTCAGGAGGGCAGCTACTTTACTATTTCCATCAGAAAAGTAACCTTTTTCCATCTTTACATAAGATGGATCATGAATAGCGGCCTTTCTGTTTTTTCTCCCTTGAGCCCTTTTTCGATGCTCTTGCAGATGCACACAGCATAATCCTGGCTCTGTCCTCAATTTTCGCTAGCCTAAAACAGCCTAGACTATATGAGAACAGCCCCAAGGTAAGACGCTGCGATATTATGATCTCTCCTTCATCATCCATCACTTCACTCAGCAATCCCTTGCTAGCCCTTAACTTTGAGCCGGCTTTGGAGTCTCTCGGGGAGGGTTTTTACGATCGCGTCAGTGCCGCAGACTTTCCCCACCATATTTTGCGGTTTCGCAATGATGAACTGCTAGCCCAGATGGGACTTGATCCTCAGCAAGTCAAAGACCTAGATTTAATCGAGGCCCTAGGACAGTTTCAAGGGCGCGAACCATTACTGGCTTTGTGCTATCACGGCTATCAATTTGGGGATTACAATCCTCGTTTAGGCGATGGTCGGGGATTTCTCTATGGCCAAGTCCGAGGCAGAGATGGCGAACTCTACGATTTGGGCACCAAGGGGTCTGGGCAAACGCCCTATTCTCGGGGTGCAGATGGACGGCTCACCCTCAAAGGTGGGTTAAGAGAAGTGTTAGCTGGTGAAGCATTGCATCATTTAGGAGTGCGCACCTCTCGATGCCTAAGTTTGATTGAAACAGGCGAATCGCTCTGGCGGGGAGATGAACCCTCTCCGACTCGTGCATCAGTAATGGTAAGATTTAGCCGCTCTCATATTCGCTTTGGCAGCTTTGAGCGATTACATGCCTTGCAGCGAGGGGATTTAATCCAGACTCTGTTGGATCATGTGATTGAGTATTATTATCCCCATTTGCAACAGCAGTCAGATCGCTATCCTTGCTTTTATGCAGAGTTGGTAAAACGCACCGCTGAGTTGGTGGCGCAGTGGATGTCTGTAGGGTTTTGCCATGGGGTGCTCAATACTGACAATATGTCAGTTACAGGGGAAAGTTTCGATTATGGTCCCTATGCCTTTATCGAAACCTTTGATCCTAGCTTCACAGCAGCCTACTTTGATCATTTTCAACGATATAGTTATGGCAATCAGCCCAGCCTCTGCCATTGGAATTTAGAGATGCTGCAACACCCCTTGGCTAGAGTGATTGCGCCGGTTGATCTAGGGGCGGGCTTGGCTGAGTTTAAGACCCATTACGACCATGCCTATCGACAACGGATGCTGCAGAAATTAGGTTTTGCCCCGTCAGAGATTTTGGAGGCGACAGATCTGTTGGTGTTGACCTTGGAGTTTTTGCAGCGATCACAAGTCAACTACCATCAATTTTTTGGCGAACTCCGGCAGCAATTCAAGCCGAGTTGGCGAGTTGATCCGGGTCATATTTTGAGTGAGTCGCCAACCTTAGACCCATGGCAAGACCAACTCCACCAATGGCGACAGGTCTATCACCGCTTACTCTTAAACTATCCAGAGGCGGAGCTAGCGGTCATTTCCCAGCGGTTGCAAGCTCATAATCCGCTC
Source organism: Acaryochloridaceae cyanobacterium SU_2_1 (assembly GCA_012030735.1). Classification (GTDB taxonomy): domain Bacteria; phylum Cyanobacteriota; class Cyanobacteriia; order Thermosynechococcales; family Thermosynechococcaceae; genus Acaryochloris. The sequence goes on from JAAUUW010000057.1 coordinate 9,954, forward strand.
ACAGTCATAACCCGCTCCCAGATTGAGGCAGTTTGGGAACCCATTGCCCATGGGGACAATTGGCAACCCTTTAATCAATTACTGCAACAATTGCAAAAGCCTTAAATAAAACCCTCAATAAAATAATCAAGTCCTCCATCCAGGGGTTATTGAGGCAAGGGCAGCCGCGATGGCCACCGAAACAATCGGATTAAGATTCACTACTCACAGCAGCAGCAGGAGGGTTGCTGGCACCTTCTGTTAAGGGCCGGACAATGGCAGGTACCTCTGGATCCTTGGATTTAAAAATAGCGGCTAAGGATTGTTCTAAGGTTTCAGCCATCACAATTTGATCTTTGTAGACCACAATTACTCTAGCGAGGATGGGCACACTATTGACCTCCGCCTCTAGATAAAGAGGTTCGACATAGAGCAGAGATTGATCAATGGGAATGATCAGCAAACTGCCCTGAATTGCCCGTGAACCTTGGCGGTTCCATAGGGAGATTTGACGAGAAATCACCGGATCTTGGTTGATCAAGGCTTCAATTTGCTCCGGCCCAAAAATTAATTCACGCTTCGGGAACTGATAAAGGAGACGCTTGCCATAAAAATCACCATCAGAGCGAGCCGCTAACCAGGCAATTAAGTTAGGGCGTTGCACTGGGGTAAAGGGACAGAGCAAGATAAACTCCTCCGTCTCCGCCTCCGGTAGCTTTAGGGTTAAATAGTAAGGCTCGACTGGTTGCGATTTGTCACCATAAATTTCGTTAGAGACTTTCCATTGATCTTCGCGATTATAGAAGACCTGGGGATCGGTCATATGGTAAGTCAGCAAACTTTGGGACTGAGCACGAAACAAATCAATGGGATAGCGAATATGACTTCGCAAGTTAGGGGGCATGTTCTCTAGGGGCTGAAACATGCCTGGAAAAATTTGCTGCCAGGTTTGCAGAATGGGATCTTTGAGATCAATGCCGTAAAAGAAGACGGAACCATTATAGGCATCCACCACTACCTTGACGGAGTTACGAATGTAATTAAACGCTTCTGCACCCGGATCGGAATAGGGGTAGCGATCGCTAGCGGTATAAGCATCAATCACCCAATACAATGTGCCAGGAAAAGCTGATTCAGACCTGTTCTGGAGCGTCTTGCTCAAGGACTGGGGATCGACTGCCGCGCTCACCAAATAGGGATTGCTATCCAATCGCAAAAAGGGGCGATGGCTTGCACCCGCTGTTGAATTTGACGGCGGAAGATGACCTTCGTTTGGGGGGTAAAATCGCGGGTAAACAGCAACTGCCAATCTTTGAGATATAAGGAGAACAAACATCGTTGCCACCAATGAGGAAAGAAAATGCCTCCGGAGCCATCATAGATGTTGTATTGATTCTCGTTGCCACTGGGATAATCTAGCTCTTGAACCTTAGTGCCCGCCATTACATAGGTATTTGTGAGTTCACCAAAGTAAATACGGGGGTGATCAATGGGAATACTGGCCTGAATAGCCGAGGTTGCTGTTTGCAGGGTCCCTTCATCCATGCTAGTGCCAATATTTTTGACCAAGTATTTGGGTAAGCCGCTCGGCTCAGAAGTATTCACAGGGCTGAGGGTAAATCCATAGCCATGGGTATAAATGAGATGTTTATTAACCCAAGTTTGGGCCTCTGGGGGCACATTCTCATAGTTCAACTCTCGGGCTGCAATCAGAACTTGACGTTTGACTGATGCTGCTTGGGGAGAGGAGGGTTGAGTCTGAGGGGGAGAGACTTTCAGGTTATAGCGATCAACATCTGCACTGGGAAACTCGTAATAGGGTCGAATGCGTTGCAGTTGGCGATTCGCCTCTAGCAGGGGTCGGGTATCCCATAACCGAATATTCTGGATCGTGGAGTCGTTCTGGCTCAAAGCTTGAGCTGTTAAGTTATTTTGAGGTTGAAAGGTTTGAGCCTCGATCGTCTCTAGATCAAAGGCTCTGCGCGTGAATTGAATAGTTCTTTTGATATAAGGCGTTTCTCGGGCTAGCTCATTGGGCTCAACCCAAAGAGATTGGACTCCACGAGGCAATAGAAAGCCGGCCACAAAGACAATGCTGAGATAAGCAGCTAACAACCGGCACAGTAAGATGGGCCCTCTGGGTTGCTGAAATAGACTCGCTCTCCCTAAAAAGATCAACCCCAAGACCGCTGTCCCAAGGCTCAATAGAGTTCCCGTGGGTAACTTAATCGTCGCATCTGTATAGCCTGCGCCATAGAGAATGTCCCGAGCTGAGTAGAGAAGTGCATAGCGATCTAGCCAAAACCCCCAACCCAGGGCTAACAGCACAATGCCCGATAGAGCAAGGAGATGGCTTTGTTGCTGTGGGCTAAATCCCCTAAAGCATCCCTGGCTGAGGCTATTGTCTGCCAATAAATAGAGTAAGACGGCACTGATGAGAGCTATCACAGAAGTAGCCGTTAGCCATAACCGCAGCAGCTCCCAGATGGGTAAGGTAAAGACATAGAACCCAAGATCTTTGGCAAACAACGGATCTTGGCTGCCAAAGGGTGTTGCCCTTAACCAGACTAAAACCGCTGGCCACTGACTGGAGAGGATTAGCCCCATCCCGAGACTGAGACTGCCTGCGATCACAGCCAACACCAGACCAGGGTAAAGACTAACTCCGACCAAAAATCCACTCAGCAACAAAAGCTGCCAGGGCTTTTGCAGCCAATTTCTGACCACAAGAAGGGCAGCATCCCCCGTGAATTGGGGTAGCGCACGAGGCAGAGTCGTTACTATTTCAGTGGGGGACTGCCAAAACTGACCAATCAGTTGGCCAAGATGGGTTAACAGCCCTGCCATCACTAAACTCATCCCCCCCACCGCCACCAATAGCTGGCTCAACTTCAACCCCCCTGATGTTTTGGCCGAGCGTGCAGCGGAGGCAGAATTCCGCCACCGGTGGGCAAAGACTAAATTACCCCCCAAATAGATACCTGTGACAAGCAAGGCCAGTAACCAAAGGCCAATCCGAGCCACCAATTGGGTTTTAAAAATACTCAGATAGCCAAGACTGGCAAACCAGGAATATTCCGCAAATCCCTTAGCCAATATATCCAGACCAACCCATCCGCCAAAGAGCAAGAGCAACCCCTTGAGCATCCAGCCTGAGATTCTAGTAATTTTGATAGACATCAAACCGTACTAAAGGAGTGTAATTAAAACACGTAGTTTCAAGGGTTCCGGAACTGCAACTTTCACTTTTAATGACACCCGTACTAAAGCACTATACTCGGGCAACCCTCGGCAGAGGCTTCCTAGCCTATTTATTCAGATCTATTTATTCAGACTTAATGCCCCGATCACCTTCAGGCAAGCGCCTCTACAATATTTTTGGTAAAACCAACTATAATTCAAGGACTCCCCCACACTTCTATTATTTTTTAACCTCGATCAACTAGCATGTTTGCCACCGCTTTTCCTGCTGCCGAGGCTACTAGCCAGGTTCCCCACGACCTTTTAGCAGCAATTTCTGCCTTAAAGAATGATCTCAACGCGGTTATCTTGGCCCATTATTACCAAGAGCCAGACATTCAAGACATAGCTGATTATATAGGAGATTCCCTTGGCCTCTCCCGCCAAGCTGCCGCCACCCAGGCCGAGGTAATCGTCTTCGCAGGCGTTCATTTTATGGCAGAAACTGCCAAGATTCTCAATCCCAATAAATTAGTGTTGTTGCCAGACCTAGAGGCAGGCTGCTCCTTGGCAGATAGTTGTCCCCCCGACGCCTTTGCGGCGTTCAAGGCTGCTCATCCTGACCATTTGGTGATTTCTTATATCAACTGCACAGCTGAAATTAAGGCCATGAGCGACATTATCTGTACTAGCTCAAATGCAGTCAAAATTGTCGAACAAGTTCCCGTGGATCAGCCCATCATTTTTGCCCCTGATCAAAATTTAGGTCGTTACGTCATGGCTCAGACTGGACGAGAGATGCTGCTCTGGCAAGGCAGTTGTATTGTCCATGAAACCTTTTCAGAGCGAAAGCTTCTAGAGCTGAAGCTTCAGCATCCTGAGGCGATTGTGATTGCCCATCCAGAATGTCAGTCCACGATTTTGCGCCATTCTGAGTTCGTAGGCTCTACCACAGCTTTACTCACCTATACCCAAGAGAATGCCGCTCCAGCTTTTATCGTGGCCACGGAGGCTGGGATCTTGCATCAAATGCAAAAACAAGCCCCTCACAAGCAATATATTCCAGCGCCCCCTGAGGGGATTTGCGCCTGCAATGAATGCCCTTACATGCGACTGAATACATTGGAGAAACTATATTGGGCTATGCGAACTCTCAGTCCCGAGATTTCCTTGGCCACAGATCTATGTACGGCCGCCCGCCAGCCGATTGAGCGGATGTTGGCCATGAGCGCCTAAGTCTGGTTCTGGCCTCAAAACTTCCGTAGTATCACGCTGGTCTCACCATTAGAACTTGGTTATGGTGCGATTACAGTTTGGGAAGCAGTCTGATGACCACCAGCCATACTCTGCCGGAGAATATCAACCTAGCGGATCACCTTGACCAAAACAACCGCTTAGACCAGTTCCTTCACAAATTCTCGCCTGAGATGGCTGCTTCTTTTACAGAGGAGCAACGGCAAGCGATCACAACCGTGCTAGCCCCTAGCCACCGCCCACGCAAACGCCTGGATCTGCGCAAATCCTTTGTGCTGTTAGGCAGAAAATACTATTTCGTCATTTTGTTTGGTAAAGATCGTCGCACTCATCAGCGCGCCCGGATCATCTATCTAAAACATCAAAACACAGGTTTACGGCGCTTTTTATCCATGGGCCTAGCCGGAGGATTATTGATGATTGTGGTCTTGAGTACGATCTATCTAGTGACGGCTGGGCTGGGCGTCAATTTGTTCCCCCACAGCAATGCGGATAATATGCTCTTCTCTCCTCACAAAAGCAGCGCCGAATCACCATAAGGAAGATCCCCAGCCCGCCGGCTAATCTTTAGTCTCTTCTATGCGGATGGCGAGAATCGAACTCGCAAGGCATAAGCCACACGCCCCTCAAGCGTGCGTGTCTACCAATTCCACCACATCCGCAAATTTTGATCCGTTAACTATGATCCTATTGCAAGTCTGAGGATAACTGATCCCCAGCTAAAGGTAGCATCGAAGCTAAATTAGTATACCAACATATCCATAGATGTCATCGGGGCTAATGCTAAATTGAAGCACAGCTTGGAAACCTCATGCATCATGTCAGAGTCTGTAGGCCAACATCAGAACCCTGCCTATACCGTAGGCCCCATCCTCAACCCCCAGCAAGCACTGCAATTGGGGCATATTCTCAGCCAGTGTTTTAACGTTTCCCTGAACCATTGGCAAACCTATACTCAGCAGCTAGGCCAGCAGAATCTGCGGCTGGTTTGCCAAGGCAATCAAGTTCTCGGTGGGCTAGGGGTTTACCCCATGGGCCAGTGGTTTGGGGGACAACGGATCACCATGAGCGGCATTGCTGGGCTGGGTATTGCGCCAGAACATCGAGGCAGAGGTGCAGCCCTAACGCTAGTACTAGAAACCCTCAAAACCTTGCATCAGCAAAGAATACCCATGGCCACCTTATATGCATCGACCTCTCACCTCTATCGTCAAGCTGGCTTTGAGCAGGCGGGTACTTACTGTCAATATCGGTTGCCGACCCAGTCCTTAATCAGCAGCCCAAGTGACCGCACCCTACCCCTAACTACCGGAGATACAAACCATTTAGAGTTATGCGCAAAGCTCTATCAGCAGCAGGCTCAGCAAAACAATGGCAATCTTGATCGCCATCCTGCCCTTTGGGAACAGATGTTTGATCTGGAGACCCCGGTTTATGTGACTTTAATAGGTACTGAGCAGCAGCCTGAGGGCTATGTGATCTTTACCCATCAGGCTGTTTCTGGGGGATATGATCTGCGTATTTTAGATTTGGTATTGCTAACGCCCTTGGCTATTCGACGCTATTGGACTTTTCTTGCAGACCATCGATCCTTGGCTAGAGATATCCTCTGGTACGGTGCCCCCGTTGATCCCGCTCAATTACTGCTGCTGGAGCAAACCTATCAGGTGCAACGGACAGAACGCTGGCTGATGCGAATGATCGATTTTCCCCAAGCTTTGACGCTACGTGGCTATCCTCAGGGGCTAGAGGCAGAACTGCACTTGGAAGTTGAAGATCCACAATTGCCAGCCAATTCTGGGCGCTTGATACTCCAAGTGGCCCAGGGGCAGGGGCGGGTCTCTAGTGGGGGCAAGGGCCATCTGAAGCTCACGATTCGAGGCGCGGCACCCCTGTATACGAGTCTGCTAACCGCTGAGCAGTTGCAGACCCTAGGCTTTTTATCAGGTCCAGCAGAGGTCTTGGCCCAAGCGACCACTATCTTTAGTGGTCCTCAACCCTGGATGGGTGATCATTTCTAAAGCCTAGGGAAAAAGGTTTATGTCTGCCTGGCCTAGCAAACATGGGAGACTCTCAGGCCCAAGGGCCCAAAGAAGAAACCTCATGCTGCTGTCTTGGCTTTTGCTGCTTCCATCACCGCTGGGGGCTGTGGAGGAAGGGCTGGATCAAGGGCTAGTTTTTGGCGGACTTCTCCTTCGATATGCTCAGTGAGTTCTGGGTGCTCTGCCAGATATTGCAGGGTATTGTCGCGACCCTGACCAATATTGCTGTCTGCGTAGCTATACCAGGCTCCTTTGCGGATAATGACGCTAGTTTCCTCAGCCATATCTAGCAGGCAACCCAGGCTGGAGATCCCATGGCCAAACAAAATATCGAACTCCGCAATTCTAAAGGGTGGGGCGACCTTGTTCTTGGCAACTTTAACCTTGGCACGAATGCCATACATTTCTTCCCCTCGCTTGAGGGTTTGAATGCGACGAATATCTAAGCGGACAGAGGCATAAAATTTAAGGGCGTTCCCGCCAGTGGTGACTTCAGGGCTGCCATAGGTGACTCCAATTTTTTGGCGGAGCTGGTTAAGAAAAATTACCGTGCTACCCGATTTGCAGATATTGCTAGTGATTTTGCGCAGTGCTTGACTCATGAGCCGCGCCTGCAAGCCCATATGGGCATCGCCCATCTCACCCTCAATTTCAGCTCTCGGGGTGAGGGCGGCCACCGAATCGATGACCACGAGATCCACCGCACTGGAGCGTACCAGTTGATCAACAATTTCGAGGGCCATTTCGCCAGAATCAGGCTGGGAGACGAGTAAGTTACTGACATCTACCCCCACAGCTGCAGCATAGACTGGATCAAGGGCATGCTCTGCATCAACAAAGGCGGCAGTACCACCGGTCTTTTGAATCTCTGCGATCGCATGTAATGCCAAGGTTGTCTTGCCCGAACTTTCAGGCCCATAGATCTCGATCACCCTTCCCCTGGGTAAACCGCCTCCCAAAGCCAGATCCAACGGGAGTGCTCCACTAGCAATCGTCTCCACCTGCATCCGAGCGGCATCTCCCAAACGCATAATAGCCCCTTTGCCATAGGTGCGCTCTAAAAGATTGAGTACGCCATCCAAGGCCTTTTGCTTTTCAGCGATATCAGTAATGGCAGTCATAGAAGCCTTCGCTAAAAGAGTTGATCGTTATTAATGCTTTTCAATATAGCACATATGTACTATTTCGAGATCAAGACTAACCCACAAGAACATTGCAAAACTCTACAATTTTGCCGTAATAAAGGGTCTCGAGTTCAACACAGCCCTATAATGGACGGCGGTCAAGTCTGCGGTAGTTTGGCATATTTTCACCCGTTCATTGAGGTTTATGGATGTTAAAGGCAATTGTAAAAACATTAATTCTGATGATCCTAGTCTGGGTCTCTATCCTTCCTGCGGATCCAGCCCTAGCCCAAATGAGAATGGGTCCACTCTCTCAAGAAGCGATTAAAAACGTCCCCGAATTACGTAAAACCAAAGCCTGTGAAGGCTGTGATCTTGCAGGAGCATCACTGCGTAGCTATGACCTGCAGTCCGCGAACTTGAAAAATGCCGATCTCACAAATTCAACCATCAAATTAAGCGATCTGCGTAACGCCAACCTAGAGGGCGCTATTTTAGAAAGCTCTCGCATCGAAGAAACCCAATTAACCGGCGCCAACTTTGCCAACACTAACTTAGCAACTTCCAACCTCAATGGCTGTGACTTTTCAGGGGTGAATCTTAAAGGTGCTAACCTGAGAGCCGCTACCCTCAACAATACCAACTTTGCCAAGGCTAATCTTAGCGGAGCACTCCTTAGAGCCGCGAATATGAACGGAGCCAATCTAGAGGGAGCCAATCTAGAGGGAGCAATCCTTTGTAATACAGTGATGCCCAATGGCAAATTAAGCTTTCGTGATTGCCCACCGGCCTCTTAAAGACATTAGCCAATTAACCCACTTCTCTGACCATTGACCATGATTCGCGTTCTGATTGTTGATGATCAACCGTTATCCGTGAAGGCCTGAAAGCTGTATTAGATTCAGAGCCTGATTTGTACA